>DHMR01000014.1 GCA_002405875.1 bacterium UBA4637
CATGTGCATCATGTTTCATCTCAGTTGCCTTACGCCCTGACCGTGGCAACGGTTTCTTGCCTTACCTTCGTGGTGGCAGGATTCACACACACACTGGGTATGGTGACCAGCGCTATCATCTCGTGGGTTGTGGGCCTTGGATTGCTGGCTTGTGCTTTGATGATATTGAAAAAGAAAAAATAAATAAAAAAGCTTACGCTTTGGAGAAATAGCTCTACAAGCGTAAGCTTTTTTATTTTGTATGATAATCTTTATTAGATGTAAAGATTATTTTGTTGCGATATCGTCATCGTCGTCATCCCAGAAAGAGACATTGCCGTACTTCTTGGACTCAACAGCATCCCCTTCCAAATCTGTTGTTTTATCCAATTCCTTTTCAGCACCAGGACTTGCAGCTATCATATCTTCAAGTTCTATTTTCTTAACCTTAATGGTTGGCTCTATATACTTTTTCATATCTGTACTTTTTAGATTAAACAATACTATTACTTATTCACAAATTTCTTGCCATTCTTAATGACAATACCCTTATAGTTAGCAGTGACATGCTGACCAGCAAGGTTAAGCAAAGGGACTTCTACACCATCAATTACAATAGAGTCATCAATGCCAGTTATCGTATTATCAAATGCGAAGAAGTCCTTAGCGTTGGTTGCATCATTCAACTCCAAGTAGCCTTTCTTTGCCGCAATAGTTGCACCAACCTTGACATGCTTGAAACCTGACTTACCATTATTTGTTCCAAAAGCATAAATCTTGTCATGATTATCAGCTGTGATAGTAACATTACCGTCAGAAGCTTTCAAATCCGTGTCAAATTCACCAGCTTCCTCTGTGGCAGGAATCAATGTGTATTCAGTGCTTGGAGTTCCCTTTACAAGAACTGCCTTACCAGCAGGAACCACACCTGTGCATTCAGTATATTCGACACCTGAATTATCAGCATTTACCTTTATTGCGTATGCTTCCAAACCAGCGGACTTATAGTCTACTGCAAAATCAGCAGCATAAGTAGCAAAACCTGAGGCTGCGGTTGTAAGGAATTCGTACTTTGTTGAAATAGAAATTTCAGAAACTGTAGAATACTTATTGCCCGTCTGTAGCACAAAAGGGACATCTGAGGTCGCCTTTGCTGCCACAACTCCATTTTTTCCTATCGTTTTGACACCATTTATTACCAAAGACATATCGGTTGAAGAAGTATATTTTACTGTAACAAAATACCCATTTTCCATTCCAAACGTAGGAGATGTCACTTTACCAGAAGTTGCCTTGAGCTGCAAATGATCATTTTGTATCATACCGTCTTTAACACTAAACTGATATTTGTCACCTTCAGTACTTACAAAGGTACATTCTTTAGTTTTATAGCCACTTCCACCACCTTCAATATCTGCAAAAGACTTTGATATTGAATTTAATATAATTGAAGATACAGGCTTGTATACTTGAATAGTATAAGAAGCTGTAGCAGGCTTATAAGTATCATTTCCAGCAAATGTTGCAGTGATTGTTGCAGAACCGATGACATTGGTATTTACAATGACGGAACCATCTTCCAAAACTTCAACAAGTCCATCTGTACCTGTACTGGTATATTTAATTGCTGAGCCACCAACTATTGGACTCAATATTGCAGCATTATCCTCAATGGTTTCAGTACCTTTATCTGCACCTTGTTCAAAGGAATAGGATGTTTTTGGAAATGTCAACGAAGTTTCTGTTCTACCATCTACAACATTGATTGTATATGAAGCAGAAGAAGCGGCATAAGTATCATCACCAGCATACTTTGCGGTAATGACAGCAGTACCTTCCTTGTAACAAAGCACTTCTCCATCTTCGACATCTGCAACCTCCTTGTCACTACTTTCATAAGTTATGGTAGCACCATCTATAGCTTCACCACTTTCCGTAGCTTTCAAAGAAGCTTTAGCTGTATAGGTGTCATTTACTTTCTTTGTGATTGTCTGATTGTCGTAAGTTTCTCCGAAAGATAATGTTGTTTCTTTTTTACTAACTTTCACTGGAACTATCGTAAAGGAATTACAATAGAGTGAATTGTTCGTAGCTGATAATTTTATAACAATATCTTTACCAATGATTCCAGAAGTAGATAAATCATAAGAATAGATTGCATAGGTATTTGTCAAATCGTTGGTTGTTAAAGTTTTATTTAGAGCCTTTACATCACCGACCTGTACGTTTAAAGTACCATCACCTGTACTTTTATTGCGACGAAGATTTAATTTTACTTGAACAACCTCATAAGGATATCCTTTAACTGTAAGGGTCATAGAATTACCTTTAGTTAATTGATCTTTTATTGAGTAGGTATTGTTGAAAGTGGCAGAAACACCATCTATATCCTTATCAGCTATCACTGACGTTTTAGAACTTACCGTATAGGTAATCTCTTCTTGTCCATAACTCGCCCCCCCGAATAGCAGCACCATCAGGAAGGCCATTAAAATGCGTAAATTTTGTTTCATAATCTTCTCTTTAAATTAATAATATATTAGAACTTATTAGAATCCAACTCTTAGACACCGCAAATTTATATAAATATTTAATACGTTCCAAGCTTTTCTGCTGAAATTTGCCTTTACTCGACAAATTTTATCAATTTTGTAACAACAGAATCAAAAATTATGCTTATTTTTGCAGCAATTTAATCAAAGGTATACATTAAATAAAAATAACTTATGAGAAAAAGATTACTCCAAATGGCTCTTGCTATCGTCGCATTTGCCTTGCCAGCCATACCATCCCTGGCACAAATCCCTGATGGTTATTACAACTCGCTCAAAGGAAAGAAAGGAGCGGAACTGAAAACGGCTGTATATAACATCGTCAAGAAGGCGAATGTCCTCACCTATGGAAGCGGAAGAGGACATACTTGGTGGGGATTTTGGGACACAGACCGTGACGACCGTGGCTATTTCATCGACCGCTACTCTGCCAAGAGCGCATGGGTGAAGTCCACAAGTCAAGGAGCAACCGGCTCTGGCATGAACATCGAACACTCTTTTCCTAAAAGTTGGTGGGGAGGCAGTAATAATCAAGCTTACCAAGACCTCTACAACCTCATGCCTTGCGAAAGCAAGATCAATTCCACGAAAAGCAACTACCCGATGGGAACCGTTGTCAGCGGGGACAAGGGAAACAACTGGACCAAAGTAGGCGAAGGCACTGACGGTAAAAAGTACTGGGAGCCAGCAGACCCATGGAAAGGAGACTTCGCCCGTGGCTATATGTATATGGCGACCACATACCAAAACTTTACATGGAGTGGAACTTCTGCCCTTCAAATTCTCCAACAAGGCACTTACCCTACCCTACAGAAGTGGGCTTATACCTTATTTATAAAATGGGCTAAAGCTGACAAACCAGACGCACTAGAAATCAAGCGCAACGAGGATGTCTATAAGATTCAAGGCAATCGCAACCCATACGTTGACTTCCCTAACTTGATGGAGTATGTTTGGGGAGACAGCATCAACTATGCTTTCAATCCGGAAACAACAGTGAAGTCGACTGACTATAAGAATGGTGGCGGAACAGTGACACCAGACCCAACACCTGACACCCCTATCGAGGAGACCATCTACACTGCCGACTACATGAAAAGCAAAGGTAACTGCACGGAATCCATTGTTAAGAACGAAAGTACTTACAGCAACATCTGGATACAGACCTCCAAGTATGGATGGAAAGCAACAGCATATACTTCAAGCGACAAGAAAAACCATGTGGCCGATGCCACTCTTTCTCTCCCAGAAATCGACTTGACTGATTACCAAAGTGCGACCCTGACTCTCAACCAAGCCATTAACTATGCCAAGGGCAAGGCTCTTGACTACCTATCCGTAGAGGCAACGGTCATCGATGACGAGACGGGTGAAAAGGAGACTAGCAAGCTCACCGACTTGGCTGTACCATCAAAGGACAGTTGGACATTCGCCAAGTACGACCTTGACCTCAGCCAATACTGTGGCAGCAAGATTATCCTCAGTTTCCACTACACAAGCGATGCTAACATCTGCTGCACTTGGGAAATCAAGGACTTGACCATCACAGGCACCAAAACCACGACAGGCATCAATGCTCCTATCACCGTATCAGACAATCATGGAACTATCGACTACAGCAAGCCATATCAGGTTTATACTGTGGATGGTAGGCAGACAACCCTTACCAATGGCTTAAAGGGCATTGTGATTATCAAACAAGGAAACACAGCTCGCAAGATAGTAAGATATTAGCAAATCATGCGCTTTTTCGTTAAAAGTTGCAAAGACAAAGCAAATAATTGTATAGAAGCTTGCAAGTTTGGAAAAATTACAATATCTTTGCAATCGAAATGATAATCAGTAAATAAGATAACTACTGACACTTCATTTTAACCCTATTATTAACTTAATACACAAATACATTATGAAGGAACTGAAAGGTACAAAAACAGAGAAGAATTTGCAAGAGGCATTCGCTGGTGAGTCTCAGGCTCGTAACAAATATACATACTTCGCATCCAAGGCCAAGAAGGATGGCTATGTTCAAATAGCCAACATCTTCGAGGAAACTGCCGCCAACGAGAAGGAGCACGCCAAGATGTGGTTCAAGTATTTGGAAGGCGGTGCCATCCAGGACACCGAGAAGAACTTGGAGGCTGCAGCCAATGGTGAGCACGACGAGTGGACAGAGATGTACCCACGCATGGCAAAGGAAGCACGTGAGGAAGGTTTCGAGGAGATTGCCATCAAGTTTGAGATGGTCGCCGAGATCGAGAAGCATCACGAGGAGCGTTATCGCAAGCTCTTGAAGAACGTGCAGGACAAGCTCGTTTTCTCTCGTGACGGCGATTGCATCTGGCAGTGCGCTAACTGTGGTCACATCTGCGTAGGCAAGCAAGCTCCAGAGGTTTGCCCTGTCTGCAACCACCCACAGAGCTATTTCCAGATAGAGGCAAAGAACTACTAAAAGTTATTTACAATGTGAGAAAAGTTCCGTTCCGTGACACGGAACGGCCATTCCAAGACACGGAACGTACATTCCAAGTCACGGAACGCACATTCCGTGTCTCGGAACGAAACTTTCTACACTATATAAAATAAAAAGAAGACCCCATTGCAGCATTCATAGCAATAGGGGCTTCTTATTTTTAGTTGGTGCGAAGAATCAGTGCGCCATCAACTCATCTATTTTCTGATAGAAATCTTCAGCCTCGCCCACAAAATATCCTGCGCCAAAGCTTGCGATTTCACCAACTTCAGAACATAATGAAAAAGTGCTGACACCCATCTGTCATACAACAACCTAAAATGATCGTACGAACCATTCTTCAAACCTATCAATATCTCCTTTTCAGTAAAAGCATCTCTATCAATCTCGGTACACCATAATTATCTATCTCACTCTCTTTGATCCAGATGTAATCATCAGGAAGCTGAGGACGCTCTTCTGTTTCCAAGAGATAGAAGTCAGCCAAGAGAATGCGATGGGTGAGCACATGCTTCACATGCTGTGCCATCAGTTGCAAGCCATCGGTGGACGAGAGCTGCAACATTTTCTCAATCTCCGCAAGCGAGGCTGTGGATTGCTCTTCATGGATGGAAGCATTGAAGGGCTCCCACAATCCCTGCCAAATATCGCCCTTGCCACGACGATGGATGGCAACCATCGGTTCCCCATCAGTCGCCGACTTACACCTTATATATATATAGGTAAGATAACGTGTCTTCACCTTTAATGTTTTTTCCTTCACAGGCAAAGTCTCCACACGATTCGTTCGCAAAGCTTCGCAAGTCTCAGCCAATGGACATAGCATACACTTGGGCGATTGCGGCGTGCATTGGATGGCGCCAAAGTCCATCATGCCTTGGTTATAAGCAGAAACAGGCGACAAATCCATGTCAAATTCATTCGGACAAATCTTCTCCGAACCATCCACGTCAGGCAACAAGGACTGCGCCAAAGTCGCAAACTCCTTCTTCCCTTGTGTCGTGTTGATAGGTGTCTCGATGCCGAAGTATCGGGCAAGCACTCGGTAGACATTGCCATCGACCACTGCCGCTGGAAGGTCGAAGGCAAAGGAGCCTATGGCTGCCGCCGTGTAATCGCCCACTCCCTTCAGAGACTTGATGCCTTCGAGCGTATCGGGAAATCGCCCCATTGCCACGATTTGCTGGGCTGCGGCATGGAGGTTGCGGGCACGAGAGTAGTAGCCCAGTCCCTGCCAAAGTTTCAAGACCTCATCCTCATTAGCAGCAGCAAGGGCATCGACCGTAGGATATTGAGCCATGAATCGTTCCCAATACTCCCACCCTTGGTTGATGCGAGTCTGCTGAAGGATAATCTCACTCAACCAAATGGCGTACGGGTCCTTGGTTTCGCGCCAAGGCAAGTCCCTGCCATTTTCACGAAACCAAGAAAGTATTATATTTGAAAAAGAAGAATTCAACATTCAACACTCAACATTTAACATTCATAAAATTACTGTTCTGGATATTGCTGATAGATGGTCAAGCCAAACTCACCAGCCAGTGCATAAGCATGTTCCATGATGTCGGCGAGGATGTGCTCATAGTTGACCCACACCTTGTCCTTGAGGAAGAAATAAAACTCGATAGGAAGTCCGCATTGGGTAGCTTCCAAATGGCGCACCATCAAAGTCAACCCCGTATTTACCTCAGGGCGCTCACGAAGGTATCTTTCCATGTACTTTCTATACAACTGGAGATTGGTTGGTGCGAGAGCTGACGGATTCAGCAAATCAATATCCTCCACCTTTTTTCCTTGCTCCATCTGCTTTTCTGCTTGGCTCAACGAATCGGCAGAAATCTCGGTGACAGAAATACCATCCTTCGCCAAGGTCTTTTGCAAAGACTCTTTCAATTTGAAGGAGTCCTCCGTGGCGAAATGCTTCTCGATGAACTTTTGCTTCAAGGCATCATCGACCAATCGTACGCTTCGGAAGTCGAAGTAGACTACTCGTTTCACGCGTCTTCCCCCACCCTGTTGCATACCAATCCAGTTTTGGAAAGAACCATTCACCAAGGTCGTAGGAGAAATGGTGACGATGGTATTGTCGAAGTTGCGCACCTTCACGGTCGTGAGCGACATTTCCTCCACGATACCATTGGCATCCACCGACTTTACGGTTATCCAATCGCCCTTGTGAAGCATGTCGTTGCTCGTGAGACGGACACCCGAAGCCAATCCCGTGATGGTGTCCTTGAAGACCAACATCAGCACGGCGGAAGTAGCGCCCAAGCCAGCAAACAAGGTCATCGGATTCTTGCCAAGCAAGATGGCGATGACCACGACACCAGCCACGAAAAGCATCAAGATACGGAGCACGCCACAGAAAGTATGGAAATACTGTTGTGCCGAAGACCGACGCTGCCCCGACTCCTCCAGTCCCTTGAACGAACCGATGAACACCAGAGCGGTGCGCACCGACATCACGACGATGTAGATGCCAGTGGCACGTTCCAATATCTCCTTGAATATAGGATACTCCAAATATACCAATGGCATGAGCTTCCATATCACGATGGCTGGTACAATGTGGCAAGCCGAGGTCAGTACCTTTTTGTTGAGCAAGACATCATCCCAAGTCACCTCGGTTTTCTCAGTTATCTTGCTAATGAGCGGTACCAATATCTTTCTACAAAGGAAGTCGCTCAGCATAGCCAACAAGATGGCGGTGATGGTGAGCAACACATGGCGAAGCATCGGAACTGCGCCACCAGTGATGCCTACCATACTGATCAAATCCTCTACAAACTTACGAATATCCTCCATAACATTACAATATTTTTACCTTTTTTACCTTTAAAACTACGGTTGGCACAACAACTCGCACACCTTGTCGGCGAAGTTGCGGGCGTTATTGCCGTGCATGATACCGTTATTGATAATAGAGAAGCACAGGTCGTGACCATTGGCAGCCTTGCAGTAACCAGCAAGCGAGATGATACCTGTCAGCGTGCCTGTCTTTGCCTTCACATTGCCATGGGCGAAACCGCTTCTCATACGCTTCTTCAAAGTGCCGTCAACACCAGCCACAGGAAGCGAAGGCTTCAAGTGCGGCAGGATGTTTTCGTTCTGATAAGCATAGCGGAGGAGACGCACCTCCAGTTCGGCACTCAGATAATTATAGAGTGAAAGTCCAGAGCCATCGGCAAGCTTGCATCGCTGAGGGTCAAGTCCTATCTTGCGAAAAAGCTGTCGCTCCACGCTACGAGCACTCTTGGCACTCGCCGGGCGATTACCCGTAGAGGCAGCTATCTGATAGTACATACTCTCCGCATAGAGATTGTCGCTTTCCTTCATCATCTTATGAAGAATCTGATCCATTGTATGGAAACGAGTACATACCGAGAAAGCACTGGCAGGACAGCGCTTGACAGAAACGCTCTCTCCGAGGTAGACAATGCCCGCATCTTTCAGCTTGGACAAAAATCGATCCATGAAATTATCCTTTCGACCAAATACCAAAGGCGAGAGCACAGGGTTGTCATCATCCCAGCACCACCCCTCGCCAAGCAAGTCGGCATCTTTCATCGATCGGTCGGCATAAATATTTCCCTGTATGCTGTCCACACCCATGTCCTTCAAACTCGTTACGAAAGCTGTCATATCATCCGTATTAAAACGAGGATCCATGCCACCGATGCAATAGATGTCGCCTTTGAGAACATGATTTTCCACAGTCCCCGTATATTTCAGTTGAGTCTTAAACTGATAAGAGCCGCCCAACTTGTCGAGAGCCGTAATGGCAGTCACCAGTTTCATGGTACTGGCAGGACGCATCAGTTGACGTTCACGAAAATGATAGATGCAGGAGTCCGCCTCCAAGTCCCAGACCATAATTCCGACCTGGGAAGTCTCAAACATCTTGCTTTCCAAGAGTTTGTCGATACCTTTTTGCATCGCTTGCGGCCAAGGCAATCTCAACGTATCCCGAGCTATCGAATCCACCATGGCGGAATCCGTCACCTCATTGTCGTCCTTGTCCTCCACAACCTCTTCATCGTGTTCGTCACCCGAATTTTCTATGACCACTTGCGCTTGCAATGGAAGGCTAAGTGCCACCACAGCTAGCAAACTCATCACATATTTAAAAATCTTATTCATTTCAACAGTTCTTCAAGGGAAGCATCCCTATCTTCTAATTTATTTTTCTAATTTACCAAGTTTTTTCTCTACCTCTTTGACAAATCCCTCCTCGTTGTCAGGTTGGAGGCTCACCAAGTGCTTAGCACCAAACTCGATGACTAAGGCATGGTCGAGCCCCAGGCACACCTTCATCGGCTCCACCTTGACAATATCGCACACAGGAATGGTCTTCTTGCTAGAAAATCGCCCCTCGTCGATGACGATGAAGTCCATCTCCTCGTCACGGTCAATAGGTTTGACACGCTTGAAGGTATAGGTCGTATGGAGGATACGCTCTATCATGCCCACAATGACAATGGCCAAGAAAATGCCGACAATCGCCACTTTCGTCCAAAAGAAATAACCTGCCAAAAGTGTGAAAAGAGCGATGCCACATTTTGCCGTCAAAGTGAAACGTTTATGAAAAGTTCTGTCTGTCATACCTTATTTAATATAGCTATATGAAAGCCTCAAAGGCTCTAAATCACTAAAAAACACTGCAAAATTACAAAAAATCCCCCTCTTTTTACTCATTTTAAAGATAAATTATTACTTTTGCAACGAATTAAGGAATCAATCCGAATAATAATTAGGGATTTTTGCTTCGGCAAGCACTCCCTGTGAAGAAACAAGATAAAATAAACTCAATGGTTTATAAGTATGATTTTCTGATTATCGGTGCAGGAGTTGCCGGTATGAGCTACGCTCTGAAAGTTGCCAGAGCGCACAAAGGTAAAGTGTGCATGATTTGCAAAACCTCGCTCGACGAGGCCAACACATCGTTTGCACAAGGTGGTGTTGCTTCAGTCACTAACCTCGAAGTGGACAACTTCGAAAAGCACATCCAGGATACAATGATTGCTGGTGACTACATCAGCGACATTGAAGCAGTCAAGCAAGTGGTAACCAAAGCCCCAGAGCAAATCAAAGAGCTTGTAAATTGGGGTGTCAACTTCGACAAGCAGCAGGATGGCAAGTTCGACCTCCATCGTGAGGGCGGTCATAGTGAGTTCCGCATTCTTCATCACGCAGATGATACTGGTGCCGAGATTCAGCGTGGCTTGATGGCGGCAGTGCGTAACAACCCAGACATCGACATCAAGGAGAATCATTTCGCCGTGGAGATTATCACCCAGCACCACTTGGGTGCCCGTGTGACTCGCCGTACTCCTTACATCAACTGCTACGGCGCATACGTGCTGAACCCTGATACCCAGAAGGTGGATACCTATCTGAGCAAGGTTACCGTGATGTGTACCGGTGGATGTGGTGCCGTTTATCAGACTACTACCAACCCTGTGATTGCCACAGGCGATGGCGAGGCGATGGTTTATCGTGCCAAGGGTACGGTAGCCGATATGGAGTTCGTGCAGTTCCACCCTACAGCCCTCTTCCACCCAGGAGAGACCCACCCAGCATTCCTCATCACCGAGGCGATGCGTGGTTACGGCGGCATCCTGCGCTTGCCTAACGGCGAGAGCTTCATGGAGAAATACGACAAGCGATTGAG
>DHMR01000063.1:0-17136 GCA_002405875.1 bacterium UBA4637
CTGCCCTTTGTCGTTATCATTATTTATGGCTGACTTTCGCCTTCCACATATTCTTCCATGAACATGTGCTCGCCATCGAACACGGCGTAGGTGAACTGCCATATCCAGTCGCCGAGAATCATCATGCGAGTCTTCTTGCTCAGCATGAGGTCTAGCTCGATATGGCGATGACCGAACATGAAGTAGTCGATGTCCTTGTGGTTCTGCATATATTGCTTGGCGAAGCGCACCAAGAACTCTTTCTTTTCGCCCATATATGGCTCTTCCTTGCCGTCGGCACGCTTCAAGCGGCTATGCTTTGCCCAGTTCAATCCCAGTGCCATTCCCCAACGAGGATGGATGGCATTAAGCAAACGCTGGCAAGTGCGGTCGTGGAACATCGCCTTCAAGAACTTGAACTTCTTGTCGGGATCGCCTAATCCATCGCCATGTGCCAAGAAAAATACCTTGTCGTATATCTCTACGGTCTGAGGTTTATGATGCACGATGACACCACATTCTTCCTCCAAGTATCCGTAAGTCCAAAGATCATGATTGCCAGTGAAGAAATGCACCTCCACGCCCATGTCGGTCAACTCGGAGAGTTTGCCCAAAAAACGGGTATAACCTTTGGGTACTACATATTTATATTCGTTCCAAAAGTCGAACATGTCGCCCAATAGGTAGATGGCGGCAGCCTTGTTCTTGATGCTGTCCAAGAAACGAACCAAGCGTCGCTCTTGCATCCTTGCATGAGGAATGGCAAGTGAACCCAGGTGGGCATCGGAAAGAAAATATACATTTTTCATACGCGGAACGTTTGAAAGTTAAAGAAGGAAAACTCCTAGGAGCGTCCCTATGTTAGATTTGTTAAAGCTGTCAACTTTTGTCATTGTCCTTAGCGCTAATGCTTGCGCTTTATTCGGCAATATATAGCTTACTCGAAACCGAGTTCTACACGGGCCTCTTCGCTCATCATACTCTGGTCCCAAGCTGGCTCGAACACGAGGTTGACGTTGGCAGATTTTACACCTTCCACGCTATCCACCTTGGTGCGAACGTCTTCCAGGATGAAGTCGGCGGCAGGGCAAGATGGTGCTGTAAAGGTCATGTCTAGATCTACGTTGCCATCGTCCTTCACATCAATCTTGTAAATCATACCGAGGTCCCAAATATTGACAGGAATCTCAGGGTCGTAAACGGTCTTGAGCACATCTACGATCTTTTCTTCTATCTTAGTCTTTTCTTCTTGTGTCATTGCTTTATTGTTTTTGATTACAAAGATAATGTAAAAAGGGGACAATACAAAAAGAAAAGCCACTTTTTTTCATTTCGGTTGCCTAATACACCATATTTAGACAACTATTTACTCTAATTCTATTTAGTTATGATAGGATCTATTATTTTCTGAAACCTTCGTATCCTGATGCCTTCTCCTTTTTATAGTTTCCCCTTGTCGTGATAGGAATAGAAGGCTCCGTCGGTGATGATGACGTGGTCCATGAAGAAAAGACGCATGATTTCGCAGGCCTTGGCTATCTTTTGGGTGAGTACATCGTCGGCTTTGCTTGGCAGAGGACTGTTGCTCGGGTGATTATGGCAGAAGGCGATGATGGTGGCGTTGTTGAGTACGGCTTCCTTGATGATGAGTCGAATATCAGTGGCAGTCTCGGTGATGCCTCCTTTGGAGATGCAGGAAGCCTTGATAAGCTTGAAATTTTGGTTCATCATCAATAGCCAAGCCTCCTCGGTGCTGAGGTCTTGCATCTTGGGGAGCATGTAGTTGTAGATGGCGAGGGATGAGCCTAGGTCGGGGCGAGTGCCAATTTTGTCGAGGGCACGGCGCTTGCCTAGTTCGCAAGCAGCAAGGATGGTGATGGCTTTGGCTGGACCCATGCCTTTGTATCGGGTCAAGTCTTTGATGGACATCTTGCCGAGTGTGTTGAGGTTGTTGTCGCAATCTCTCAAAATATGCTTCATCAAATCGACGGCACTCTCGTCTGTGGAGCCTGAGCCGATAAGTATGCCTAGAAGCTCGGCATTGGATAATGCTGAGGCACCCAGTCGCTCCAGTTTCTCACGAGGCTTGTCTTCCTCTGCCCAGTTGGCAATGGTTAGTTTGTTCTCACCCATACTCTTTACGTTTTTAGTTCTACAGGTCTTGGCTTACTTGTAAAAAGTCTTGTTGTATGCGCTGAATTCACTCTTTCCAAGCACACATCTCTTCCACCAAGCAGAGAGAAATCCGCAACCATAACCCATCAGTTGGGTGAAGGCGGCACGGATGCTGAGCAAGCCAATCTTCACGCTATGATTCACCTTGGCACTGTCGATGAACAACGCCACTGTGTAAAGGAGGATGAAGAAGAGACCGATGCAACCGAGCGCTTCCATCGCATGTCCCAAGATAGGGAATATGTGGACGGTGCCTAGCATGTAAGGTAAGAAACCGAAGAAGAGTAACAGGAGCGTGCCGACGACTCCCACGGTGAAGACCATAGGAAGCAGATGCACGAGCTTGAGGCTCTCGGGATATTTCTTGTAGAGATTGATGCGGGCGATGCCGCTGTTATAGACTTGTCGCCAGAACTTGCGGAAATCGGTGCGGCGCTTGTGCCATACCCACGCCTCAGGGAACAGGCGACACTTGCAACCTGCCTTGAAGATGCGGATGGAGAAATCAATGTCCTCACCGAAGCGCATATTGGAAAAACCATTCAACTTGAGATAAACATCCCTGCGGATGCCCATGTTGAATGAACGAGGATAGAACTTATCCATCTTCTTCTTTCCGCCACGGATACCACCGGTGGTAAAGAAAGAAGTCATAGAATAAGAAATCGCTTTCTGAGTGTCTGTAAATGATGAGTGTGCCTTGTCGGGACCACCGAACGCATCAGCAGGCTCACGGCTCAACTCATCACTTACAGCCTTCAGATAGCCCTCTGGCAAGACCACGTCGCTGTCGAGTATCAAGAGATACTCACCCTTGGCACGCTCGGCGCCATAGTTGCGACTCTGACCAGGACCAGAGTTCTCTTTATAGTAATAATGTATGTCCATCTTGTCGGTGTATCGTTCGCAAATATCCTTGCAGGGCTTTTGCGAACCATCCTCGACGATGACCACCTCGAAGTCTTTCTCCGTTTGATGGGTAAGACTCTCTAACAGTTCGTCCACTTCGTCGGGACGATTGTATACAGGGACAATGATAGAATACGTCATACTTTACTCACTTACACGACCGAGGTAGCTACCATCACGAGTATCGATCTGGATAGTCTCGCCCTCATTTACGAACAAAGGAACACGAACCTCAGCACCTGTCTCAAGAGTAGCTGGCTTAGTAGCGTTAGTTGCAGTGTTACCCTTCACACCTGGCTCAGAGTGAGCGATTTTCAAAGTAGTCTTCACTGGCATCTCGGCCAAGAGGATAGTACCATCAGTTGTATCAGTAACAACCTCTACAACATCACCTTCCTTCATGTACTGGCCACCAGTAACGTTCTCCTTAGGGATAGGCACCTGCTCGAAAGTCTCCTGGTTCATGAAGATGCAACCAGTAGCGTCCTCGTAGAGGTACTGGTAAGGACGGCGCTCAACGCGAACATCCTCCAACTTGAAACCAACCTGGAATGTACGCTCCAATACACGACCATCGGCAACATTCTTCAACTTAGTGTTCATGACAGTGTTACCTTTACCTGGCTTTCTGTGCTGAAAGTCGATACAAACCCATACCTTGCCATCCATGCGGATGCAAGTTCCAATCTTAATTTCCTGTGAATTAATCATTTCTTGTTTATCTTGAATGTTATTATAATAATCACCAAATCGGGTGCAAAGTTACGGCAAAAACATGAAAAATCAAAGGAATTATCGAAAAAAACATAAATAATTAAGCTAAATTTGGTAGTTTTCTTGGTTATTTCAGAAAATATGCGTAATTTTGCAGCCCAAAAAGGGCGTATTCCGCACTTTTGTCGCGAATTATAAATTAAAAAATAAATAAGAAAAAATGAAAAGAACATTTCAGCCTCACAATCGTCGTCGCGTGAACAAGCATGGTTTCCGTGAGCGTATGGCAACAAAGAATGGTCGTCGCGTATTGGCTTCTCGCCGTGCTCATGGCCGTAAGAAGTTAACTGTATCTGACGAGCACCACGGAAAGTAATTTCTAGTGGTAGATTCGTCGGCAGACGATGACATTGAAAGCAGCAAGGAGAGATTCTTTGCTGCTTTTTGTCTTTTTATAGGGTTATGATGAGCAAAAACTTCGTGTTTTATTTTGTATTGTCTTTGATTATTCCTATCTTTGCAGCAAAAATAAAAGTATGACTTCATCTGAGTTTATAAATAAGTTTAAGAGTAAGTATCTTTGGGGCAACATTGGTGCCATGTTCTTGGTGCTCATTTTGCTCTGTGTCGGCGTCAAGTTTGGCATCGACATCTACACCCATCACGGTGAGGCCATACGGGTGCCGGACATTCGATACAAGAACATCGATGATGCCACTCGTATCCTCGACGATGCCGGATTGGACATTGTGGTCACCGATACGGGATATGTACGTTCGTTGCCGCCAGATTGCATCTTGGAGCAGACTCCTGCTTACGGAGAAGTGGTTAAGTCGGGGCACGTCATCTATGTTACCATTAATTCCGATCATTCGCCACGCATCACCATCCCTGATGTCATCGACAACAGTTCGTTGCGCGAGGCAATGGCGAAACTCACGGCAATGGGATTCAAACTGGGGACACCGCAGTATGTGCCGGGTGAGGAAGACTGGGTGTACGGCATTCTTGTGAAAGGTCATCATGTGGTGGCGGGCGACAAGGTGTCTGTAGACGATGTGCTCATCATACAGGTGGGTAATGGAAGAAGAGATTCTTCCGACTCCATTGATATGGTAGATCCAGTTTATCATGGCCATGATGATGTGATAGAGGGAGAGGAGGATGGAGGAAATTCTGACGAGGATAACTTCGAGGTGGTTCCAGGGACTGAATCTACGGAGACTTCACCGACCCATGAGCATCAGAAGAATGAAGTCGTGGAATAACACTTATATATATAATTAAGGTATATGAATACATTGGATAGTAATATATATGAAGATGAACTCGGTGACGAGTTGCAACTCTGCGAGGAAGTTTCGCCAAACGCAGGTGATGGTGAGCTTTACGAGCACTGGAAGGTGCAGGTGGATGCCAACCAAGATCCTGTTCGCATCGACAAGTACTTGGCAGATAAAATGGCTTATCAGAGCCGCAATCGCATTCAGCAGGCTGCCGACGCAGGTTTCATCCACGTAAATGGCAAGCCTGTGAAGAGCAATTACAAGGTTCGTCCCAACGACCTCGTAACCTTGATGCTCGACCGTCCTCGTCATGAGACAACCATCAAGCCAGAGGAGATTCCTATCAACGTGGTCTATGAAGACGACCAGTTGATGGTGGTCAACAAGGAGGCAGGCATGGTGGTTCATCCTGGTGCCGGCAACTTCCATGGTACGCTCATCCAGGCAGTGGCTTGGCATCTGAGAGATATGCCTGAGTTTGATGCCAATGACCCAGAGGTGGGCTTGGTGCATCGTATCGACAAGGATACTTCGGGCTTGCTTGTGGTGGCGAAAACTCCAGATGCCAAGACGGCGCTTAGCAGACAGTTCTTCCACAAGACCACCCATCGCAGCTATAATGCTTTGGTTTGGGGCAATATCGTGGAGGACGAAGGTCGTATAGAGGGAAACATCGGGCGAGACCCGAAGAATCGTCTTCGTATGAAGGTGTTCGACCCTGATAGCGGCATCGGAAAGAGTGCGGTTACCCACTACAGGGTGTTGGAGCGTTTCGGTTACACCACCTTGGTGCAGTGCATCTTGGAGACAGGTCGTACCCATCAGATACGTGCTCACATGAAGCATATTGGTCATCCGCTCTTCATGGACGAGACCTATGGCGGTGCCGAGATTCTGAGAGGCCAGCGTAGCAGCAGTTACAAGGCTTTCATACAGAATTGCTTCAAGCTATGTCCTCGTCAGGCACTCCACGCCAAGACCCTAGGCTTCGTGCATCCTACCACCAAGCAACAGATGGATTTCGACAGCGAGTGGCCGGATGATTTCAGACAGCTGATAGAGAAGTGGCGCGGCTTTATCGCAGGCACCACACAAGATACTTTCAAGGCTCAATAGAAGGTGGTAAACTTCCCGATAAGGCCTTGTATTCATAAAAGAACAAGAAATTAAAAACAGATAGTAATTATGGAAAATAGCAAGAGAACGATAGCCATCGTATGCGGTGGCGATTCTTCTGAGCACGACGTATCATTGCGCTCAGGTCAGGGTTTGTACTCTTTCTTCGATAAAGAGCGCTATAACATCTACCTCGTCGATGTGAAGGGCACCGACTGGCATGTAGCTTTCGATAACGGCGAGACTGCCGACATCGACAAGAACGACTTTTCTTTCCTCAAGGACGGCAAACGTCAGTATTTCGACTATGCCTATATCACCATCCACGGACAGCCTGGTGAGAACGGTGTGATGCAGGGTTACTTCGACCTCATCCACTTGCCATACTCTACCAGTGGTGTGCTTGTCGAGGCGATGACCTTCGACAAGTATGTGCTCAATAACTATCTCCGTGGCTTCGGCATCAACGTGGCTGATAGCATCTTGCTTCGTCGTGGTGAACAGTATGACGAGGAAGCTATCGCCAAGCGAATCGGTATGCCTTGCTTCGTGAAGCCTGCAGCCGATGGCAGTAGCTTCGGTGTGAGCAAGGTGAAGAACGCCGACCAGTTGGCTCCAGCCCTCCGTGTGGCTTTCATGGAGGCTGAGGAGGCTATGGTTGAGGCTTATATGCAAGGTACCGAGATTTCACAGGGTGTCTATAAGACAGCCGACAAGGAAGTGGTGTTCCCTGCTACCGAGGTGGTAACCAGCAATGAGTTCTTCGACTATGATGCCAAGTACAATGGGCAGGTACAGGAAATCACGCCAGCCCGTCTCGCTCCTGAGACTGCTGCCGAGGTTGCCAAGACCACTTCTCGCATCTACGACATCCTTCATGCTAACGGCATCATCCGCATCGACTATATTATCACTAAGGATAAGAACGGCAAGGACAAGGTGAATATGTTGGAAATCAACACCACACCAGGTATGACTCCTACCAGCTTCATCCCTCAGCAGGTACGTGCCGCTGGCCTCGACATCAAGGAGGTGCTCAGCGACATCGTAGAGAATCAATTCTAAAATTCATCATTTTATATGGTTCTGTGCCTTTGCGCAGAACCATATATATAATAAGGTAAAGCTATGAAGATTCCTCAAGAATTTGATACCATTCGTCCTTGGGAGCCGGAAGACCTTCCTGAGGTATTCGATCGTTTGCTTTCAAACGATCAGTTCAAGCAAGTGCTTGCTTATCTTTATCCACAGGTACCTTTCGAGATGATAGCCCAGAAGTTGAAGGCTTGCAAGACCAATCTCGATTTCCAGTTGGCTTTCGCCTACGACTTCGTGCATGGCATATTGAAGAAGGCAGCCACAGGATGTGAGATGGATTGTTCGGCAATCGACAATACCCGCAACTACACCTTCATCAGCAATCACCGTGATATCGTGCTCGATTCAGCAATCTTGGATGTTCTCTTGGTTGACAACAAGTTCAAGACCACTTGCGAGATAGCCATCGGTGATAACCTCTTGTCTCTTCCTTGGGTCAAGGACTTGGTGCGAGTGAACAAAGCATTCATCGTAGAGCGTGCCTTGGGCATGCGAGAGATGTTGAAGGCAAGCAAGCGCCTTTCCGACTATATGCACTTCGCTATCAAGGAGAAGAAGGAGAACATCTGGATAGCTCAGCGAGAGGGTAGGGCGAAGGATAGTGACGACCGCACCCAGAAAGGTATCCTCCAGATGATGTCGATGGGAGGCGAGGGCAGTATCGCCGAAAGATTGAAGCAACTGCATCTCGTTCCATTATCTATCAGTTACGAGTACGATCCATGCGATTTCCTCAAGGCTCGTGAGTATCAGTTGAAGCGTGACGTGGAAGGATGGAAGAAGGGACCAACCGATGACCTCGTGAGCATGCAGACTGGTATCTTTGGTTATAAGGGACATGTACACTATCATGCAGCCCTATGCCTTGACGAATATCTCGACACGCTCGACCCTGAGATGTCAAAGTCTGATATATATAATAAGGTGGCAGCTCATATCGACCACGAGATACATGCCAACTATCGTCTCTATCCAGGCAACTATGTGGCACTCGATCTCCTGGAAGGAAACACATCCCATACCGACCACTATACCCCGGAAGACAAGGGCAAGTTTGAGAGGTATGTAGCAGGACAACTTGCGAAAATTGACCTTCCAAACAAGGATGAAGCATATCTAAAGGAGCGAATTTTAACGATGTATGCCAACCCAGTACGTAATTACCTTGCCGCCCAATAGTGGCAAGGTAATACTTTTTTGCTCAATTGTTGCAAAAAAAGTCAAAAATAATAAGTGTATGAAAAACACAGAATGTTAATAAACCTATAGCATTTATCGGGTTCTGCTAAAAAATCTTTAGGGTTGTAAAAATAATACAGCAAATAAGCAAGAAAGTATCGGTTTTTTTGGAAAAGGTGTTGTATCTTTGCAACCGAGATACAAGTACTACTAGATACCATTCATAACGTTACCTACTAAGTATTGTGTTCTGATAAGTAAAAAGTAAAAATGTCAAACAATTAATAAATATAAACCAACCTATGAAAAGAAATTCAACTTAACAATAGTTCTCCTTGCATCCGAGGTGGTGCGACGAAAACTCAGAGAGTGGCTATGAACTAGCCAAAGTAATCAACGTTTTATACTATTAAACCTAGAAAATACTTAAAGTATGAATCTGAATTTAAGAAAATCAATGCTGCTTGTTGGTGCATTGGCAACTTTGGGTATGGGGTATACAACTCAAGCATTGGCTACCCCCCCATACCAGTCTGTTAATTCAGTACAGCAGTCGAAGAAGGTAACCGGTAACGTAAGCGACGCAGAAGGTCCCGTTATCGGTGCAAGTGTTGTAGAAAAGGGCAATCCTAGCAATGGTGCAGTTACCGATCTTGATGGTAACTTCGTCTTGAATGTAAAGCCGGGTGCTACGATTGTCATTACTTACATTGGTTATAAGACTCAGGAGATTGCAGTCGGTAACCAGTCTAATTTCAATGTAACTTTGAAGACCGACGACAAGGCTTTGGACGAGGTCGTGGTCGTAGGTTATGGTGTTCAGAAGAAGAAACTCGTCACAGGTTCTACCATCGAGGTGAAGGGCGACGATATTCAGAAGATGAACACAACCCAGGTGCTCGGTGCCTTGCAGAGTCAGACTCCTGGTGTTAACATCCAGGCTGCTTCTGGTCAGCCAGGTGATGGATTTAAGATTTCTATTCGTGGTGCTGGTACCAATGGTAACACAGCTCCTCTTTATATTATCGATGGTGTAGCAGGCGACATCAACAACTTGAACCCTGCCGACATCGAGCGTATCGACGTGTTGAAGGATGCAGCTTCTTGTGCCATCTACGGTTCTGCCGCTGCCAATGGTGTTATCTTGGTAACAACCAAGCAGGGTAAGCAGGGCAAGGTACAGGTAACATACGATGCCAACGTAGGTTGGGCAAATGTGTATCGTATGCCTAAGATGTTGAATGCCAAGCAGTATATGGAGGTGATGGATCAGGTTCGCTTCAATAGTGGCGAGAGTGGCTACGACTGGAAGAGCATCATGGGCGAAGACCTCTACAACTCTTATATGGATGGTTCTAACGAGGGAACCAATTGGGTTGAGGCTATCCGCAACAAGAATGCCGTTACCACTAGTCATGCATTGAACGTAACGGGTGGTACTGACCGCTCAACCTTCTCTATGGGTGCAGGTTATCAGTATCAGGATGGTGTGTTTGGCAATGTTGTGAAGTCAGACTATCGTCGTTTCACATTCCGTATCAATTCCGAGCATGTTATCTATCGTAATGACAAGGGCTTGGATGTTGTGAAGATTGGTGAGAATGTTTACTATCAGCACAAGCAGAACCAAGGTATCCAGATAGGCAACCAGTATAGCAATGAGCTTTCCAACATGCTTCGTGCCAACCCTTGTATCCCTATGTACAATGCGGATGGTGGTTACACAAATTCTTCTGATTTGAAGAGTTGGGTTGATAACTATAACTCTTATTCTGTAAACCCAATCTATAAGATGCTCAACCAGCAGTCTGGTCACAATAAGAGCATCAACCAGAATTTGCATGCTACAGGATACTTGGAGATTCAGCCAATCAAGAACTTGGTTTATCGTGGACAGTTGAATTATAACCAGAACACCTGGACTTGGCGTACATTCCTCCCTGTTTTCTCTGCTAATACTACTAATGCGGATAACTTCCGTACAGAGGATAAGGCAACCAACCAGATTGGCACAAGCTGGGGATGGAGTACAACCAATACTTTGAACTATAAGTTCGACTTGAACAAGAAGCACAACTTCGATATCTTGGTAGGTACTGAGTATGGCGAGAGCCGTCCTGATTTCGGCTTCTCATTGAATGCAACTTCTTCCAACTCTATCTTTGGCGATATGACTCATGCCTACATGAGCTATATGAAGAACAACAATGCGGCAGCTGTTACAGGTACTCCATGTGACGATACTCGCAGTATGTCTTATTTCGGTCGTGTAAACTACAACTACGATGAGAAGTATATGCTTTCTGCTATTATTCGTGCAGATGGTAACTCGAAGTTCGCTCCAGGTAAGCGTTGGGGTTATTTCCCTTCTGTATCTGCAGGTTGGGTAATCTCTAACGAGAAATTTATGGCTAAGACCGCTTCTTGGCTCGATTTCTTGAAGTTGCGTGCAGGTTGGGGTCAGAATGGTAACGCACAGACCATTGAAAACTTCCAGTGGCAGGGTGCCTTTGCTTTTGATGCAGGTAGTATCTATACATTCAATGGCAACCCTGACCAATATACATCTGGTGCCTCTCCATCTCGTTTGCCAAATGCTGATTTGACATGGGAAACCTCAGAACAGTTGAATATTGGTATCGATGCTCGCTTCTTGAATGGTCGTCTCGGTTTGACTGCAGATTGGTATGACAAGAAGACCAAGGACTTGTTGGTTGCAGTACCAGTTGATGCCACAACAGGTTTCTCTACCCAAATGAAGAACGCAGGTACTGTTGAGAACAAGGGTGTTGAGTTGGCACTGACTTGGAACGACAAAATTGGTAAGGATTTCCAGTACAATATAGGTTGGAACATGGCTTACAACCACAATGAGGTGACCAAGGTCAACTCTAATAGAAAATACAACAATGGTGGTAACGACCTGTTGGCACAGAACACTGGTTACATGGCCCGCTTTGAGGAAGGACACCCTATCGGCTATTTCTGGGGCTATAAGACTGAAGGTGTGATGCAGAACGCTGCTGATGTTCAAGCATACCTCGACAAAAACTGCGATGGTAAGGCCGAGAACTCTAAGCAAGGCACAGGTATCAAACCTGGTGACTTGAAGTTTGTGGATGTCAATGGCGATGGTGTCATCAACGACGATGATAAGACAGAGATCGGTTCACCACAGCCTGATGTTACCATGGGTATTACCCTCGGTGCATCTTACAAGGGATTCGACCTCTCTGTTACTGGTTATGGCGCATTTGGTCAGCAGGTAGCTCGTTCTTATCGTAAGTTTACTGATGGTGAGTTCGAGAACTTTACCACAGAGGTGTTCGATTACTGGCATGGAGAAGGAACATCCAATAAGTATCCTTTGCTTGCCCACATGAATGCTGGTCCTAACTGGCAGACCATCTCTGATATTTACATTGAGAATGCTAGCTACTTCCGTCTTCAGAACTTGACAGTTGGTTACGACTTCACCAAGATTTGGAAGACTAGCCCATTCTCACAGCTCCGTCTCTATTTCACAGCCCAGAACCTCTTTACCATTACTGGTTACAAGGGTATGGATCCTGAGAATGGTACAGCTATTGGTTCCGATTCTTGGGTAACAGGTGTTGATGTAGGTAACTATCCTCAGCCTCGTACCTATATGGTTGGTGTAAATATTAAGTTCTAATCTAAAATTGAATTCACAATGAAGAAATTAAATATATTTTTGGCTTCCGCCATGGTAGCATTAAGCTTTGCATCCTGCGGCATCGATGATGTACAGAATGTGGGTGAGTTATCTACCAATGACTTCCCTGTAAACAAGGAAGATGGTGAAGCTGTATTGGCTGGTGTTTACCAGAATCTGAATGAGATTTGCGCAAACCCTCAGATGAGTTTCTTGTATTATGCGCAGCTTGCCAGCGATGATATGCTTGGTGGTGGTGGCGTCAACGATAAGTTGATGCAGGCAGAGGATTTGCTTTGCAACTACAATGCTGATATGACCAACACGTTCTATGAGGCTCGTTACAAAGGTATCAACCGTGCCAACACATTGATTGATGCTTTGCCTAATACTACAATGGATGAGACCACCAAGAACTCTTTGATGGGACAGGCTAAGTTCCTTCGTGCTTTCTACTATTATGATTTGGCTTCGATGTATGGTAATGTGCCAATGCGTTTGCATCCTGGCTCTGAGGCTATTACACAAGGTGACATTACGGACCCTTGGAAGCAAATCTTGATGGATTTGCGTGATGCTATTAGCCTTTTGCCTGACAAAGCATCTGATGATGCTCATGTAGATAAATATACGGCTGAGGCAATGCTCGGACGTGCTTGGCTTTTCTATACCGGTTTCTTTGGCAATGGTTCCACATTGGCAGACCTTACCAGTACAAACTACAGTCCTTTGACATCTGTAGAACTTCCTGATGGAACAACTATGACAAAGGAGGATGTAATCAATGCAATTGATGATTGTGTGACTAAGTCTGGTCATAAGTTGGTAGATAAGTATCAAAACCTTTGGGCATATACGAACAGATGTACGGTTGAGAGCTATGATTATACTAAGGGGCAAGGCTTCAAATGGGTTGAGGACGATGGCGGAAAAAATCCAGAGACATTGTTCGCTATCAAGTTCAATAAGTTCGCTTCTTGGAATACTACTATTGGTTATGCTAATGGTTATGCGTTGCATTTTGGTGTCCGTGGTGGACAAGCCTACGGAAATACTTTCCCATTCGGTCAAGGTTGGGGTGCAGGTCCTGTAGCTCCTAATTTGATGAGTGATTGGGCAGCAGCTGAGCCAAACGACGAGCGTCGTGACGCTTCCGTAGCCGATTGGCATGCTTATCCAAAGTATAAAAAGGGTGGTTGGGCTGATTTCGTTCAGGAAACCGACTTCTATGCTAAGAAATGGGCTCCTATCACTTGTGAAAACAATAAATTGGACGACGGATATTCTTGTACTTTTGAGAATGTAATGTACGAAGGTAACTGGGATACTCCGGGAAAAGAAAATATGCAGTTGAACAATATACACGATTTGGTACTTATCCGTTTTGCAGATGTTCTGTTGATGCAGAGTGAGTTAAAGGAAGATGTCGAAGGTATCAATAAGGTTCGTGAGCGTGCAGGCTTGGCACCTATTGCTTCTTACTCTCTCAGAGCATTGCAAAATGAACGCCGTTGGGAATTGGCTTGTGAGGGTATTCGGTGGAATGATATTCGTCGCTGGCATATAGCTGCCGCTGCTCTTGAAAAACAAAATGGAGTAGCTACTTACTATTGTGGTAATGCCGACACCAATATTCCTCACAATGGTGGTTATACTGCACGCTATAACGCTACTGCAGGCTTCCAGAAGATGCCTGAAACTCAGGTTGCCATGGGCACGGTTAAACAGAATGAGGGATGGACAGGTTCTGATTCTGAGTATCAGGGTTGGAAATAGTATTTCATTAACTATTAAAGGAAAACAAATATGAAAAAGATATTTTTCGCATTGTCTATGTTGACATTGCTTTATACCTCTTGTGATCCTTCTTCCGATTCTGGAAGCACAGGATTCATGGAGAATGTAACGGCTGAAAGCGTAGATGCAAAAGTAACGCCAGTAGTGGTAAATGGTAAGAATACTAACCGTCTCGTTATTGAAAACCATTCTCCTATTACAAGCCAGTGGTCTGCAAGTCAGTTGGCTGAGGATGCGGTTACTTCTTCTAAAGCTTATGATACCATCTATGTTACTAAGCTTGGTGAAAATACTGTTACAATGCATTGTAAGAACATTGGATCGGATTTCACTAAAGATTTTAATGTAAATGTGGATGAGATTTCTTACCTCTCAGCAGAACTCCAGAAGCGACTCTGCGTGGAGGGAAGTGAAGGCAATTATAAGTCTAAAATTGCTAGCATCAAAGGGCAGCCTGCTCAGTTTGGTACTGAGTTTGATAAGGCAAAGGTTAAAGTTGTTCAAGAGATAAAAGAAGGTGTCAAGGGTAATGTCTTTACAGTTGAAAATGACAATGCAACTCTAGCTGATTGGGCTATCACAAAGGATGGCGCAAATGAGCCGATGGCTACTGCAAACCTCAATGACGATAAGTTGATGGTTGTGGAACCTGGTCATTATACATTGACCCTTACTTACACGTTGGCTAATGGTAGCAAGGATACCTATACGGTATCTACATTTGATGTGGAAGACTTGACTACGGTACCACAGCTTCTCCAGTATCTCAAGGGTGGTGAAAACGGTGACGGAACAACTACCTGGGAGTGGAGCAAGAAGGCCTCTTCTGTTTGGGGTAATGGTCCATTTGGTAGCGGAAACAAACCTCAGTGGTGGGGCGTTTCTTTGACCGACATCGAAGGTCAAGGCAGTGGTAAGAATGGTGGTGCAGCCCGAAATGGTACTAATGCTTCCTTCACTCTTGACATGAACAATAACACTGCAACCAATGCTGATGGTACTACTCTCCCTATCAAGTTGAATGTGTTGGAGCATAAGGATGCTTCTTGGGATCAGGGTACAATCACCTTCCCAACAGTTACTAATGATAAGTTCGTTATCCCTATGGGTGTTAATGTAAATGAGGGTAATGCTGCGTTCCAAAAGTATTACGTATTAGTTTCTAGTGACGACAAACTTGTGTTGACAGCTGCTGAAAGCAATGGAGCAAATGCTTGGTTCTATGTCTTCACCAAGAAAACAAAGAAATAATTAGAGATAATCGTTGTGATTATAATATAAATAAGGCTAAGCCTCGGCTGTAGTGATACAGTCGGGGCTTAGTCTTGTTTCAAATGAAGCGTTACTTCAATTTTTGCCTCGCCGAGGCAAAATGTTGCCTTGGCTGAGGCAAAAGTTTGCCTTGGCGAGGCAGAAGTCTTCCTAAGCCTTGGCGCAGAGTTGACAATGGGATGTTGCATCGGAAAGATCTTGTTTTCTGTTTAGGCTCTACTCCCATTTACCCTTCACCCTTCACATTTTTATAATAAGCAATTGATTTCTAGGCGGTTGCATGTGTGAAGGGTGGCGTTTGACCCTTCACACACCCTTCACCACCCTTCACCTTTTTTCGAAAATGAGCATTGCGCGATGGCTACACTTTTATAGGAAATGTGAAGGGTGGTGAAGGGTAGGTGAAGGGTGAGGCTTAACCCTTCACCTCTTAAATCGGTTGATATTCAGGTGATTACATGGGAAATGTGAAGGGTGAAGGGCTTTCGTGTACTTTCTTGCTTATCTCTTGTACTTTCTTGTAAAAATGCGGAATAGTGGATGAAAAGTTTGGCGGTTACAAATAATATTTGTACTTTTGTGGTAACTAACAATGATATAGTATGAAACAAAACCTATCTTCATTTTGGAAACCTCTGCTGTCTCTGCTCTTCGGTGTGGCTATAGCCGTGTTTTGGGCCGTTCCCTATGTGGGCGGCCTGTGCTTTCAAGAGCAATACCAGATGTTTCTCTTTGATACTAGTTATTTCTTGGAACGTATCATGCTGCCAGGTGGTCTTGCCGACTATCTGAGCGAGTTCCTCGTGCAGTTCTATTACATGCCAGCCGTGGGCGGCATCATCATTGCCTTGCTCTTGGTGGGCATCCAACGAACGGTATGGGGATTGATGCGACAATATGGTGCCAAGCACGATTTTCCGGGCTATTTGCTGAGCTTTGTGCCTAGCATCGCCTTGTGGTGTGCGATGGGCGACCAGCATGTTTTGCTTTCATTCGTTGTGGCTCTCTTGGGAGCCTTGGTGATGGGATGGATTCACAATCGCTTCCACAACCGATTGGTGATAGTCGTGTTCGAACTGGTGAGTACAGCCTTGGTGTATTGGCTCCTAGGACCAGTGGTCTTCGTCTATGCGGCGTTGATGATGGGCGATGTCTTGATGCGTGGCAAGCGAAGAGGAAACTTGCCTACGGCTTTGGGCTACGCTGCTGCTATCTTGACGCTTACCATCGCTTGGATCTTGCTGACCACGCAAACCTTGCAATATCCTTTATATCGAATATTCTCCGGACTCAATTACTATCGCTTCCCAGGTATCGTGCCGAAAGTATTGTTGGTGGTGATGGTCTTGGCAGTGGTTGTTCCCTTCTTGGGAATGGCGCCAATTGGCTTCCATTCGTCTGCCTTGCAGAAATTGCAGCAGTCTAAGCTTGTGATGGCGGTATCCTATATACTGGTAATCGTGGCTTCCGTATTCGGAATCAAGGTTTCCTTCGACAAGCTGACTTACGAACTGATAGACTACGATTTCTTGGTACGAACCGAACAATGGAACAAAATCATAGAGAAGGCGGAGAAAGAACCTGCGACCACTCCTTTGGGTGTGTCTTGCGTAAACCTCGCTCTGAGCCAGACGGGACAGCTTGCCGACCGACTCTTCGAGTTCTATCAGAATGGAGGAGAGGGATTGTTTCCTACCTTTACCAGAGATATGACCTCGCCTGTTTCTACTGCCGAGATATTCTATCGTCTGGGCATGGTGAACGATGCCGAGCGATATATGTTTGAGGCACAGGAGGCGATTCCGAACTATCGCAAGAGCAGTCGATTGACCCGTCGCATCGCTGAGTGTGAGCTTATCAATGGCAATTACAAGGTGGCAGCCAAGTTGCTTCGCCGATTGGAGAAGACGCTCTTCTATCGCGACTGGGCTAACC
>DHMR01000063.1:17273-17539 GCA_002405875.1 bacterium UBA4637
CGTGAGAAGAAGCAAGACTTCCTCTTCAGCGACCGAGAGATGGACCAGATGCTCGGTCTGCTCTTCCTCAACGACAAGACCAACAAGATGGCGTTCGAATACTTGATTTGCTACGAGCTGTTGCAGCGCAACATGGATAAGTTTGTGCAGTATTATCCGTTGGGCAGGTTTGTGGGCTACGACCATATCCCTCGTTCCTTTCAGGAGATTCTCATCGGCAACTGGATGAAGACGCACAGCGACCCTCGCACCATCCCATATAGCGT
>DHMR01000071.1 GCA_002405875.1 bacterium UBA4637
AAGGGGGGTGGGAAACTTTAGTACATTATTATAGCAGCCGTCACCTGTGCGGGCATCTTGCAGGCGTCGGGTGGCATGGACTGGATGATTCAGATAGCAGAGCGTATTCTTCGCAAGCATCCGGAGCGCATCACCATCCTGGCACCTTTCACCACGTTCTTGTTGACGATGCTGGTAGGTACTGGACACGTGGTCTATACCTTGATGCCTATCATCTGCGACATCGCCTTGAAGAAAGGTATTCGTCCTGAGCGTCCTTGTGGCATTGCCAGCATCGCTTCTCAGATAGGTATTACTTGCTCGCCGATAGCGGCTGCCGTTGTAGCTTTCTCCACCATCAGCATCAACAATGGTTTCCATGTCAGCAATGTGCAGATTATCCTCGTCACCATACCTGCTTGCGTCATCGGCATCTTGTTTGCCGTAGCAGCCAGTTGGCATCGTGGACTTGACTTGGACAAGGACCCTAAGTTCCTCGCTAAGTTGGCAGACCCTGCCCAGAAGGAGTACATCTATGGCAATACGGCTACTACGCTCAACAAGAAAATCGCTCCCGAGAGCAAGCGTGCGGTATATATCTTCATGGCAGCATTGACGATAGTGGTGATTATCTCGATTGCCAGCATGATGGGGGTTAACATCTTGCCTTCTTATCCTACAGTACAGGTGGTAAATGGTGTCTCTGAGACAGTCATGAAGCCTTTGGCGATGAATGTGGTCATCCAGATTACGATGATTGCCGCAGCCGCCTTGATGGTTATCTTCTGTAAGGCGAAGGCTAAGACAGCAGTGTCTGGAGCGGTCTGGCAAAATGGTATGGTGGCTGTTGTCGCCATCTACGGAATTGCTTGGATGAGTGATACGTATTTCTCTAATTATCAGCCAGAAATACAAGGTTTGCTGACGGACTTGGTGAAGGCGTACCCTTGGACGATAGCCATTGCTTTCTTCTTCGTGTCGGTCTTGATCAACTCGCAGGGAGCGGTAGTCGTAGCGATGCTTCCTCTGGCTTACTCTCTGGGTATTGAGGGCTGGGTGCTGCTCGGCGTGATGCCTTCTGTATATGGATATTTCTTCATTCCAAACTATCCGTCAGATATTGCCACGGTCAACTTCGACCGATCGGGTACGACGGTGATAGGCAAGTACCTGCTCAACCACTCGTTTATGATGCCTGGGCTTATTCATGTAGTGACAGCTTCCATTGCAGGATTGGGCATCAGCTACCTCTATCACTTCGTCTTCGGATTGTATTAATGAAATTCGCTGGGCGATACTCCAAACTGTTTCTTGAAGGCAACGGAGAAGTGGGCGGCAGTACCAAATCCCACCATGACGGCGATTTCCGATGCGTTGAATTTGCCTTCCTTGAGCAGTTGGGCGGCTTTGTTGAGCTTGTACTTCCTAAAGAATGTTCCTGGAGTGTCGCCCGTGAGTTGTTTCAACTTGTAATTGAACTTCGACTGACTGATGAGCAGGTCGTGGCAAACGGTCGCTACGTTCAATTCGAGTTCGGCTGCTCTCTTTTCCATCAAGGCATAAAGTTCGTCCATGAACATTCTGTCTTGTTCAGATAAAGCGTCTTCTGGTATATCACTAAGTGCTTTCGTGTCAGTGCTTTCTCCTAATCTCTTCCTTAGTAACTTTAAGTTTCTGAGTTGAGATTCCACCAGTGCTTTCAGATAGAATGGGTCGAATGGCTTGGTGACATAAGCTACGGCACCTAGTCGCAAACCGTCTATCTGTTCGTTCATGTTCGACTTGGCGGTAATCAGGATGACAGGGATGTGGCTGTACAACAAGTTGCCCTTGATGGCCTTGCAGAAATCATATCCAGACATTTCTCCCATGATGATGTCGCTGAGGATGATGTCGGGTGCGATAACTTCTATGTCTGCCAATGCTGATTCAGCGGAATAGCGATTCTCAACGATGTATTCATCAATGAAGATGCTGCGAATGTATTGGGCTACATCGAGGTCGTCATCTACGATGAGAATCTTGGTTCTTTTTGTGTTACAGTTGCTGTTGTCCCCATCTACAGATTTTTTGTTGTCTATAGGGATTTGCATGACATGATGGTTTTCGTCTGTCAATTCTGTATTTCTGAATGTTTCCTTGTTGACAGGGAGCGTGAAGCTGAACTCCACGCCGCCATCGACATTGTGGACGCTTATTTCTCCATGATGCAAACCTACGAGCCGCTTCACGTAATAGAGTCCGATGCCAGTTCCCCAACCATAATGATGGTTTCCTTGCGTGTCTGCCAATTGGTAATATCTCTTGAACACATCCGCGAGTTTGTCCTCGCCGATGTGTGAGCCACTGTTGTAGATGGCAATCTCCAAGGTACAAGAGGTTAGTTTGGTCTTGATGTGGATTTCCCCTCTGTCGGGTGTGTGCTTGAGCGCATTGGTGAACAGATTGCTCATGATTTTCTCAAGTTTGTCGGAATCTATCCATACATGGCTTACGGTATCAGAAGCTTTGTCAACGTGCTCTGTTTCACTTGTTTCATCTTGGATGATTTCAAGTTTTACTTGAATGTTTCTGACTTTTGCTGATTCTTCGAAGGTAGCTGCCATCTCCTTGATTTCTCTCATGACATCCACCTGGCTTACTCTTAGTCGCAAGGCATCGGTCTCCAACTGGTTGAAGTCGAGCATCTGGTCTATGAGTCTCAGCATTCGATTAACACTCAGACATACCCTGTCAAGGGTAGCTTGTACAGGGATGGGTAGCGACTGGTTTGACTTCAGCGATAGCAATGGACCGGCGATGAGTGTGATTGGGTTGCGGAACTCATGCGAAATGTTGGCGAAGAAACTCATGTTCATCTCGTTGGTGCGTCGCTCTCGTTCCCTTTCATGTTGTTCTTGTTTCAAGAGCATGCGGTTGGTGCGGATGCGCAGATACAGTGAGTTGATGAAGTATAGGAGGAAACCGATGCAGGATAGATACACAAGCCAGGCTGCCGCCGATGTCCAAGGGGCGCATTTGATGGTTACTCGGATGTCTCGTTCGGCAAGTGCAGGACTGTTGGGCGACGATACCAGACGTACCTTAAATGTGTAGTCACCCGATGGTAGATTGGCAAAATGAGCCTCATGATCGTAGGTTGGTTCACGCCAATCCTTGTCGTACCCCTCCAGCTTGCATTGGAACATCAAGGAGGAACGGCGGCTATAGTTCGGATAAAAGAATGAAAAGGTCACATCGTTTTCATCATAAGCTAAAGTATAATGTGAATGATTCTTGATGTTATCGTTGATAACCAATGAATTACCATTTTTGTTCTTGATGTCGATGGCATAGATGCAGAGCCCTTTCTCCAAGCTCTTGCTATTGTCGTAAGAAGTTGTCTCCCCATTTCTTGCTTTCTTGTTGGATACGAGTTCCTTGTCTCCCGAAGTCGGTGGTATGAAGACGCATCCATCTGAGCTTCCGAAGACGATGTTGCCTTGTGGAGAAAGACAGAGGGAGTTGTCGAAGAACTGTCTGTTCCATCCATTTTGACTCGAAGACACCAAGCTGTTCATGAGTACGGCGCCTGTGGTAGGCTGGTAGCAGATGGCATCCTTCAAGGTCGTAATCCAAATCTGTCCAAGCGGGTCTTCGAGCAAGCCTTGGATGTGTACGTCGTTGATGAAGCCCATGCGCACCACGTGGGCTTTCTTCAAATCGAGGTTGTATAGTCCATAGCGTTTGGTTCCCAACCAAACATTGCCCTTGGAGTCCTGGCGGGCAAAAGCCGGGTCGATATTGCTATAGTTAGGTAATCCCGCAAGTGTCAGCTCTTTCATTTTGCCTGTCTTTGGGGATAGGATGCCGATGTGCATGTTCTTCATGAAGAGCAAGATGCTGCCATCGTGCAGGGTGGTGAGCTGGGTCTCGTTGTCGTACCAACGGCTTGGTATGCTGAGGCTGTCGCAAGTGCTTGTGCCGAAAGTATGGCGCAAGAGGTAGCGAGACGAATGTGCTATATAGATTTGGTGGTTCAGGCGAGTGGCTGAACCTAATGAGTTGGAATAAGCTCGCCCGATGGTACGGATACGTTCATCGTCAATGTCGCAACTTACAATTTCGTTTTCAGCGATAAGCCATGCCTGATGCTCATCGAGAGGAACAATACCTACAAGTTCCTTTTGGGATAAGTCTTCTCGCTGAATGTCTTTTTGAGATGTGTTTTTGTGGAGCAAGTCTTTGTAGAAATAGTCCTGGTACTTCTGGCTTTGCGTGTCATACACGTAGAGTCGGAGCGTAGTGCTAGCAAGGATATGCTGACCTACGGCTTGGAGAAAAGTGATGTCCTTGCCTTCTGTGGCTTGTGCCAAAGGGTTGTTGTTGGCATTCTTGTAAGCTATCAGGTTGTTGGAAATCACTTGGTAACCAGCGTTTCGGAATCCAATCCAATAGTTTCCTCCTGCGTCCTTGAACACGGTGGAGATGAGTTCCTTCGGCTTTTGCAGTACGTCAAGGACTTCTGCAGGAAGTTCGGTCTTTGGTTTACCAAAGTCATGTGTGTCCGCATCGTCAGAGCCCTTTATGGATTTTCCCAATCGAGGCGCTTTCTCGGTCTTGTTCAAACGATGGAAGCGGTAGCCTCCCTCGTATCGAGCTACTCCATTCTGGGTATAGACCCACATTTTGCCGTTTTTATCACAGTACAATGCGTTGATATAGTCATCGGGCAGGGCAGTGGAATCCTTGCTGTCATGGAAAAACTGGATATAGTCTTTTCCATTGTATAGATTGATGCCTGCCGAGGTGCCTATCCATATCAACCTGTTGTGGTCTTGGGCGATGGAGGTGACATTGAGTGACGAGAGCATGAAGTCCTTGCTAGTCTGTTTAGGCTTGGGTTCTAACATCTTGACCGTAGCCATACGGTTGAAATCTAATGTGTAGATTCCAATGAGAATGCAAAATAGCGCAGCAATTATGAAGAGAAACCTTTTTTTGTTCATGGCTGTTGTCTTATGTTCATGGTTGGTTATGGGTTATGTAAGGACAGCTTGATGGTGGTCTATATTCATGTTTTATTTCATAAACACGAAATACACGGCGGCGATGAGGCATAGAAATGCCGCCGCATGATTCCTGTGCAAGCCTTGTCCCAGGAAGAGGATGTTGGCGATGACGATGAGTGACACGCACTCTTGTATCACCTTGAGTTGGACCAAGGTGAATGGTCCGCCATTCTTAAAATTAACAAGAGGATAGTATATACACCATTTATCATTGTAATTATATTCTTTTTATATTCTTTGTTTAATCTTGTTCTTTATTTGCGTGCAAAGGTACATATTTTTTTCGAGAGAGAATCATAATCTTACAATTATTGTCTTTTATAGATGCAATTATAGTCTTTTATGTTGTGTGTCAATAATTATTTTTATTTACAAGCTTCGATTTCTTCTTGCTCCTTTGATGAATGCTCCCTTGTACCACTTTTATTTTTACCTGCTTTCTTATCAATGTTCAAAGAGGTGTTTCTTGCGAAAAATGTTTACGTGCTGTATGGTTGACACGGGCTGAATTGAAAATCGGTTCAACTGTACAGGTTGAAAGTTTTTGGGAAAATCATGTGCTTATCTGCATTTTTTTTTGTACTTTTGTAGCCGTTTTTAGTAAAGGGAGCGATATTCCTTTTATTCATCACAGGGATATGCTCCTTATTAACCAATAGGGAAAATAGTTACATTCTAAGAAAATGAAGATAGGATTTGACAACGAGAAGTATCTGAAGATTCAGTCCGAGCACATCAAGGAGAGAATCTCCAAGTTTGATGGAAAGCTTTATCTCGAATTGGGAGGCAAGCTTTTCGACGACCACCACGCCAGCCGTGTCTTGCCTGGTTTCCAGCCTGACAGCAAGCTGCGTATGTTTCAGAAAATCAGCGATAGCATCGAGATAGTGATTGTTATCAGTGCAGCCGACATTGTGAAGAATAAGAAGCGTGCAGACCTCGGCATCACTTACGACGAGGATGTGCTGCGTCTGCGTGGCGAGTTCCAAAATCGTGGCTTCATGGTGGGTTCTGTAGTCATCACCCACTTCGACGGTCAGCCTGCTGCCATCGCCTTCAAGCAGCGATTGGAGCGTGAGGGCATCAAGACTTACTGCCATTATCTCATCGAGGGCTATCCTCACAATGTGGAACTCATTGCCTCCGACGAGGGCTTCGGCAAGAATGACTATGTGGAGACGGAACGCCCGCTCGTCATCGTCACAGCCCCTGGCCCTGGCAGTGGCAAGATGGCGGTCTGCCTGAGCCAGCTCTATAATGAGAACAAGCGTGGTGTGCGTGCTGGTTACGCCAAGTTTGAGACCTTCCCTGTGTGGAATCTTCCCCTGAAGCATCCTGTCAACATCGCTTACGAGGCAGCTACCGCCGACCTCAACGATGTGAACATGATTGACCCATTCCACTTGGAGGCCTATAACAAGATAGCCATCAACTACAATCGTGACGTGGAAATCTATCCTGTTCTCAACGCCTTGTTTGAAGGCATCTATGGCTCGAACCCTTACAAGTCGCCTACGGACATGGGGGTGAACATGGTGGGATTCTGCATCTCCGACGATGCGGTGTGCTGCGAGGCTTCGAAGAACGAGATCATTCGCCGCTACTATGCCGCAACCAACAAACTCGCCCTTGGTGCTTGCAACGAGGCTGAGATTCAGAAAATTCAGATGCTCTTCAACCAAGCGAAGATCAACACCGACTATCGCAAGGTTACTGTAGCGGCGAAGAAGCATAAACAAGAGACGGGGCATACCTCTTCGGCTATAGAACTGGAGGATGGAACCATCATCTGTGGTCATAGTAGTGAGTTGCTGGGTTGCAGTGCCGCTTTGCTCCTGAACGTGATGAAGTATTTGGGTGGCATCGACCATGAGTTGAAGTTGATTCCCCAGTCGATGATCAAGCCTATCCAGCATACCAAGATTAGTTACCTGGGTGGTCACAATCCACGTCTTCATACAGATGAGGTGTTGGTTGCGCTGTCTGTCCTTTCTGAAAATGATGAGAATTGCAAGAAAGCTCTGGAGCAGTTGCCTAAGCTTCGTGGATGCCAAGTTCATTGCACCGTGATGCTGAGCGATGTAGACCAGCGTATCTTCAAGAAACTTGGCGTAGACTTGACTTGTGAGCCTGTATTGAAGAAATAGTTATGGAATAGATTGTGTTCAATAAACAAAAGGACCTTCAGCATTTTGCTCAATGTTTTGATTGGCATAGAGTTTTGCTGAAGGTTCTTTTTGTAGGCGTATTGATCGCTCTAGCTAAGCTTTTAGCACAAAAAATGTCTTTTGCATATTTTAAAATTCCTCTTAATGGCATCCTTTGTCCTTGTAAATCTTATATCCTTGTTTTATCCAATTGAGGATTCCTCCTTCCATATCGAATACCTTGAATCCTTGCTTCTTCATTTTTTCGCAAGCTCCATGGCTTCGTCGCCCGCTTCGACAATATATATAATAGGTATGGGCTTTGTCTAACTGCTTGATGCCAGCATCGAAGGCTTCGGCATTGAGGAAGTCGAGCTGATGGGCACCAGCCAAGTGTCCCTCTTCATATTCTTCTTTTGTTCGAACATCGAGGATAAGAGCAGTAGAGTCAGCTTTCGCCTGGTCAATGAACGCTTGAGGCGACAATATGGTAATTCCATCATCAGATGAAGCTGCTTTTTCAGCCTTTCCAGCTTGTGCTGAGCAGCCAGTAGTGCTGAGACCGATGGCTGCTAGAATTGATAATAATATTTTTTTCATTCTTCTCTTTTTTCTTTTTGCATTATTGTATAATATTTCTGTCTTGGACTCTTAGGGGAGTTTGGGTAGGTCATGGCAATGCTTTTTTCTAGCTATGTATCGGGCTTACCTATTATGATAGGACATCTAGACTCAATAAACTCTTTGTTTGTGCTGAAAGCGGGAACTTCGACCGTGACTTTTCGCTTACTTTAATTTTTTCTTGAGCCAGTTTCTTACAGATTCGTCCCAAAGCTTGAGTGAAGCCCATGCCACCATCAGACTGAGGATGATGCTACAGATGCATACGAATACGATCTGGTCGGGGGTGGCATCAGGATTATTTGCCTTCCATCCGATGCAGAGGGTAAAGATGATAGGCGAATGGGTGATGTAGAGGGGATAGGAGATGTCGCCCAACCACTTGCAAAAACCGTGAACTTTGCCAGATACTGTTCCCTTGGCTCCCATGTAAACGATTGCAGGGAAAGCAAAGAGAATGCAGATAATCTCGTAAACACCATTGTAAAGTGGGTGCTCTTGGCTTCCGAGGTAAGGTACAAGCAATACCGCGGATAAGCAGAGTGATGCTATCAGAAAACCATGACGATTGAGCAGGGTGTTGTTGCTTGAACTTGCCAAGCTACGAGACTTGAGCTGGCTGTTCTTTGAGCTTGCTAAAATGCGAGACATCAACAATCCTGCGAAAAATGGATAGAGCAAGCGTATCCAACCCAAGAGTACTTGGTCTGGATTCATATCCCATCCGCCGATAAATGTTCCCACAGGTTGATAGTCGGGACGATCACTCATGATTCCGAAAAAGTCGAAGCCCAATCCCATGCCAATAGTGAGTATCGCAAAGAGGACAACGAGGATGGTGAGCATGGTCTTGCCTAAATGACGGATGAATAGGGCATAGAGAATGTTGGCTAGATACTCAAAGCCCAATGTCCAAGAGTTGCCATTGAAAGAATTCACCTCTCCCCAGCCTCTAACATCAAACATCTTGGGTACTGGTATCAAGGTAATGGCAAACACGAAACTAATCAATATGGTTGGCCAGTGTGATTGCATGATTTGTGGTAATCCTGAACCGGCGCCAAAATAAAACATCAGCATACCAAAGAACATACCGAAGAGGAGCATCGGATGCAGACGGATGAGACGGCGCTTGAAAAAGCCGCCCAAAGTCATACCATTGGGATTGGCTGCACTTTTCCAACGGTCATCATAGGCATATCCTACAACAAAGCCCGACAAGATGAAAAAGAAATCTACTGCTAGATAGCCATGAAAGCTAGTGATTCCAGGACCAAATTCCTCGAAATGATGATAGATAAGGACAATGATTGCCGCCACACCGCGAAGTCCATCTAGTATTTCGTATCGTGGCTTGGATGATAAGTTATTTGTCATATAGCTATTTATCTTTATATGGATAATTGATAGTTGTTTATGTTATATTGTTCTTTTTTAAAAAAGTATGAATAAAAAAACAGCAAGGAAATGAGTTGCCTCAACAAGTCCTTGCTGTCTTTTTTGTTCCCAAGAATGTTTAATGTTCGGAATTCATTTCATTCTATAGGAATATAAATATTTAGAAATTATCTTTCAGAACTTAACATTCTGAATTTACTTTCCGAGATTCTTTTTCTTCTCGTCCAGTTCCGCTTTCTTGCGTGCCATTTCTGCTTGTTGCTTCTGTTGCATCTCCTGAAGAGCCTGCATGCGAGCCATCAAGCCGCTTGCCTTCTTAGGGTTGCTCTTGTTCTCCTGGTAGCGTTTCTCCAAGATGGCGAGGAGTTTCTCGTCGTTGGTGGTCTTGCGCAGGGTCCACATGATGGCGGCACTGAAGAACAGGGAGATGAAGTAGTAGAAGTTCAAACCTGATGAGTAGTCATTGAACATGAAGAAGAACATCACTGGCATGAGGAACATCATCCACTGCATCATCTTCATCTGCTCAGCCTGCTGACCCACCATCTGGTCTCTCTGCTGGCGCATGGTCATCCAAGAGTAGAGGAGGTTTGCCACACAGAAGAGAATACAGGTCAAACTCAAGTGGTCGCCAATCAACCAGATGTTGGTATTCCACTCGAAGATTGGGTCGTAGGTGCTCAAGTCGTTCATCCAAAGGAAGTGCTCGCCACGGAGCTGGATGGCATTAGGCACGAAGTTGAACATCGCAACCCATACCGGCATCTGAATCAACATTGGGATACATCCTGACAATGGGCTCACGCCATACTTGGCGTATTCAGCCATCATCGCCTGCTGCTTCTGCATCTGATCCTCAGGCTTGTTGTACTGAGCGGTGGCTGCATCGAGCTTTGGTTTCAGCACACGCATCTTGGCACTGCTCATGTAACTCTTCTTCACCATAGGATAGGTGATGAGCTTGAGGAGCAAGGTGATGAGAATCAATACCACGCCCATAGGGAATACCTTGCTCAACCAGTCGAATACGTAGAGGGTGAAGAATCGGTTGATCCAGCGGATAATAGGCCATCCCAAATAAACGAGCTTCTGGAACTCCAAGTCCTTGCCGAAGGTACTTTCCTTCTCGGTATGCTTCAATATCTGGAAGTCATTAGGACCGTAGTAGAACTCAAACTCAGAAGCCTTCTTGCCAGTAGGGTCGAAGGCGGTCTTCATCTTAGCCTGGAACTGCTTCAGGTAGCCAGAGCCTTTCTCCTGTGGGATGGAAGTCATGTAGGAATCCTGCTCGAAGTTGTCCTTAGACACCATGATGGCGGAGAAGAACTGGTTTTTGAAAGACACCCAGTCTATGGCATCCTCTATCTTCTCATCTTTCTTCTCGCCGCTCTCGCTCAAGTGGTCGGTGCCACCCTCTGCGTTATGATAGGTGAGCGTGGTGTAGCGGTTCTCAAACATGAATCCACGTTCCTGTTGGCGAGCCTTGTCGCTCCAGTCTACGTCCATCTTGTCGTAATTAGGCGAGAACAGTCCTGCCATGCCCTGAGCCGAGAAACTCATGTGCAGCATGTAGTCCTTGCCCAAAGTGTAGGTCATGGTAAGGGTCTTGCCCTGACCGGCCACAGCTGTCAGTGTGACAGTCGTGTCGCTTACGTTGGATGGCGTGAAGTAGAGGTCGCTGGTGATGATGTTGGCTTCCTTGGCCTCCAGCATGAACTTGAGGCTTTGGTCTGCGCCGTCGAAGAGAGTTACATCCTTAGAATCGGCAGAACCGTCTTTCACCTTGAGATTGTGTCCCACATAACCCTTGATGACTGCCTTCTCGACAGTACCACCCTTGGTGTTGAGGGTCAACTCTACTTTCTCGTTTTTCAAGACAATCTTCTTAGCCTCGCCTTTCAAGGCAGAGTAGAAGAGAGCGGTAGAGTCAGACTCAACCTTTGCCTTTGCTTCTGCTTGACGCTTATCAGCGGCAAGTTTTGCGGCTTTTTCCATCTCGGCGTGCTTAGCCTTGGCGATGGAGTCCTGAACGTATGCCGCTCTTTGCTCTTCCGCAGAAGGCTGAGAGTACCAACTGAAACCTATCAGTACGACGGCGATCAGTAAAAAGCCAATAATGTTGTTCTTGTTCATTATAATTATTTTTGTTTTATTCTCTCTGGAGAAACTGCCACCTTTATTTCTTTTGGTTTTCGATGGCAGTCTTGACGAAGTCGAGGAACAATGGATGTGGCTTCAACACGGTGCTCTGGTATTCTGGATGATACTGAGTGCCGACGTACCACTTCAACCCTGGTACTTCCACCACTTCGACCAAGTCGCTCTCTGGGTTGCGACCTACGCACATCATGCCGTTCTTCTCGAACTCCTGCTGGAACTCGTTGTTGAACTCATAGCGATGGCGATGGCGCTCCTGGATATGTTCCTTCTTATAGATGTTGAATACGCGGCTGCCTTGCTTCAATACACATTCGTAAGCACCGAGACGCATCGTACCGCCCATGTTGGAGATGTTCTTCTGCTCCTCCATGATGTCGATGACATTATGCTGTGTCTTCTCGTCCATCTCACGGGAGTTGGCATCCTTGTAGCCCAAAACGTTGCGTGCGAACTCGATGACCATCATCTGCATACCGAGACAGATACCAAAGGTAGGAATGTCGTGTGTGCGAGTGTAGTGGGCGGCGATAATCTTGCCCTCGATGCCACGCTGACCGAACCCTGGACAGATAACGATGCCGTCCTGCCCCTTCAGTTGTTCAGCCACATTGTCTTCGGTGAGGTATTCCGAGTTGATGAAGGTGATCTTTACCTTATGGTCATTGTAAGTACCTGCATGTGAGAGGCTTTCGCGAATACTCTTGTAGGCATCCTGCAAGTCGTATTTGCCCACGAGACCGATGTTGACCGTTTCCGTGGCCTTGGCGCGACGATCGAGGAAAGCTTTCCAAGGACCGAGCGCAGGAGTCTCGCCGATAGGTTCGCCCATCTTCTTGAGGATAGCGGTGTCGAGACCTTGGTTCTGCATGTTGACAGGTACCTCGTAGATGCTAGGGAGGTCTTCGCTCTGAATCACACAGTCGAGATCTACGTTACAGAAGCTGGCTACCTTCTTCAGAATACCCTGTTCCAAATGCTTCTCGGTGCGGAGAATCAGTACGTCTGGCTGAATACCTACGCTCTGGAGCTCCTTGACAGAGTGCTGGGTAGGCTTGGTCTTCAGTTCGCCCGCAGCCTTGAGGTAAGGTATATAGGTAAGGTGTACATTGATGGCGTTCTTGCCCAGCTCCCACTTCAACTGGCGGATAGCCTCCATAAATGGGGCACTCTCGATGTCGCCGATGGTGCCACCAATCTCTGTGATGACGAAGTCGTAGTGGTATTTTTGGCCGAGCAACTTGACGTTGCGTTTGATTTCGTCGGTGATATGAGGTACCACCTGAATGGTCTTGCCAAGATAGTCGCCACGGCGCTCCTTGTCGATGACGGCCTTGTAGATACGACCGGTAGTGAGAGAGTTTGCCTTTGTTGTCTGAATACCTGTGAAACGCTCGTAGTGACCGAGGTCAAGGTCTGTCTCCATGCCGTCAACGGTCACGTAGCACTCGCCGTGCTCGTAAGGGTTCAGTGTACCCGGGTCGATGTTGATGTATGGGTCAAACTTTTGGATTGTAATGTTGTAGCCTCTGGCTTGCAGAAGCTTACCGATGGATGATGAAATGATTCCTTTGCCTAATGAAGAAACGACACCACCAGTAACGAAGATGTACTTTGTTTCAGCCACGATATTTATATTTTAAATTAGAATAATTTGGTTGCAAAGTTACTATAAAATTATGAATTAGCCAAAAATATTGCAAATATTGGCTTTGTTTTATGAATTATTTATTACCTTTGCGGCTAAATTGCGTCTTACACTTATAATTTGTTAGGTTTGGACGGATGAAATGTAACTTTTTGAATGATATGAAATTGAGATTTATTCTGTTGGTATTGGCTTTTTCTTCTGGGCTGCTGGGGCACGCTCAGCAGAAAATTTATAAGCCAGGGCGAAATGCCAAGACCGAGATAGCGGAACCTGCGTGGGTCCAGAACTTCCAGGATTCTCTGTCCATGAGTCGGGCGCGCATAGATTCCTTGAGGGTGAAGGCTGATGATATTCGTTATTCTCAGTTGTTCGGTCCGCTTACCTTTTATCATAACCCTGCCAATCATTTCCTGCGGTTGAACCCGGATGGCGTCCCTGCCGATTCCCTAGATCTCGCACTTGACAAGGCTTTGATGCATGTCTATCTGGATCGACCGGATTTGGTGAGTAACCATGAGTCGCGACTGGATGTCGTGGGTGCCCCGATTCCTGAGGGTGCTCCCCGAAAGTCTAAGATTGACATTGTGGAGGAAGTGGCACCTAAGCCAATCGAGGTGGAAGCGGCTCCCATGAACATCTATGTGAAGAAACCTAACTTCTGGACGATTCGTGGTGATTACTATCTTCAGTTCTTGCAAAACTATGTGACGGACAACTGGTACAAAGGTGGTGAGAGCAACTATTCGATGTTGGGGAGCGTCACTATGCAAGCCAACTATAACAACAAGCAAAAGGTGAAGTGGGAGAACAAGTTGGAGATGCGCTTGGGATATCAAACTTCCAAGGGTGATACGCTCCATAAGTACAAGACTTCGGAGGATTTGCTTCGCTACACAGGAAAACTAGGCTTGCAGGCGACCAAAAGATGGTACTACACCTTGCAGTTGATAGGGCAGACTCAATTTACCAAGGGATTGAGAAGCAATGACAAGAATGTCTATTCCGACTTCATGTCGCCTTTCAAGTTGAATCTCTCCGTCGGTATGGATTATAATGTCGATTGGTTTAATCATCGCTTGAAGGGGAGCACCCACATCGCTCCGTTGGCGTTCAACTGGAAATATGTGGGACGTGCTTCGCTGGCCACCCGGTATGGGTTGGAAGAAGGTCAACACGGCATGACGGACTATGGTTCTGAGTTTACCGTGGATTTGAACTGGATCTTTGCCGACAACATTCGTTGGAAGACTCGCCTTTATGGTTATACGACCTACAAGAGGGCTGAGCTAGAGTGGGAGAATACCATTACATTCCAGTTTAACAAGTATATTTCGACCAACCTCTTCTTGTATCCTCGCTTTGATGATGGCGTGAAACGCAAGGAAGGTCAGAGCTATTGGCAGTTTAAGGAGTATGCCTCCGTGGGCTTCTCCTATTCTTTCTAGCAAAAATGCGCTTATAAAAAACTACAGGCTTTCCTATAAAAATGTGCGCCAAGCATTCCTGGAAAAGGGATTGCTTGGCGCACTTTTTTGTTGTCTGATGATTTAGAATAGACCGAATAAGCGGTCGTACAAAATGACCGCTATAATAAATGCAGCTACAACACTGAGTATCGTGAAGAGAATCTTCCCATAGAGGGCTCTCTTCTTTTGAGACCTCGTGATGCGGTTGTGTCCAGCCCTATGGCTGTAGTGAACTTCATGATGATGCTCATGGTGATGCTCATGACTATGCTCATAGTTTTGCCCATGACTATATTCATGCTGATCTGTGACTGTTTTTTCCATCTCTTACTTCAATAAAAAGTATATTAGAATTTGTTGTTTCTATAGGAGGTGTCCTTGTTAGAATCTGAAACAGACTTCCACGTCTGCCATAGAGTAGTTGTGGTCTGACAGAGTGCGGTCGTTAACCAAGGCGTACTCTGATAAGATGGTGAAATTCTTCCCGATATGAAAATTCAAACCGGCTTCATACTGGGTTTTCATCATGTCTGTTTTCCCATTAGGCTGATACATGTCGTAACGTGCCTTGATGTCAATTTGGTTGCCTTTTGGTAATTTGGCAATAGGGGCGATGACGAGTCCGTAAACACCTTGTGCCTTATTGCCTATCTTCTCGTTGACGGAGCAGTCTTTGGCATTGGCATCGTTGAAGTTGGTGAGGCTCTTGCTGAAAGCTTGTCCTGTGGAGTGGATGTATTCTGAACGTACGGTCCATCCGTCCTTTTTGTATTCAAAAGAAAAGGCGTAGCGGTTTTGGTTGAGCTTGCGAACCTCGTTGGTGTGCTTTATCTCCTTCGTTGCACCAGGTGTTACGTCTGAAGTTGGGTCAGCTATAGTTTCCGTCCAATTTCCCTTTCTTGCATAGCTTCCTGTCCATCCGAAGGCACCGATGCGCATACCAGCGACTGGCATGACCCAGACACCCCCTATGATGTTCTTCTGGTTGTCCACGTCCTTTGTGTTAATGCCTTGTCCGTTGAACACACCTACTTGGTAATGCAAGAGGTTGCGACCGTTGGCATTTTGGAGAAAGTCGCCTTGGAACTGGAGACCGATGTCACGACCGTTGGAGGCATGTTCGCCAGCTCGGTCGCTGAAACCTGCTAGTTTGCTGACGTTCTGAGCGTAGCTCATGAATCCTTGGTCTATTGGGTTCATTGGATTCTCGAAAGTAAAAGGATTCTTGAACTGACCGATTTTTACTTTGAAGAAGCTGTACTTCTGCCACTCGGCGAAAAGGTCCACCATGCGTGGACTGCTACCGAGTGTCGAGGTGTTGCCGTTGAACTGTATCTGGGTTTTCCAGTAGAAATCGTTAGCGATACGCCCTTCCAAGGCCAAACGTCCCATGCGGATGTTGAACGAGTTGGACTCAGCTCCTTTTTGCCCACTGTATTGATACTGTGTCAATGCATATCCCGACAGCTTGATGTTGTTTAACCAAGCTGGTAGCTGGATTGTTTTTTTCTCCTGTGCGCTTAGGCTAGTAGTTGCTAAAACCATCAGCGCTATTGTGATTCCTTTTTTCATTTTATCTGTATTTTGGTTTTTGTGTTAGGTCGTTGGCAAGGCTTCCCAGGGAGTTTCGCCCCCTGGAAAGCTTTCACTTTTGTCGATTTGTAAAATCTATTTGCAAATCTTTATTGTAAATTGTTTACAAAGCTTGTTTGGCGGCAAGCTCTTCTTCCGTCAAATCCTCTGCTTTGGCAGCTTGGGCGGAAAGTTTCTCTGCCTCTTTTGCAGCTTTCGCCTCAGCGATTGCTTTCTCTCGTTCTTTACGCTCCTTCAGCTTCTGCTTGATGTCTGCATCGCTGCGCTTCTCTAGCAATACCACGTTTTCCACGTGAGGTGTATGAGGGAACATGTCGACAGGCTGAACCGCTCCCACCTTGTAGTAGTCGTCCATCAGCTGGAGGTCGCGGGCCTGGGTGGCTGGGTTGCAGCTGACATAGACGATGCGTTTTGGCGCGGCGTTCAAGATGACCTTGATTACGTCTGGGTGCATGCCGGCGCGTGGTGGGTCGGTGATGATGACATCTGGACGACCATGCTGCTGAATGAAGTCGTTGGTCAGAATGTCCTTCATGTCGCCAGCGTAGAACAAGGTGTTCTGTATTTTGTTTACCTCGGAGTTTACCTTGGCATCCTCGATGGCCTCTGGTACGTATTCGATACCGATGACTTTCTTTGCCTTGTGGGCTACGAAGTTGGCGATTGTGCCGGTGCCGGTGTAAAGGTCGTATACAAGTTCGTTGCCTGTGAGATTGGCAAATTCACGAGCCACGCAATAGAGGTGGTACGCCTGTTCGGTATTGGTCTGGTAGAAACTCTTCGGCCCTACCTTGAAACGCAAGTCTTCCATGAGCTCGAAGATGTGGTCGTTGCCTTTGAAGAGACTAAGCTCCAAGTCGTTGAAGGTGTCGTTGCCCTTTTGGTTGTTGACATACATCAGGGATGTAATCTGTGGAAACTTCTCAGCAACTTGCAGCATCAGTTCTTGAGCTCTCTGCTCGTCGCCCTCCTCGTCGTAATGGAACTGGAATACCAACATCCATTCGCCGGTGTTGGAGTTGCGTATCATCATGTCGCGCAACAAACCGTGCTGTTCTCGAAGGTCATAGAAAGTGTAGTCATGTGAATCAGCATACTTGAATACAAAGTTGCGAATCTCGTTGCAGAGGTCGTCCATCAACCAGCACTTCTTGATAGGGTATATCTTGTCGAAGGCTCCTGTGATATGGAAACCAATGGCATTTTGTGCGTGGCGTTCCTTTAATGAAGATACAGTGTCGTCTCCTTTCTGAGGAAGTTGTGCAAGTTCTTCGGCGGTAAACCAACGTTTGTTACTGCAACCGAACTCAATCTTGTTGCGATACTCTTGTGTCTTTACGCTACCCATGATAGGGCGGAACTCTGGCAATTCGATTTTGCCGATGCGAGTGAGTTGGTCTTCCACTTGTTTTTGCTTAGCCTTGATCTGCTCGGAGTAAGGGAGATTCTGCCATTTGCAGCCACCGCAAATGCCGAAATGCTGGCACATCGGCTCTTGGCGAACGTCGCTTTTCTTGATGAATCTCACGACTTTCGCCTCGCAATATTTATGTTTCTTCTTGATTACTTGCAAATCGACCACGTCGCCTGGCACACAGAATGGAACAAAGACAACTTGGTCATCTACTCGGGCGATGCACTTGCCCTCGGCAGCCACCGCCTCGATGGTGATATTTTCTAGTAATGGTAACGGCTTTCGTTTTCTTCCCATGATTGATATTTATATTATTTTGGCTGCAAAGATAATATCTTTTTTATTAATATTGAAAAATATTCATCACTTTTTTATCCGATACACCAAGATAAAAGACAAAAAGGCATAATTTGTGGAATTCGCAAATATCTAAAAGGGTGAATGACTCTCTCGTACAACATGTTTTTCTATTGTGAAAAATCACTATGTCATGAGAAGATCCCATGTTTAAAGAATAGACCTTATATATAATAAGGTGAAAAATACTTCAAGTTGTACGAATGAAAAACTCTCGGAGGGTCCGTTTGTTTCCGTTGGTTGCGTTCGGCTGATGGAATTCGTAAGAATTCGTCCTCATTTGCTTTTATTTTATAACTCTTCCGTCGTGTGTACGTAAACAACGGAAAATGTAAAGTCGAGATTGCAAAAAGATGGTAAAAAGTTTGGGTGTATCGAATAATTTTTGTATATTTGCATCAGAAAGTAAAAACAATAACTAATAAATTAGAAACCTATTCGAATTATGGACGAAAAAAGAGTTTATACCTTTGGTAACGGTAAGGCTGAGGGAAATGCACAAATGCGTGAGGCTCTCGGTGGTAAGGGAGCCAACTTGGCAGAAATGAACCTGATAGGTGTTCCTGTGCCTCCAGGTTTTACAATCACAACTGATACTTGTAACGAATATTATAAGGTAGGAGAGAAGAAAATCAAGGAACTTCTACAAGACGAGGTAAGTGCGGCGGTGGCTCATACAGAGGCTTTGATGAACAGTAAGTTTGGCTCGGTCGAGAATCCTCTCCTTGTTTCTGTTCGCTCGGGAGCCCGTGCCTCCATGCCTGGTATGATGGACACCATCCTCAACCTCGGTTTGAACGACGAGGTGGCTGAAGGATTGGTCAAGAAAACCAACAATCCTCATTTTGTATACGATTCCTATCGTCGTTTTGTACAGATGTACGGCGACGTGGTGCTCGGTATGAAACCTGTCAACAAGGAAGACATTGACCCATTCGAGGCGATTATCGAGAAGGTGAAAGAAGAGCAGGGTGTTGTTCTTGACAAGGACCTCTCCGTGGAATCGCTCAAGAAACTCGTGGAACTCTTCAAGGCTGCCATCAAGGAGCAGACGGGCGAGGACTTCCCAACCAATCCTATCGACCAACTTTGGGGTGCTATCTGCGCTGTGTTCCGTTCTTGGATGAACGAACGTGCTATCCTGTATCGTAAGATGGAAGGTATTCCAGATGAGTGGGGTACGGCCGTCTCTGTCATGGCGATGGTATTCGGAAACATGGGCGATACGTCTGCTACGGGCGTTTGCTTCTCTCGTGACGCAGGCAATGGCGAGAACCTCTTCAACGGAGAGTATCTCATCAATGCACAGGGAGAGGATGTAGTGGCAGGTATCCGTACTCCTCAGCAGATTACCAAGATTGGCTCTCAGCGTTGGGCTGAGCGTGCCGGCATCTCCGAGGAGGAGCGCAAGGCGAAGTATCCTTCTATGGAGGAAGCGATGCCTGAACTATACAAGGAGCTCGATGCCCTCCAGGATAAGTTGGAGCATCACTATCACGACATGCAGGATATGGAGTTCACCGTACAGGAAGGCAAACTCTGGTTCCTCCAGACCCGTAACGGTAAGCGCACCGGTACCGCCATGGTGAAGATTGCCATGGACTTGCTCCATGAGGGCATGATTGATGAGAAAACTGCCATCCTTCGCTGTGAGCCTCAGAAGCTCGATGAGCTCTTGCACCCAGTGTTCGACAAACTCGCTCTCTCCAAGGCTAAGGTCATCACACAGGGACTCCCGGCTTCTCCAGGTGCGGCTTGCGGACAGATCGTGTTCCATGCAGACGATGCACAGGAGTGGCATGCTGACGGCAAGAAGGTTGTGATGGTTCGTATTGAGACTTCCCCAGAAGACCTAGCCGGTATGTCGGCTGCCGAAGGTATCTTGACAGCTCGTGGAGGTATGACTTCTCATGCAGCTGTAGTGGCTCGTGGTATGGGCAAGTGCTGCGTGTCTGGTGCGGGTGCCATCAATGTGGATTACAAGACCAAGACCGTTGAAATCGACGGAACTATCTATAAGGAGGGCGACTTCATCTCCCTCAATGGTTCAACTGGACAGGTTTATGCCGGTCAGATTGAGACCAAGGCTGCAGAACTATCGGGTGACTTCAAGGAGTTGATGGATCTCTGCGACAAGTATACCAAGATGGAAGTACGTACCAATGCGGACACTCCACACGATGCCGAGATTGCCCGTGCCTTCGGTGCCAAGGGTATCGGCTTGACTCGTACGGAGCACATGTTCTTCGAGGATCAGAAGATTGTGGCGATGCGTGAGATGATTCTCGCCGACTCGGTGGAGGGTCGCGAGAAAGCACTAGCCAAGCTCCTTCCTTACCAGAAGGCAGACTTCTATGGCATTTTGAAGGCAATGGATGGTTGTCCAGTCAACATCCGCTTGCTCGACCCACCTCTCCATGAGTTCGTGCCTCATGATCTCGCTGGTCAGGAGACCATGGCGAAGGAGATGGGCGTGAGCGTGGCTGAGATTCAGAAGCGTGTCAACTCGCTAGCCGAGAACAACCCAATGCTCGGTCATCGTGGCTGCCGTCTGGGTATCACCTTCCCTGAGATTACAGCGATGCAGACTCGTGCCATCCTCGGTGCTGCCTGCCAGTTGAAGAAGGAAGGTTTCGACCCACGTCCTGAGATCATGGTTCCGCTCATCGGTACCGTACAGGAGCTCAAGCAGCAGAAGAGCATCATCCTCGCTACCTCCAAGGAAGTGTTCGTGGAGTATGGCACAGAGGTTGAGTTTGAGATTGGTACGATGATAGAGATTCCTCGTGCGGCCCTCACCGCAGGTAAGATAGCCGAGGAGGCTCAGTATTTCTCATTCGGAACCAACGATTTGACACAGATGACCTTCGGTTACTCTCGTGATGACATCGCTAGCTTCCTCCCTGTTTACATGGAGAAGAAGATATTGAAGGTGGATCCATTCCAGGTTCTCGACCAGGAAGGTGTAGGTCAGCTCATCAAGATGGCGGTGGAGAATGGTCGCAAGACTCGTCCTAACCTCCGCACCGGTATCTGTGGCGAGCATGGTGGTGAGCCATCAAGCGTTAAGTTCTGTGCCAAGGTGGGCATGAACTATGCGTCTTGCTCTCCGTTCCGTGTGCCTATCGCTCGTTTGGCAGCGGCGCAGGCTGCCGTCGAGGAGTAAGATGACAGTCGGATAGAAAGAGAATCCTTTCCAATTATTTTGTTTGAGATAGAAATAGAGGAGTGCTTCTTAGGAGGCATTCCTCGCTTTCTTTTGGGGATTTTATTATTCTAAACGAAAAAAATAACGAATTCTTTCGTTATATCATTATTTTACTGTAACTTTGTAGCCGTTTTTGTAATATAACGTATAAATCGTAGAAAGATGAAAAAACTATTTTTAGCATTAGCGCTGATTATGTCTCTCAACATGAGTGCTAAGCAGGAAGCTGCGGAGGTGGCGGGAGCAACATTTGGGGCTTCGTATGATGAAACTTTAACCGCTTTGAAAGACAAGTTTGGTGAGCCTAATGTCAAGTCGGAGGACAAGGTGGTCTACTTGAATAAACTATTCGAAGGCATGAAGGCTGATCGTGTGGAAGTTAGCTTCCAGAATGCAAATGGTGACAGCAAGTTCAATCAGGCACGCTTTTATTTTCTTTGTGCCAACAAGGCTGCTGCTGTTGCTAAGATGAAAGCTTTGGTCAAGAAGATGGAATTGAAATATTCGATTTCTTATGATGAGGAAGACGGTGGTACGGCTTTTTACAAGGGTGGCAATTCGCCGCTGGGTATTGGCAATCTCTTTACCATCTTTGTCTCACCTTATCAAGGCAAGTGGACCTGCCAATTGCGTTATGGGAAATTTATGTTTAAATAGAATATAAAAATGAAGAAAATTGTAGTCTTATTGTTGGGCTTGTTTGTTACAGCTTCCGTACATGCTCTTTCTTTGAAGGAACTGTGGATTAACATGCCGGATTCTGTGTTGCCTGCGCTCAATAAGAGTATGCGTACGGAATTTGTAGATTTAGTGGATATGGGGGTGAAGCCAGAAGTGAAGAATCTTTTGGAGGAAAATAGCGTGATAGATACGCTTACCTCTGATTTCTTGCAATTGACCAGCAGTAAGGCTTCCTTCATTCAAATGAAATTGCTTCCTGTGGAGGGTAAGGATTCTTTGCTCTGTATGGTGATAACATGGAATGGCCCTGAGAAAGAGAGTGAAGTGATCTTTTATAATCAGAAATGGGAAAGGATGGATGCTTGTGGTTTTTTGGTTCAAGACATCCATTCTGCGTCAAGTTTCTTTCAGCCAAAACCTGATACAATGAGTGTTGAACAATATGAAAGGTTGATTTCTGGCTTGGAACCTCGATTTTCCTATGCTTTTCTCTCTCCGAAGAGTGATACCATCACTTTTCAACTTTCTTTGCCTTTGGTGACGGAAACTGAAAAAAAAGAGATTCAAGCGCTTTTAACGCAAAGAAAGTTTAAATGGGATGGTAAAAAGTTTAATGAAATATAAATATCGGGAATTTCTTATGCAAAATACTTGCAGGTTACAAAAAATGTTGTACCTTTGCAACGTGTTTTTCATGGTATTAGATTATTAAGGTTAATAAAAGATTGGTTGTCGTGAGACAATCAATTTTTTTTTGTACTGGATACGAAAAGGTTTAAAAAAATAATTGTGGATCTTTTCCCAGTACCTGAAAAAGGCTTGCCGGGAGGCAAGCCTTTTTTTTCTTGATTCTAAAAAACGACGAGCCCTATAGCTCCACAGATGAGCATGATCAATATGGGATTGGTCTTCTTGAATCTCGTAAAGTAGAAGGCAAATGCAAACAAAACAACGCTGATGGCAAACAATACAGGATTGTCTTGTGGAGAACCGAAGTTTTCTTTGTTCATCAAGAGAACGGCAGCAGCTGCTATTAGCCCAATGATGGCTGGACGCAGTCCGCTGAATATGTCTTGCACGATCTTCGAGTTCTTGTGGTTGATGAGGTAACGGCTGATGAGAATCATGATGATGAATGGCAACCACATGATGGACAAGGAAGCCAATACAGAACCCAGGCAGGCTGCCCATTGTGGATAGCCAGCGTGAAGAACGGAAGTGTATCCTACGTAGGTGGCGCAGTTGATGCCGATAGGACCTGGCGTCGATTGACTGATGGCTACAATGTCGGTAAATTCGGCGTTGGTGAGCCAGTGGCTTTTGACTACGGTTTCGTTGTGGATGAGCGAAAGCATGGCATATCCTCCTCCGAAGTTGAAGGTTCCTATCTTCGTAAATATAATAAAAAGCTTGAGGAATAACATTTTGGAGATGAATTTTTAATGTTGGGTTTTAAACTTGCCGTATAGGTATCCTAAGACACCTGCGGCGATGATGATGTAGATGGGAGAAACGCCGAAAAGAGCGATCAAAGCGCAACAAACAAAGGGAATCCAAATGTTGTAACGGTTGATGTTGGCAGTCTTGGCCATCTTGAAGCATGGAGCTGCAATGAGCGCCACAACTGCAGGACGGACGCCAGCAAAGAATTTGGAAACCCAATAGTTGTCTTTGAAATGTTGGAAGAACATGGCGATGATCAGGATGGCAATGATGGATGGTAGGGCTATGCCTAAGGCTCCCACGATGCCTCCCCAAACACCTTTGAGTTTGTAACCAATATGGCTTGCCATGTCGATGGCGAAGATACCCGGTGTGGTTTGGGCCACCACCATGATATCCATGAATTCTTGCTTTTCCATCCATTGGTTCTTGTCGACAAATTCCCTTTCCATAATAGGAATCATTGCATAGCCGCCACCGAGAGTGAAGGCACCAATCTTGTTGCAAGTTAGGAAAAAATTCAATAACATCTGCTCTTATTTTAATTAATTTTCAATACTAGTCTACTTCTGTTTTCAATGCTAGTCTACTTTCTTTTATTTAGTAGGACTGCAAAATTACACATAATTTGTTAAATAATGCCTATTTGTAGACGAGAAATTTCATATTTCTTGCTATATTTCAAGAATAATCATTATCTTTGCATTTAAAAATATAAAAAATTGACAATATGAATCTAAAGGTACGCTTAGCGGTGATGAACTTCCTGGAATTTGCAGTGTGGGGAGCTTATCTGACATCTATGGGTAACTATCTTGGCAAGGCCGGTATGGGTGCTGAGATAGCTTGGTTTTATGCCATCCAAGGCATCGTCTCGATTTTTATGCCTACATTGATAGGCATTGTGGCTGACAAATGGATTCAGTCGCAACGTCTGTTGGGGTATTGCCATTTGCTGGCAGGAGCCTCCATGTGCGCTCTCTTCATGATGGGTGAGGCTTCTGCGCAACCAAACGAGACTTTGTTTATGACCGTTTATACGGTTAGTGTGGCTTTCTATATGCCTACGCTAGCTCTGTCCAACACGACAGCTTTCACCATCTTGAAGGAACATGGATTGGATACGGTGAAGGATTTCCCACCGATTCGTGTGTTTGGAACCGTAGGTTTCATCATCATGATGTGGGTGGTCAATTGTGCTACCTGGGACCAAGGCTCATTCTCGTTCTTGCTTTCTGAGAATACCAATAAGTTCCAGTACACTCATTTCCAATTTTTGATGTCTGGTTTGATGAGCTTTGTACTCTTCCTCTATTGTTTTACGTTGCCGCAGTGCAAGGTAATCAAGAAAGAAAATCAAACCCTCTCGGAAGTTTGGGGGCTTAATGCCTTTAAGTTGTTCAAAACTAAGGAAATGGCTATGTTCTTCATCTTCTCGGGCTTGCTCGGCATGTCTCTTCAGGTAACCAACGGTTATGCCACGCCTTTTATCACTAGCTTCAAGGGAGATCCTGCCATGGTGGAGACCTTCGCTGCCAACAACGCTACCTTACTTGTCTCTATTTCTCAAGTAGCAGAAGCTCTTTGCATCCTCTTGATACCTTTCTTCTTGAAGAGATATGGCATTAAGGTCGTCATGCTTATTGCTATGTTTGCTTGGGTATTGCGCTTTGGTTTCTTCGGCATCGGAAATCCTGCATTCCCTGGTGTCATCTTGTTTGTTCTGTCATGTATCGTTTATGGTGTGGCCTTTGATTTCTTCAATGTTTCGGGAGGATTGTTTGTTGACCAAAAATGCGATCCAAATGTGAGAGCTTCAGCCCAAGGTCTGTTTATGTTGATGACCAATGGCTTGGGAGCTACAATAGGAACATTGTTGGCAGGTCAGGTCATCAATCATTACTGTCAGTTTAATGCTGATGGTTATTTGATGGGTGATTGGCAGAGCTGTTGGTTGATATTTGCAGGTTATGCTTTGGTTGTTGGCATTCTTTTTGCATTGATGTTCAAGCCAAAGAATAATAAGTAATATAATTAAGGAGTAATTGAAATGATGGATAATGTAAGGTTGAAACTTTTAGGGATTTCTGAGATTGTGGGTATCGAAGATATTTCCTTGTTGGGATTGGTTGACGAATTGAACAGTCGTCAACTGGTCGTGACCTGTGATAAGAATATGCGCAAGCAAATTCAGATGTATATGATGAAAAAGCCTGAGACGGTCAAGCGCTATCCGAAGGTTTTGTGTGATGTGCTAAAATCTTATGGTTATTATCAGCTCGAGATTCTCATTTCGTCGGTTAAGGATGGTGAGTATGGAACTGAAATCGTGGATCCTGTAACGGACAAGCATTTCCCTATCCGTTGTAGTGATGGTATTCTTTTGTCAATAGCAGGTGACATTCCTTTGTATGCCACTTCCCGGTTGATGCTCTCTCAGTCCGTGCCTTTTAAGTTGGGAGAAAGTCGCATCGGCTTACCCTTGACCGTGCTGAGTGAGACCATGCTTCAGATGTCCCTGAAGAAGGCTATAGAGACCGAAAATTACGAGATGGCTTCCAATCTGCGTGATGAGTTGAACAAACGCCATTCCAAGGATGAGGAATAGGCTGTGACTCTCCGTAGGGAAGTATGGAATTAAGATTTGATATTTAAGTTATGAAAGAGACAAGATTCTTTTATGTTCCCGATGCTGGCTCGGTAAATGAGTTGTCACAAGAGGAAGCGACTCATGCGTTGAGGGTGTTGCGACTCCAAGCAGGCGACGAAATCAACCTCATGGATGGGGTGGGGAACTTTTATCGTGCCGAAGTGTTATTGGCTACCCATAAAAGATGCCTTTATGAAATCTTGGAAACTTTACCGCAAAAACCAGCATGGCGTGGGCGGGTTCATCTGGCTATTGCGCCGACCAAGATGATGGATCGTATCGAATGGATGGCGGAGAAAGCGACAGAGATTGGTTTTGATCAATTGACTTTTCTCAATTGCAAGTTTTCCGAGCGAAAAACAATACGCATCGACCGCATAGATAAGATTGTCATCTCAGCAGTGAAGCAAAGTCATAAGGCTTGGAAACCGATCGTGGATGACATGGTTCCTTTTAAGGATTTTGTTTCTCTCCCTCGACAGGGACGAAAATTCATCTGTCACTGTTATGGAGAAATAAAAAAGTCTGATCTCTTTGAAGAGCTTCGGCAGCCTTTTATTGATGAGGGGGATGTCACGATATTGGTGGGTCCTGAAGGAGATTTCTCTATAGATGAAGTGAGAATGGCAATCGCTAATGGTTTTGAGTCAGTCAGCTTGGGTACCAGTCGATTGCGTACGGAGACGGCAGGCTTGATGTCTGTTGCCATGGCTAACCTTGCTCGGCGCTTTTAGTGTGCCGGGCTATATGTGTTTTAAGGTAATTAATATATTTAGTTTATGAAAAAGTTGTTTTATCGCATGGCTTTGTTGTGTGTTGCGTTTGCCATGCTCGTTTTAAACTCTTGTTCTGGCTCCGATTATTTGAATGCGATACCAGCTAATAGCTCTGCCATTATTTCTATTGACATGCAAAAAATGGCAGATAATAATCATTTGGGTGATAAAGCTGGGGTTCTAAAGTCTTTGCTACATGTCGATGACGTGTCGGAATGCGGAATCGATATCTCTGATAAACTTTATCTTTTTGAGACGGCTGACGGTAATCTGGGGATCTGTGCCAAGGTTTCTGATGAGGGTGACTTGGAGGACTGGTTGAATCAGTTGGCAAAAGACCAGCACATTTGCACACCTGTTAGCAAGAAAAAGGATTTTTATTTTTCTGTGTTGAAGAATTCCTGGGTGATGGGCTTCTCGGATCAGGCTCTTTTGGTCGTGGGTCCTGTGGTAGCGGATGCTCAGGCTGAATTGCAACGTCAGATGGTTAGATTCTTGAAGGCAGATGATGAACATGGAATCAAGTCGTCGTCTATGTTTGAACGCTTGGAGTCGATAACTTCTCCAATGGCAATGGTGGCGCAAGCACAGGCTTTGCCGGAAAAATTTATCGCCCCATTTACGTTGGGAGCGCCTAAAGATGCAGATGCCTCGCAAGTGGTGATTGCCGCGGAGATGAGCATTCAAAAAGGTATGTTACGCATCAAGGGAGAGACCTTTTCCTTCAATCAAGAGATTGATGCTGCTTTGCAAAAGGCCGCTGAGAGTTATCGCCCAATCAAGGGCAAGTACATTATGTCAATGCCAGATGATGCAATGGCAGGCATTTTCATGAATGTCGATGGAAACAAGTTCTTGCCGATGATGCAAAGCAACAAGGGTATTCAACAACTTTTGATGGGTATCAATGCTGCTATTGACATGGACAACATTATTCGTAGTGTAAATGGCGATATGGCAATCGTGATGCCTTCTTTCTCAGATTCAGATCTGAAAATGACAATGGCGGCTCAGTTGGCTCATTCCAAATGGCTGACTGATGTCGGCTATTGGAAACAGTCATGTCCGAAAGGTAGTTCCATTGCAGATTGGGGTAAAAATGCATATTATTATAGTGATGGTAAAACTTCTTTTTATTTTGGTGTGAGTGACGACCATCAGTTCTATAGTGGCAGCGATGAGCTTCTGGCATCTTATTCGATCAAGCCTTCCAATCATCCGATTTCTGCTGATATTCGTAAGGAAATCAACGGACAGAAGTTGGCTATGGTCATCAATTTGTCCAAAACAGGTACTGATGGCGATGTCATGTCGGCTGTCTCTTCATTACTGAATCCTATCTTTGGTAATTTAACTTCTATAGTCTACACTTTGAAGTGAGACTATAGTTAGTTGTGATAATGAGGTTATTAATAAATCATATAAAAATAAGTAAAAGTGGAAACAATTAAGTTTCATTCCGTTCTTCCACAAGTCTTCGCTCAGCGTACAGAATTGGAGTCGGAGATATGGAAGCAAGATGTCACTTTTGTGAAGGGACATCTCTATTTGGTGGAAGCAGATAGTGGAAAAGGTAAGAGTACTTTCTGCAGCTATATTTTAGGCTATCGTCATGATTATACGGGTAGTGTGATGTTTGACGACGAATTGACCGCTGATTATCGAGTGAAGGACTGGGTCGAGGCTCGCAAGCGCCATATCAGTCATCTGTTTCAGGAACTGCGCCTCTTCCCAGAACTTACTGCTATGGAAAATGTAGAAATCAAAAATAAAATTACGAACTTCCAATCTAAGGAGCAGATCTTGAAGTGGTTTGACATGCTGGGTATTGCGGATAAGGTGGATTCCAAGATTGGTCGTATGTCTTTCGGTCAGCAACAGCGTGTAGCGATGATTCGTTCCCTGTGCCAGCCCTTTGATTTCATCTTGGCGGATGAGCCAATCAGTCACTTGGATGATAACAATTCTCGTATTATGGGTGAGATCATGATGACAGAGGCTCATCGCCAAGGTGCTGGTGTCATCGTTACAAGTATTGGTAAACACATGGATTTACCCTACGAAAAAGTTGTTAGGCTTTAGAATTGTAGGCATATAAATGTGTTTTGAGAATAAGGCTTTGACTTGGGGTGGTTTGGCTATCCCCATATTATAGATTTTGATATTAGATTTTTAGGATAGTTTATAATAACAACTATGAATTTAGTTTGGAAACTTTTACGACAGCATATCAGCGTTCCTCAGTTTGCTGGTTTCGCTTTTGCCAATCTCTTTGGCATGCTTATCGTCCTTTTTGGCTTTCAGTTCTATCAGGATGTGCTGCCAGTCTTCACACAACAAGACAGTTTTATGAAGGCCGATTACTTGATTATGAGTAAGAAGATAGGTATGGGCAATACCATCAGTGGTCGTACCAATACCTTTTCGGGTAGTGAGATTGACGAGATTTCTTCTCAGAAATTTGTGAAGAAGATCGGTAAGTTTACTTCCACCGAATATAAAGTGGATGCCTCCATGGGCGTCAATGGAGTGAATGTCCTCAATTCAGAACTTTTCTTCGAGAGTGTACCGGATGGATTTGTCGATGTTCCACTGAAGGATTGGAAATATGAAGCTGGTGCCAAGGAAGTTCCTATTATTTTGCCTCGCACCTATATTAATATGTATAACTTTGGCTTTGCCCAGAGTCATTCCTTGCCGAAGATAAGCGATGGTTTGATGGGAATGATTGATTTTCAAATCTTCATTCAGGCAAATGGCAAGAAAGAACAATTTAAGGGAAGAGTCATTGGCTTTTCTTCTCGCTTGAATACCATCTTGGTTCCTCAAGCCTTTATGGATTGGAGCAATCATGAATTTGCTCCCGATAACCATGCGGATCCTACTCGTCTCATTGTAGAGGTAGGAAACCCTGCAGATGAGAATATAAGCCAATATCTGGACAATCATGGTTATGAGGTCGAGACTGATAAGTTGGACGCAGAGAAAACAACTTACTTCCTTCGTATGATGGTTTCTATGGTCATGATCATCGGTTTGGTAATATCTATTTTGAGTTTCTATATCTTGATGCTGAGCATTTATCTTCTTGTTCAGAAAAACTCTTCTAAGCTGGAGAATTTGCTCTTGATAGGATATAGTCCGTCTAATGTTTCTCGACCATACCAAATTTTAACGATGGGACTCAATGTCGGAGTGCTTGTGATAGCGTGGATCATCCTTTTCTTTTTGCGATCCTATTACATGGACTTTATAGAGGCGTTATATCCTGACATAGAGGATGGAAGTTTGTTGCCAGCCATTGCCTTAGGCTTAGGCTTGTTCTTGTTGGTGTCCGTCCTGAATATCGTGGCTATCCGTCGTAAGGTGATGAATATTTGGAAAAGAAAGGAATAATGATTTTCTAGTGGAATAATGATTCTCTAGTAGTCAACGAATTTGCCCTGAAAAGACAAAAGCAATGGCAAAGAGTTACTTTTTGTCTTTTCAGGGCGAATTCGTTGTTGGTAAATCCTTTATTTGGGGGCGTTGCACCCTTCTTTCCTATTTGTGTACTTTCTTAATCTGCCTGTAGGGTTTGATTGTTTTTAAACATGTCTTTTCGAGGCATGTTTGTCATGTACTTCTTTCTTAGCTTTTCAAAAAATGCCATTGAGTCGTTAGAGAACCCATGCCCTTTCCATGTGGAAGTATTCGTGATGAGGATCCAACATTGACCGTCTGGATACTTGAGAACCAAAGCGGAGGTTCCTGATAAAGAACCAGTTCGAATCCAGGGCAGTCCCTTTGCCGTATAGTTCCATCCGATGGAAAAATTATGCTCAGGCTGTTCCTTGGTCATGAAGTCCACAGTATTCTTGTTGAGAATATCTTTGACATGTGGTATGCCATCAATGGAAGCAATCAACCTTGATAGTTCGGCTGCCGAGCCACACCAGGCTCCAGCTCCAGCCAATCTTGGAACATCATTTTCCCCATAGCATCTTGGCACCATTCTACCACTGTTGTTGTATTCGTATACATTTACGGAACCTTGATGCATATAGTATTTCACTTCGTTAGGACGCTTGTCCTTATAATACGTTCCGGCAATATGCATATCATAGCATCCTGCGGGATGGAGAACATATTTTTGCATGAAATCTTCATACTTCATGCCCGATTTCTTGGCTATAATTTCGGATAGGATCATGTATCCTAGATTGGAATAGCATTTTCCGTGACCAGGTGTATAACCCAATTGGCGCTTCAGTACAATCTTTAGTAAGGTCTTGTGGTCAGGTGGGGTCGTAAGATGATTCTGCATGATGATATATCTCGTAGAGAACATCGGATCGCCGGCTCCGTTGGTAAAACCAGCATTGTGGCGCAGAAGTTGTTCAACCGTGATATCATAGTATCTGTTATCCTTGATACTGTTGATGTAAGTCGTGTCATTTAGGATTCCTTTGGGACCAAACACTTTATCACTGACTCTCATTTTTTTCATTTCGCAGAGTTTCATGATGCCAACTGCTGTGATGAGCTTGGAGACAGATGCAAATCTCATTACCATGTTTGGTTCCATCTTGATGCCTTTTTCCACATCGGCAAATCCAAATCCATGGGCATAGAGTAGGGAGTCGTTTCGGGTGATGACTAATTGTGCTCCATGTATTTCCCAACGTTTCAGATACCGTTCGATAAGTGAGTCCATCTCATGATAGGCATCTCCATCTGTCAATCGGTTGTTCAACACCTGGTTGAGATGTATTTGAGGAATGGTGTCTTGCTGATCTGGCTTTTTCGTAGAACAGCTCGTCCAGCATCCTCTAAAAACAAACAGGATGATTGCCAAAATGATGAGGCAAAACACGGTAATGCGTTTCTTTCTGAGTTTTCTCTTTTTCATATTTCTTTCAATTCTTTATACTTCGTGTCGGATTCTTCAGTTTTATTTCTTTCAATCTAACATCCTTAGCCTTATTGCTTCGAATCTAACTTTTTAATCTTATTGCTTCGGATTAAACTTTTTCAATCTTCTCTTAGCCTCAGGATGCTTGTCCCAAAGTTCGAGAGCTTTTTTATAGTTATTGATAGCTGCATCTTTCATGTTTTCTTTTTCACATTCTTTGCCGAGAATCACATACTCGGTAGCTAGTTTCTTGAGAAATGCTTCTTTCTTCCTTTTCTCATCATCCTTTTGCTTGATGATAGCCTTGAGCTTTTCATTTTCTCTTTGTAGTTCGTTTACTATGTTCAGTTTCTTTCGTAGAAACCTTTTGACTAAAGGCTTTTCTATGTCATAACGACTATGGATGGCGAGGAAGAAATTGTCTAATGCTCCCTGCATGTCGCCCTTGTCGAAAGCTATGGAGGCGTCATGATACTGCTTGTCGGCCTTGCTTTGTACCAATGCATTGTTGATGATGTTTTGATCATTGTAATGTCTAGCAAACTGCTTGACTTCGTTTCTGACAAATACCTCATTCTTGCGGATAGGTTCTTGTAAGCTAATACCTTCCAAACTGGTGCATCTGGATAAGGCTACATAGGTTTGTCCACCTGCAAAGACTCCTCCCGTAAAATCGATTTTTACTTGGTTGAAAGTTAATCCTTGGCTTTTATGAACTGTTATTGCCCACGCCAAACGTATAGGATACTGGGTGTATCTGCCGATTTCTTCTTCTTCTATTTTCTTTTCTGTCTCATTGAAATGGTAGCGCATGTTGCTCCATGCTGCAGGTTCCACCATTACGTCGTCACCTTTCTCTGTCCTTATATAGATGCAGCTGTCTTGTTCGTCGTCAAAACCGATGACTGTACCTAGCGTTCCATTTACCCATTGGTGATCAATGTCATTTTTGATGAATATGATTTGTGCTCCTGTTTTCAGGTAGAGCTCAATAGGGGTGGGCAAACTGCTTTCTGGAAACTCGCCTTCGATGGTCCCTCGGAACAAGCAAGGGTCACCGGGAAGCTGTCGTAGTTTGTTTTCATTGATGAAATCGACCGTATCTCTTCGTGTCGATAGTGTGATGGCTAGTTTACTGTCGTTTTCGTCTAAAGATACACCTACTCGTTGGTTTAGTTTGTCCAAGTCACTCGTTGGCACTTGGCTAGTTCGGATATGATCCAATAAGTTGATAAAAACTGGGTCGCTTTGGCGGTATACTTTCTTCAGTTCGATGCTCACCAATTGAAATTGGCTGAATATCTTGGCATCAAAGAAGAAGCTACTGGCATAGAATGGGCTAAGCAGTTTTCTGTCATCTTCCTTTACTACGGGTTCCAATTGGTAAATGTCACCAACCAACAATAACTGTTTGCCACCAAAAGGCTCTCGCATGTTTCTGTTGTACACGCGCAATACTTTATCTATGAAGTCGATGATGTCTGCGCGCACCATACTGATTTCATCAATGATAATCAATTCTACTTCTCTTAGTAGTTTTATTTTCTCAGAATTGTATTTCATCGTGTTTCTGAGATTTCGGATGCTATATTTGCTATCTGTAGGGAGGAGTGGATAAAATGGGAGTTTGAAAAAACTATGGAGTGTGGAACCTCCTACATTGATGGCGGCAATGCCCGTTGGAGCCAAGACCACATGTTTCTTTTTGGTATGCCTGGCAATGTATCTAAGGAATGTAGATTTTCCCGTTCCTGCCTTTCCTGTTAGAAATAGGGAGCGACGAGTGTATTGGATAATCTGTAAGGCGTTTTGTAGTTCCTCATTTTCTAAATCTATATTCTCTGCCATATTTTTCTTGTTCTTTTCAGAATGGGTCATCGTTAGAGATGACTTATTCTTGTTCTTAAATGATAATCGACGGCTCCTATCTGTAAAATGAAGTCGTCGATTATCCACTTGATTTGATGTCATTTACTTATTTTAGAGGTCATCGAAGTTAATGACTTGTTCTGAAGGTTTAGTTTTTTTCTTCTCTTTCTTCTCCTTCTTGTCGCCATTATCTTCTGATGCCTTGGCTTGATTCTCATCGCCTGTTGGTACCTCATGAATCACAGGGTTTCCATCATCGTCAAGGATAATTTCCTCATTCATGGTAGCGCTATCAGAACGAGTGGTATCTACCTTGGCTTTTGGTACATAACTTTCACAGATATACATTTCTCTTGTGATGTCTTCGTCTTTCGGCTTATCGAATTTACCATGATATTTTTTAAATGCCGGGTCTTTGAAGAGAGCTTGCAAGAAGTAGCCACAGATAGGCAAGGCTGTGCGTGACCCCTGTCCTAAGGCTCCGGTGCGGAAGTGTATGCACCTGTATTCTCCACCTACCCACGCACCCACTACTAGCTTTGGGCTTACTCCCATGAACCAAGCATCGGAGTGATTGTTGGTCGTACCGGTTTTACCACCAAATTCAGTGTCTTTATAATCTCCGACATATCCCCAGAGACTTTGTGACGTGCCCCCTGGTTCGCGCATGCCACCTTGGAGAAGTTGCTGCATTAGGAAGGCACTCTTGTATGGGATGACTTGCTCTGATACGGCCGGTCCACTATAGACTTCTTTGCCATCTCGATCGACAATGCGGGTTACCAGCACAGGGTCGTGATGCATTCCGTTGGCAGCAACCGTACTATAGGCACATGCCATTTCCAAGAGGTTGACGTCGCTAGAACCCAATGCCAATGATGGTTCATCGTCCAAAGGACTTTGTATACCCATCTTCTGGGCGGTCTCGATGATGCGTTTGATGCCCATTTCTTGTCCGAGGCGTACAGCGACTGAGTTGATACTCTTGGCAAAGGCACTCTTCAAAGGAATGGAGTCGCCCGAGAAGGTACCATTTGCATTGGATGGAGTCCATGTCACCATCTCATGCTTCTTCTTGTCGTATACATCCATGGAGATGTATTCGTCTCTACGTTTGTCGCATGGTGTTAAACCTTGGTTCATGGCTTCGGTGTAAACAAATAGTTTGAAGGTTGAGCCCGGTTGACGTTCTGCTGTCACCTTGTCATATTTCCAAGTGTCGAAGTCAATATCTCCGACCCATGCTTTGACGGCACCGGTTTGTGGCTCCATGGCTACGAATGCACAGTGCATGAAAGTGGTCATGTATTTGATGGAGTCTTCCGAAGTCATCATCTTGGTAACGGTACCCTTGTCATAGTCGAAAACCTTGACAGGATGTACCCATTCTTTGTAATAGTAGTTTACCGAATCTGGATTGTTCGGGAATCGAGCCAGTAAGTCTTTGTAGAATGTCTGGCGTTCAGCGATACCTTGGATGAAGTCTGGTATTTCCTTGTGGTTCTCATCTTGCCATGGATCTTCGCCCAACCATTTACTGCCTGTACCTGCTTGGTTACGATGGATGTTCCAATGGTTGTTGAAGTTTTGCTGTACTTGCTTCATCTGCTTGCGTGCAGCTTCCTCTGCATATTTCTGCATGCGTGTATCTATGGTCGTGTAGATTTTCAAACCGCTTGAGTAGAGGTCGTATCCTTCTTGATCGCACCAGTCTTTCAGATAAGTTGCTACAGCCTCACGGAAGTACTTGGCTTGGCCGTCATAGTTTTCTTCCACCTTGAAGTCGAGCTTGATTGGCTCTTCTTTCAATTCGTTGAAGCGCTCCTTGCTCAAGTCTCCATGTGTCACCATATTATATAATACGGTGTTTCTTCTTGACAAGCTGTTTTTAGGGTTGGTACGAGGGTTGTAATAAGTCGTAGCCTTCAACATACCTACTAATACAGCAGCTTGGTCTGTTGTCATCTTGGCAGGAGTCGTATTGAAATATGTCTTGGCGGCAGTCTTGATGCCATACGAGTTGGAGCCGAAATCCACCGTGTTGGCGTACATGGTAATGATTTCTTTTTTAGAATAGACAGTTTCCAACTTGACGGCGATAATCCATTCCTTGCTTTTGACTATCAAAATGCGCAATACAGGAATTTTACCCAATAACCCCGTGGAGTATTGAGAGCGAACTCTAAACATATTTTTTGCCAACTGTTGGGTAATCGTCGAAGCACCACGTGCATCATGATGGAAAATCGCATCTTTTACAGCTCCAAAAAGACCGATTGGGTCGATACCAAAGTGTTTGTAAAAACGTTCGTCCTCTGTGTCGACAAGTGCTTTGAAGAAATCAGAGTTCACTTCTTCGTACTTGACAGGTGTTCTGTTCTCATTGAAGTATTTTCCGATCAATTTTCCATCTGCACTATAAATCATGGAGGCTTCGCTTGTCTGCGGATTCAATATGCCTGAGAAATAACCTGGTGACTTACCGAAGAGCCAAAGAAAGTTGATGTCTACAGCTCCTAAGTATAGTATAAATGCAACGATACAGCTAATGAGGCCCACGATAGTTTTGGTGTACCATGGCTTTCCTTGGTATAGATGTTTATACCAAGGCCAGAAGCCGCGTAACTTATGCCATGTCCAGGCAAAGAGTGTTTTGATTTTCTTCATGTCCTTTTAAATTGAGTCTACCGGAAGAGCCCTTGGGTGTTCTTCTTCGATAGAACTGTTTTGATTGATTTGATAGAACTAATGTTACTTACTTTTAGAACTAATATAATTAGCTGCAAAAATAGTAAAATTATTTGTTATCCAAGCAGCTATCCATATAATTTATGATTTCTTTAACGTTATCGGGGTGAAACCATCGGATTTCTTCGTCTCGCTTAAACCAAGTAAGCTGTTTGCGCATGTACTCACGGCTGTGCGATTGGATTTGTCGAACTGCTTCGTCTTTGTCAATCTCTCCATCAAAGTAAGCGAATAATTCTTTGTAGCCTACCGTTCTCAATGCGGTCAATCCTTTTTTCGGATATACCTTCCTTGCTTCTTCTTCCAATCCTTCTTTCATCATGTCTTCCACTCTTTGGTTGATGCGGTTGTATAATTCAGTACGCACTCTGTTGAGCCCTATCTTGATGATTCGAAAAGGTCTTTGCTTCTTTTCTGCCGTTCTGAAAGATGTGTAGGTTTGTCCAGTCTGATGACATATTTCTAATGCATGTACCACTCTCCTAGGGTTCTTCTTGTCTACGATTTTCCAATGTTGTGGATCTAACTGGCGTAGTTCTTCAACTAAGGCTTCCAAGCCTTCTTTTTCCAACCGTTGTTTCATCTGGGTTCGGATGTCGTCCCGTATGGTGGGAATGTCGTCGATGCCTTTGCAGACCGCATCAATGTACATCATGCTTCCACCTGCAAGCAAGGCTACGTTGTGGGATGGAAATATTTCTTCATTCAAGATTCTCATCACGTCTTCCTCGTACATGGCTGCACTGTAATAGTCTTCAATGTGATGGTTGCCGACAAAATAATGTCTCACTCTTTTTTGCTGTTCTTTCGTTGGAGCTGCCGTTCCGATTGGCAATTCTTGAAAAATCTGTCTAGAGTCTGCATTGATGATAGGGGTTTGAAGATACTCAGCCAAGGATAAGCAGAGCTCTGTTTTTCCAACGCCGGTAGGACCTAATATGACAATGAGAGTTTTCATGAAAGTGCTTGTTTTAAATCAAATAAATCAAAATAAATAGAATCTATCTGTAGGCTTAATAGTTGATAAAATATAACTACATAGTTGATAGAATATAAGAAGTCTTTCGTCAGATAGGGGATTAGGGCATTCTTGTCGCTTATTTTCGATAAGAATGCCCAATGAAAAGATAATATTTCTATCTGATAATTCCTCTTTTGGAAGATTCTACGAAATCAATGATGTATTGGATTTCTGGTATGACTTCCATGGTTTTCTTGATTTCTTCGATTCCTTCCTTCAATACTCCTTTGGAATAAAGTATGCGGTAGGCTTCGTGGATGGTTTCTATGAGCTCGTTGCTGAAACCACGACGACGAAGTCCTACTAGGTTTAGGCCACAATATCTGGTAGGTTCTTTGCCTGCGATAATATAAGGTGGAATATCCTGTGAAAAACGGCAACCGCCTTGGATCATGACATACCCTGCGATATGGCAGAATTGATGGACTAGAACGTTGGCGCTGACGATGGCGTTGTCGTCCACGATAACTTCACCGGCAAATTTGGTGGAGTTTCCGATGATCAATCCATTGCCAAGCACGCAGTCATGTGCGACATGTACAGTTTCCATCAAGAGATTATGACTGCCAACAACTGTCTTACCTTTTGAGGCGGTTCCACGAGAGATGGTTACGTTCTCACGGATACTGTTGTTGTCGCCTACCTCACAAGTCGTTGTCTCGCCCTTGTATTTCAAGTCTTGTGGCTTCGTGGAGATGCTTGCTCCAGGGAAGAACTCATTGTTGTTGCCGATTCTGGCTCCAACGTGCAGGGTTACACTGTTCTGAAGAACATTGTTGTCGCCCAGCACCGTGTCCTTGTCTATATAGCAGAAAGGACCTATAATGTTGTTGTCACCGAGTTTGGCCTCGGGATGAACAAATGCTAAAGGACTAATCTGGTTCATAATTGTTTATTTGTTTTTGACGATTTGTGCAGTAAAGGTTGCCTCGGCCACCACCTGGTCGCCGACGAACATATAACCTTTCATGCTGCTGATGCCATGGCGTACGGGTGCCAATAATTCTACTCGGAAGAGGAGGGTGTCTCCAGGAACGACTTTTTTGCGGAACTTGACATCGTCCAGTTTCATGAAGTAAGTACTCCAGCGTTCTGGTTCTTCCAGTTGGTTGAGTACAAGCAGTCCGCCGCATTGTGCCATCGCCTCTACCTGCAACACTCCTGGCATCACTGGCTCCTCAGGGAAGTGACCTTGGAAGAAAGGTTCGTTACTTGTTACGTTCTTGATTCCGACAATACTAGTTGGCCCCATAGCTATCACCTTGTCTACCAACTGCATAGGATAGCGATGTGGAAGCAGTTGCCTAATGCGGATGTTGTCCATGATTGGCTCCTCGTTTGGATTGTAGATAGGTGCCTGTATTTCATGCTTGCGGATTTCCTTGCGCATTTGACGGGCAAACTTATTGTTTACAGTATGACCTGGGCGAGTGGCGATGATGCGTCCTTTGATAGGTTTGCCAATGAGTGCCATGTCACCGATGATGTCGAGCAACTTATGGCGTGTACACTCGTTTTCCCACTGCAGTGGCTTGTGTTGGATATACCCAAGTTTGGTTGCATCCATGTGTGGTACCTTGAGATGATCGGCAAGTTGGTCGAGTTGGGTTTGATCTACTTGTCTCTCGTAGATGACTATCGCATTGTCCAAGTCTCCTCCTTTGATGAGATTGGCCTGGAGCAGTGGCATGATGTCACGAACAAACACGAAGGTACGAGCGGAAGCAATCTCCTCTGCATAATTCTCTATCTTGTCAAGTGTGGCAAACTGGCTATTGATAAATTTGCTTTCGAAGGAGCACATGGCTGTTATGCTGAATTCCTCGTCAGGAAGTATCGTAATGACAGAACCGTTCTCTTCCTTAACTTCTATCTTGTGACGGATGATATAGTAGTCTTTCTCAGCGTTTTGTTCCAGAATACCCACGCCATTGATTTTCTCCACGTACATAGCTGCGGAACCATCGAGGATAGGGAACTCAGGACCGTTGACCTGGATGAGGCAATTGTCGATGCCTAGGGCATAGAGGGCAGACATGCCATGCTCGATGGTACTGACGCGAATATCACCTTTTCCCAGTACGGTACCTCGCTGTGTCTCTACCACGTTTTCAGCTACAGCCTGTATGATAGGCTCTCCTTCTAGGTCTATGCGTTGTATTTTGTAACCGGTGTTCTCTGGGGCAGGATTGAATGTCACGGTCAGACTCAATCCGGTGTGCAAACCTTTACCGCACAATGAGAAACTACCCTTTAGTGTCTTTTGTTTTGACATAACGATTTTTTTTTTATGTTAAATGTTAAGTGGCAATCGGTTTTCTCATTTTGCACTCGACATTTAACGCTGATGTTACTTTTTCTTCAGTTCTTCCACTTGCTTTTTGAGCTCGTTCAATTCCTTGTACATGTCAGGCAAGCGACGGAAAATGGCTTGTGACTTGAAGTATGAACGTTGCTCCATAGGTGGAGTGCCGATGAGTTGCTGTCCGCTTTTAAGGCTACCGGGCACACCGCTTTGTGCACCGAGGAATACCTTGTCGCCGATTGTGATGTGTCCTGCGATGCCTACTTGACCACCAAACATACACCATTGGCCAACCTTGGCGCTACCTGCTATACCTACTTGTGCTGACATAACTGTATTCTCTCCAATGTCGGTATTGTGGGCGATCTGTACGAGGTTGTCGAGCTTGACGCCCTTACGTACATAGGTACTACCCATGGTAGAGCGGTCTACGCAAGTGTTGGCACCTATTTCCACATTGTCTTCGATGGTAACAATACCGATCTGCGGAATCTTGTCATATCCTTCTGGACCTGGAGCGAATCCAAATCCATCTGCGCCAATGACACTACCTGCATGGATAGTGACATTGTTGCCCAAGCGGCATCCATGATAGATGCTTACGTTCGGATAAATGAGAGCGTTGTCTCCCATCTTGACTCCGTCACCGATATAGGCGTGTGGATAAATTTGGCTACCTTCTCCAATCTCTGCGCCATCACCGACATAGGCGAAGGCTCCAATGTATACATTCTCGGCTATCTTCGCTTTAGGTGAAATGAAGGCCAGTGGGTCAATGCCTGTCTTCTTGGGCTTCATAGATTCATACATCTGAAGCAACTTTGCCACACACTCATAAGCGTTCTTGACGCGAATCAATGTAGTACTCACAGGCTTTTCCAATTCTACCGTCTCATCTATCAAGACGATGCTTGATTTCGTGTCGTAAACATAATGAGTATATTTAGGATTGGAAAGGAACGAAATCGCCCCTTCCTTACCTTCTTCAATTTTTGCGAAGGTGTTGACTTTTGCATTCTCATCACCTTCTACACGGCCCTGGACGAGCTGTGCTATTTGTTGAGCTGTAAATTCCATATTCCCTATTGTTCTATTAGAAAAGTGAATGTGATTAGAGCTTGGCTAATTCATCAGCCATCTGCTCTTGCAATTCCTTGGCTTTCTGTGCGGCTACTTCGGCAAAGTCCTCGCCATGACCTGCATAGATGATTCCTCGGGATGAGTTGACTAGCAATCCACAGTCCTTGATGATGCCATACTTACATACCTCTTGTAGACTTCCTCCCTGGGCACCTACGCCCGGTACAAGCAAGAAATGGTTTGGCGCAACCTTTCGTATGTCCTCAAACATACTGCCTTGCGTGGCACCTACTACATACATCATATTTTCGTCATTACCCCATTCCTGGCTTTTCTTCAAAACCTTCTCAAATAGACGCTCGCCTTCTTTGTCTTCTGTAAGTTGGAAATCGTGGCTACCCTTGTTGCTGGTCAAAGCAAGGAGAATAACCCACTTGCCCTCATACTCCAAAAAAGGCTTGACAGAATCCTCACCCATGTAAGGGGCTACAGTCAAGGAGTCGAGGTCGTACTCCTTGAAGAAAGTCTGGGCATACATCTTGGATGTGTTGCCAATGTCTCCTCGCTTGGCATCGGCGATGATGAAGTGGTGTGGGTAGTGCGCTTTCAGGTACTTGATAGTGTTCTCGAAAGCGATCATGCCATCGATGCCACGACTCTCATAGAATGCCAAATTGGGTTTGTAGGCTACACAATAAGGGGCAGTGGCATCAATGATAGCTTTGTTGAAACGGAATATCATTTCGGCTTCTGCACCTTGGATCTCTTCGTCGTTGACAATACATTCTGGCAACTTTTCTATATCGGTATCCAAACCTACACACAAGAAACTCTTTTTTGTGAAGATTTGCTCTACAAGTTCTTTTCTATTCATAATATAATCAAGTTAGAAGTCAGGAGTTTTCTAACTCCAAACTAAATTTATAGTTCTGTTTCTTTCAATTTCTCTGCATTTTCCGCCACGGTCAATGCATCGATCATGTCCTGGATATCGCCACCCAGGAATCCGCTCAAGTCGTGAGTGGTATAGCCGATGCGGTGGTCGGTGACACGACCTTGTGGAAAGTTGTACGTGCGAATCTTGGCACTACGGTCACCTGTGGATACCAAACTCTTACGGCGACTGGCGATGTCGTCGATATATTTTTGGTGCTCACGGTCGTGGATGAATGTGTAGAGGCGGCTCAAGGCACGCTCCTTGTTCTTTGGCTGGTCACGGGTTTCCGTACACTCGATGAGGATTTCCTCTACCTCACCTGTGTTGGGGTTCTTCCATGGATAGCGTAGTCGCACGCCGGATTCCACCTTGTTGACATTCTGACCACCGGCGCCAGAGCTACGGAAGGTATCCCATTTGATGTCGCCTTCATTGATGTTGACCTCAAACTTGTCTGCCTCTGGTAGTACCGCTACGGTAGCGGCAGAAGTATGCATGCGACCTTGTGTCTCAGTGGCAGGAACACGCTGTACACGGTGAACGCCTGATTCGTACTTCAAGGTGCCATAAACATCTGTGCCGCTGACAGCGAAGTCAATCTCCTTGTAGCCACCTACTGCGCCTTCTGATACAGAGGTGACGCTGACGGTCCAACCTTTTGACTCACAGTATTTTTTGTACATGTTGAAGAGATCGCCTGCAAACAGGGCTGCCTCGTCACCACCTGCTCCTCCACGTATTTCCATCTGTACGTTTTTGGCATCTTCTGGATCTTTTGGCACCAGGGCTATCTTGATTTCCTCTTCTAGCTTAGGTTGGAGAGCTTCATTCTCGTTTAATTCCTCACGTGCCATCTCTTTCATCTCAGGATCGCTTTCGTTGGCTAGGATGTCCTTGGCTTCTTTGATGGCGTTCAGGCAGTTGATGTAACGTTTGCGAGCGTCCATGATGTCTCCGAGGTCTTTCCATTCCTTTGTCAACTTGACATAGCGGGGTTGGTCGGCGATGACATCTGGGTCTGTGATGAGGGTGCTTACTTCCTCGTAACGGCTCTCAAGACCATCGAGCTTTTGTAGTATGTTATTGTTGTCTGGCATAATTCTTTATGTCTCTTTTTTTTATATATAACACTTGTTTTCTGAATAACTTGCTTAGTTGAGGCAAATTTTTCAGAGGATTAGTAGTTAAATTCTCCAAACTCACTCTGTATGGTCAAGCTGCGCTTGCCTTTCTCGATGTGTCCCACAATCTGAGCATCGATGTTGAAGCTCTTGCTGATGGCGATGACCTTCTCTGCCATCTCTGGACAAACATAGATTTCCATGCGGTGACCCATGTTGAATACTTGGTACATTTCTTTCCAGTCGGTGCCTGAGCAGTCGTGGATAGCCTTGAAAAGAGGTGGCACTGGGAACATGTTGTCTTTGACGACCTTGCAGTCTTCGCCCACGAAGTGCAATACCTTGGTCTGTGCACCACCGGTGCAGTGTACCATTCCGTGAATCTCTGGTCGCATCTCGTCGAGCAATTTCTTGATGACTGGTGCATAAGTACGGGTAGGAGAGAGTACGAGTTCGCCAGCGTTGATTGGTGAACCTTCCACCTCGTCTGTCAACTGATACTTACCGCTGTATACCAATTCCTCAGGTACGGCATGGTCGTAGCTCTCTGGATATTTCTTAGCCAAATATTTGGCGAATACATCATGTCGAGCCGAGGTGAGACCATTGCTTCCCATACCGCCATTGTATTTTTTCTCGTAGGAGGCCTGACCGATAGATGAGAGACCTACGATGACATCCCCTGGACGAATGTTGGCATTATTGATGACATCGCTACGCTTCATGCGGCAAGTTACGGTCGAGTCAACGATGATGGTGCGTACCAAGTCGCCTACGTCAGCTGTCTCACCACCTGTAGGGTAGATTCCTATGCCCATGTCTCGCATTTCGTGGAGAAGTTCGTCTGTACCATTGATGATGGCTGAGATGACTTCACCAGGGACAAGCATCTTGTTTCGACCAATGGTGGAAGAAACCAAGATGTTGTCGACGGCACCCACGCAAAGCAAATCGTCCGTGTTCATCACGACAGCGTCCTGGGCGATTCCTTTCCATACGGAGAGATCACCTGTTTCCTTCCAGTACATGTATGCCAAGCTTGACTTGGTGCCTGCACCATCGGCGTGCATGATGTTGCAATACTCAGGATCTCCCCCCAAGATGTCAGGAATAATCTTGCAAAAAGCTTGAGGGAAGATTCCCTTGTCGATGTTCTTGATGGCGTTGTGCACATCCTCCTTGGCGGCACTTACACCGCGCATCATATAGCGATTGTCCATTTCTGTTAATTTTCTATTTATATGTTTCTTTATCGAATATTCAATTTTGAAAAACTCCTGACCGAATCAGAGTTGTTCCTTGCCTCCCCAGAAGTCCCAGCTTGCAAAAGCTTGGAGAAGTAGCATCTCCAGTCCGTTCTTGACGGTGGCTCCTTGTGCGGCACCTTTCTTCATGAAAAGGGTTTCGTCAGGATTGTAGATGAGGTCGTATAATAAGGTGTGACTGTCCATGGCTTCATACGGTAGGGCTGGGCATTCGTCCACATGGGGGTACATGCCCACCGGTGTGCAATTGACGATGACATTGTATTCCTTGATGACCTCGGGGGTGATTTTGTCATACTGTATGGTTCCTGGACGTTCGTATCGACTCACGAAGACTGTTTCCAGACCAAGTGCTTTCAAGCCATAGTTGATGGCTTTGGATGCACCACCAGTGCCGAGAATCAAAGCTTTCTTGTGGAAAGATTCAATGAATGGCTCGATGCTTTTGGTGAAGCCAATGACATCGCTGTTGTAACCTTTGAGTATTGTTTCCTTTCCCTTGTGTTCCACTCTGATGACATTGACCGCTCCGATGGCGTTTGCCTCCGGGCTAACATAGTCGAGAAAACTGATGACCTTCTCCTTGTAGGGAATGGTCACATTCAAGCCTTTCAGCTCGGGATTGGAATCCAGCACTTCTGTCAAGTCTTCGATGGATGGTATCTCGAAGTTGATGTACTTGGCGTTGATGCCCTCATTCTCAAACTTCTCGTTGAAGTAGTTCTTTGAGAATGAATGTCCCAAAGGGTATCCTATGAGTCCATACTTGTCCATAACAATGAATAATTTATAATTAATGTATAACTTTTTCTTTATTTTGTTGCGAAATACATCGTACAGATGCCAAAGGTGAATCGCTTGAACTCAGCCTTTTCAAATCCTGCTTTCTTGAGTACTTCCATCATAGTCTCGCCTTGTGGAAAGGCCTCGATGGTGGCAGTGAGATAACTGTAGGCGCTTTGATCCTTGGATATCAATTTGCCATACACGGGCAGAACCGTGTGCGAATAGATGTGGAAGAGTTGCTTCATCGGGAAACTCACGGGGGTTGTCAGTTCTACGATGCTCAGGTGTCCACCTTTTTTGAGTACGCGGCACATTTCTTGGAGCCCTTGGTCCAGATTTTGAAAATTTCGGATGCCGAAAGCCGCAGTGACGGCATCGAAGGTCTCGTCGGCGAAAGAGAGGTTCAAGCAGTCTTCCTTCTTGAATGTGATGACCCCCTCCAGATGTTCTTTGGCTACTTTCTGCCGACCGATTTCCATCATTCCCTCGGAAATGTCGGCTCCAACCAAGGTCTTGGGGTGGAGCGTCTTGGCAGCGAGTATGGCAAAGTCGCCTGTTCCTGTGGCAATGTCAAGCATCTTTTGAGGATGAAACTCTGCCAATCGTCGGATGGCCTTGTTGCGCCAACCTTTGTCGATGTCCCAAGATAGGCGGTGGTTGAGTGTATCGTAAGTTGGGGCGATGTTGTCAAACATTTCCTCGACCAACTTTCCTTTCTCGCCTTTTCCCTCGTAGGGCTTGATTTTCTCTTGTTCGTACATTTCTCGCGTACCTTATATTATATTGTATAGTCGTTTTTACAGTATGAGTCACGGAGCCAAGCGCTTAGGCTTTTGCTCCGTAACTTGTCTGTATGATGATTACTTTCTAGTTGCTAGCCACTCGCTTACGTTCTTCTCGATACGTGCAGCGATGTCGCCATTCTCTGTTGCCTTGTCAAACTTCTCGCCTGTGATGTGCTCATAGAGTTCGATGTAGCGGTCGGATACGCTCTCGGCATACTCGTCGGTGATTTCTGGCATCACTTGACCAGGCTGGTTCATGAAGTTGTGCTCGATCAACCATTGGCGAACAAACTCCTTGGAGAGTTGACGCTGTGGCTCGCCCTTCTCAAACTTCTCCTCGTAGCCGTCAGCGTAGAAGTAACGGCTAGAGTCTGGGGTGTGAATCTCGTCGATGAGATATACCTTGCCATCGCGCTTGCCAAACTCATATTTGGTATCCACGAGAATTAAGCCTTGCTTGGCTGCGATTTCCTGTCCACGCTTGAAGATACGGCGCGTGTAGTCTTCCATGACTGCATAGTCTTCAGCACTAACGATACCTTGCGCGATGATCTCTTCCTTGGAGATATTCATGTCGTGACCCTCGTCAGCCTTGGTGGTAGGGGTGATGATAGGCTCTGGGAAACGCTGGTTCTCACGCATTCCGTCTGGTAATTTCACACCGCAGAGCTCACGGCATCCCTTCTGATACTCTCTCCATGCACTACCTGTGAGGATAGAGCGGATGATCATCTCAACACGGAAACCCTCGCATTTCAAACCTACTGTGACCATTGGGTCTGGTGTAGCCAACTTCCAGTTAGGACAGATGTCTGTCGTTGTGTCCAAGAACTTAGCGGCAATCTGGTTGAGCACCTGTCCCTTGAAAGGAATGCCCTTAGGGAGCACAACGTCGAATGCAGAGATTCTGTCGGTAGCGACCATCACGAGGATGTCGTCGTTAATGTTATACACATCACGTACTTTACCGTGGTAAACACTCTTCTGTCCATTGAAATGGAAATCTGTCTTTGTTAATGCTTTCATTGTTTTTTTATACTTTGAAAAATTAAAACGATTCTTCTTTTTGTGCCTCGCAGAGTCCTATAGGATGAGAGACTGTTCTCGTCATACTGTTTTTGAGGCTTTGTGGCCGCCATCTTCAGCTTTTCGCCTTTCTCTTTCTTCCTCTCGTTCCTTATCATATTTGTCATAGGCGTTGACGATGCGAGTCACGAGCTTATGCCTTACGATATCTTTCTGTCCGAGATTGACCACTCCGATGCCTTCCACGCCGTCAAGAATCTTGAGAGCCTCTTTCAGTCCGCTTCTTTGTTCACGAGGAAGGTCTATTTGTGTAAGATCGCCCGTGATGACCATCTTGGTATTCATGCCCATACGAGTGAGAAACATGCGAATCTGTTGAGAGGTGGTGTTCTGTGCCTCGTCAAGGATGACGACGGCATCGCTGAGAGTGCGTCCACGCATGAAGGCGAGGGGAGCGATTTGGATGATGTGTTTTTCCATCATGTCTTGCAACTTGACGGCCGGAATCATATCTTCCAAGGCATCATAGAGAGGTTGCAAGTATGGGTCTATCTTATCTTTCATGTCACCCGGGAGAAAACCGAGCTTTTCTCCAGCTTCTACGGCAGGTCGTGATAGGATGATTTTCTTGGCAGTCTTTTCCTTGAGGGCTTTTACGGCAAGGGCTATGCTAAGGTAGGTCTTTCCTGTACCTGCTGGTCCTACGGCAAACACCATGTCGTTCTTCTCGTAGGCATCGATGAGTTTCTGTTGGTTCTCGCTTCGGCTTTTGATAGGCTTACCGCTGATGCTGTACACCAAGACACCTTTTACACTGTCGGCCTTAGTCTGCTTGCCTTTCACAATGTCCAGGATATCTTCCTCGTTTAGCATGTTGTATTTCACTAAATGCTTACGCATCTGTTCGATTTCTTCTTCAGCTTTCGCCATTTCTTCCTCGTCGCCGAGCACACGAAGCACGTTGTCACGTGCCACGATACGCAACTTAGGGTACAGTGACTTGATCATCTGCAGGTGAGCATTGTTCACTCCGTAGAACATCACTGGGTCAATATCTTCGAGTACTATATGCTTCTCTATCAAAACTTAAAATTTCAAATAGTTTAAACTAATTATTATATAACGCTTGCAAAAGTAATACTTTTCCGTGAAATGAGCAAATTTAAATTCTCAAAATCTCATTTTAAAGAGAAAAAAGAGCACAACAAATGATAAATAATATAAAAATGCCTGCAATTGTACGCTTTTTGTTTGGGTGATAGCTCGTATTTCGTTCATTTTTGTTACCTTTGCCTATGAAATGGATGGGGGAGAATAAGTTTTTCTCGTCTACTACATTATTACATTAGAATGAATGGTCATGACATCTCAATATTCGAATAAAAATAATCAACATCGAATGCCCAAACGTTTCCAGTCGGGCAAGAACAAGTTCCTTGTCGGTTTTCTGACAGTCGTTTTATTCTTGGCTTTGGTTCGTCTCATCTTTCCAAGTGTGGCCGCCTCTCGTGTGGCAATACTCCCATCTAAGGATAGCTTAGAGGTCGATTCTTCGACTGGTCAAGCCTATCCGCAGGATTTGCAAGTAGACAAGGGACAACAGGAAGTGGATGCTGATAAGATGTGTACCGTTACTCCTGATACAGCTTTGACCGGAAACCCTTCCATTTTCTTCGACAAGGATGGGAAAGAGGTGAAGCACCGAATATTTTCGGTACCTCATTTCGGCAATACATTCCCCGACCAGCAAGATGTGCAACTTATTGCAGCCAACAAGTATGGTGTCTCGCCTGTACAGAATCGCGACGAAGCAGAACATAGTAAGGGTAAACTCGTTTATGTGGGGAGCAATCCTTTCTTTTATGTTGACAAGCTTAACAATAGTATCCCTTATCTTGTCCCTCGTGCCTCCGTACTGTTGCAAGACATCGGGCGTGCTTACTTCGACTCTCTTCAGATCAAAGGAATCCCTTTGCATAAGATTATTGTGACCAGCATCCTGCGTACGAAGGATGATGTCGCCAAGTTGAGAACTCGCAATGGAAATGCAACCGAGAACTCGTGCCATCTCTACGGCACGACATTCGATGTCTGTTACAACCGGTACAAGACGGTCCAGACCGCAAAGGAGCCACGTCGTCAGGTGCGCAACGACTCCTTGAAATGGGTGCTCAGCGAGGTGTTGCGTGATTTTCGTGAAAAGAATCGGTGCTACATCAAGTACGAGGTCAATCAGGGATGTTTCCATATTACTGTTAACTAGAGTTTTGTATGTTGAGTGCTGTTGGATGCATTCAATCAAAATACATGAAATTTAATGGATTTAGGCGATGAAGATAAAAACAATTCTTATAGTGTTGGCAATGGGCTGCTTTGGCATGAATGCTGTAGCCCAGGATCTGATGAATACGGAGAAGGTGACCGTCTTGAAAGGCATTGCCATTGATGCAGATACGGCAGCTGTTCACCAAGATACGACTTGCCATGAAGTGCTGCTCGAAACGACGATGGGCAATATTCGTGTGGCTCTCTATAATGACACTCCGCTTCATCGGGACAACTTTCTAAAGTGGGTGAAGTGCGGATATTATGATGGTTGCATCTTCCATCGTGTCATCAAGAACTTTATGGTTCAGGCGGGTGACCCATCAACTCGTAAGGTGAATCCGCAGAAGGCAGAAAAGTTTGATACCGCCTATTCTGTTCCTGCGGAGATTCTTTATCCGAAGTATTATCATAAGCGAGGGCAACTTTGTGCGGCTCGCGAAGGGGATGATGTAAACCCAAAGTTTGCATCCGCTCCTTGCGATTTCTACATTACCTGGGGGCGTAACTTTACTCCTCGTCAGATGGAATATACGGTGGAGAAAGAGGCGCGTGAAGGCAAGGCATATGTGCTTCCCGACAAGCAAGTCATTGATGGCTATATCAAATATGGAGGGGTGCCTCACCTCGATGGTGGTTACACTGTCTTTGGTGAGGTGCTAGAAGGGATGGATGTGGTAGATAAAATTCAGAATGTCGCCACGGATAAGGGGAATAATGACCGTCCTCTAGAAGACATTATTATCACCAAGGCTATCCTTGTCAAGTAGTCTGACTAATTCAGTAAGTCCAACTTAGAGATTCAATGGCAAGACTACAAGCGCAACCAAAAGGTGATGATCGCCGAGAGCGACGAGAGTCCGGAGCGAGAGTTGGAAAACTTGAAGATGATGAAGCAATACATGGTGGATGGCTTGATCATCAGTCTCTGTAGTTATCGTAAGAATATCGAGATGTACAAACAACTTGCCAATGAAGGAGTGGCCATTGTCTTCTACGACCGCATACCTTATGGGCTTGACATGCCGCAGGTGATTGTGCATGACAACATAGACTCTTACTTCATGGTAGAGCATTTGACCTCAAGAATCCTCAACAGCCTCGGACCGCTTTCGGTTATGTAGCCGAGGGTCTTCGCCGTCTTTGTTGTCTTATCCTTCTTTCCTCAGCGGCTATCGCAAGGTGGATGCAGCGATCATGATGGGTGTGTTTGGTGGAGCCGTGTTCCCCGTTATCCAAGGTTTGATAGCTGACTATGCAGGCTCATGGCAATACACTTTAGAAACCTATTCTGCTTTTTTTGTGTTTGGTACAAAGAAGATGCTCGCTTCGTATAGAAGCCAGATTGGTAAGGAGACGAGAGTGAGCGTGAAAACATCGGAAGTAGGGGTGATGACCGCTGCGATGATGAGAATGACGACGATGGCATGACGACGATATTTTCGCATGAAAGATTTCGTCAGGATGCCCAGCTTGCCCAATAACCAACAGACGACTGGCAATTCGAAGAGAATGCCCAGCATCAGGCTCAACATCAAGAGTGTGTCCATGTAAGATTCCAACGTGATCATATTCGAAACCTCTGTGCTTACCTGATAGGTTCCCAAAAATCGGAAGGTGAAGGGAAATATCAGAAAATAGTTGAGCAACATGCCCAGAATGAACATCACGTAGCCGCCACCCACCAAGCGATAGGTATAACGACGTTCATTGTCGTAGAGAGCTGGGGTGATGAAGCGTAGCAAGAGGTAGACGGTGTAAGGGGAGGCAACGATAATACCCACGTAGAGTGCCACTTTCATGTGGATGGCAAACTGACCAGCCAAGCCTGTGTTCACTAGGTTGACGGAGAAAGCCTCGATACCCTCTTTGCCCGGTACCCAACTGCCCAACTGATCGAAGAGTCGATAAGTGATGAAGTGGTTGTCCTTCGGGGCGAGGATTACGGAGAAAATCTCGTTCTTGAAGAAGAATGCCACCACACCACAAACGATGCTTGCGAGGGCTATCTTCCAGATAGTTCCTCGCAACACATCGAGATGTTCCCAAAAGGACATTTGTTCTTCTGCCATTAATCTTTCTTCTCAGTATTATCTGAAGTCTTAGATGGCTCGGAACTTTCGATTCCGTTCATTCCGTCTTTGAAACTCTTCACACCTTTTCCCAGTCCTTTCATCAACTCTGGGATTTTCTTGCCTCCGAAAAGTAGCAAGATGACGAGGGCTATGAGTAATATTTCTTGTGTTCCTAACATAATGATGTAATTATGAGTTAATAATTATAAATTAAGAATGAGTTCCTCCTTACTTCTTGATGAGATAGCGAATTACCAAGTATCCACCGATAATTTGGGTAAGGATGCCAGGTAAACCTAAACGAACATCCTGTACAGCGGCGGCGATACTACCCGTATAGGCCCATTCGGCAAGAGAACCGAAAAGTTGGTAGAAGGCTACTACTCCAGCGATGGCGAGGAGGCTTACCTTACCAGCTCGCTTGGCGATAAAGCCTGCACCAATGGCAAGTAATGCCGACTTGGTGAGGATGGCTGGTAATGCTGCTGCCATCGGCATGCCGAAAAGCAGGTGGTTGACGATAGGGGAGGCGATGGCTGTAATCAAGCCCACTCTCCAACCATACTTGAAGGCTCCTATCAAGGTGAAGAAGTAGATAGGGAGCCAAATCATACCCCCTTGAGGGATGGTATGGAAAAGCTGGGGCAATGCCACGTTGCCTATCCGAAGGCTACAGCCAAGAGATAGGTCTTGGTCTCTTTGTAGCCGTATAGATATAATCTTACGGATGATTCTGTCATAATCTTCTTTTTCTTTTTAAAACGATTTCTCTTTTATTTTATTGCTTTCAATTCTGTAAGCTTCGCCTTGATTTTCTCCAAGCATTCCGCAGGAGTCGCAGCCTCCTTGCAAGCCCATTCCATCGGGCACCAACCCGTCTGGGTGCGATTGATGATGTATTCCACCTTATTATCATAAGTTACATCTATCTCTTTTGCTGCCGATGCAAAGAGTTGCAGGGCTGGCTCGCTGACGGTATCGGCATAGATGGACTTGATGCCGCCCAAAATCATGAGGGCAGCGGCTGCCTTGCCCACCACCTTGTCGGCAAGCATCGCTCCTTTGAGCATATCGGGAGAGGTGTTGAGCAATCGCATCAAGTCGCTAATGCCACGACCGTCAAAGCTGAAAATCTCATCGCTTATGGTCTTCACAACGAGCGAATGCCCCTTCTCTCCTTCGTGCAGTATTTTCTTTATCTCAATCATAGTTTATCGCTATTCATCTTCAGTTCTTCCACGAACATGTCAATCTTTTCCAACTCATCTGGAATCTTTATTTGTTGAGGACAGTGCGGAATGCAAGCTCCACACTTCACGCAATGGTTAGCTTGTCGGAGTTTCGGCACGCTTCGGTCATAACCGATGAGGAAGGCTCGGCGGGCTCGACGATAATCTGGGTCTTGCTCACCCTTGTTTGGCATGTTGCTTTCCTTGATGCACTTGTTGTAGTGCGAGAAGATGGCAGGGATGTTCAGACCGTATGGACAAGGCATACAGTAGTTGCACTCATT
>DHMR01000021.1 GCA_002405875.1 bacterium UBA4637
ATGTAACGAATTACTTTCTCGTCACGGCGATAGCCAGTTTCGAGTGTGTTGATTACAGTTGGTTCAGCCTTGAACTCAATCAAGTTGTAGAAGCCTGATGTCTTCTTCTCGATGTTGTAAGCCAACTTCTTCAAACCCCAAGCCTCTTCATTCAAAATCTCAGCACCGTTGTCGGTGAGCAGCTTCTTGAACTTAGCGACCGTTTCCTTCATCTGTTCATCAGACAAAACGGGAGTCAAAATGAAAACGGTTTCGTATTGATTCATACTACTTTAAAACTATTAAAAAAATTAATATTAAATTTGATTGCTTTTCGCTCAAAAAAATGCCTTATCGACACCCTTTTCGCAAATTGCGGTGCAAAATTACGACTTTTTCTTGAACTAACCAAATATTTTTTGTACTTTTGCACAAAACATTCTAATATTTTATATTTTATTGACTTATGAGGAAGTTTTTCGTCCCTAAAAACAGGGAAAAATTACAAAAAGGAATACAAGCCCTTCCTTCAATGGGCGTTGCATTCATCGTGCTGGGTGTTGTCATCCTAGCCGCAAGTTTTGCTTTCAGCCTGAGAAGCAATTTTTTATTATTCGCAGGACTGCTAATGATTGTCGCCGGCGGAATCGGATACGTTTATACCATAAAAAAGGGATAGGCTCTCACCTATCCCTTTTTTATAATCCGTGGCATACCTTTGAATCCATTAATCTTCCTCAGGAGCTATCAACTTGTAGCCCTTGCCATGGATGTTGATAATTTCAATCTGTGGGTCTTCCTTCAAGTGCTTACGCAACTTGGTGATATACACATCCATAGAACGAGCATTGAAATAGTTGTCATCTATCCAGATGGTCTTCAAGGCGAAGTCACGCTGAAGAATCTCATTGGCATGAGAGCAAAGCAAAGCCAAGAGTTCATTCTCCTTGGTTGTCAACTTGGTCTGCTTATCACCAATCGTCAAAAGCTGCTTCTGCGTATCGAAAGTAAAGTTGCCTATGTGATACAAAGTAGACTCCTTGTTCTTCTTTCCACGCACACGACGAAGAATCGCCTCCACACGGAACACCAACTCTTCCATAGAGAAAGGTTTGGTGATGTAGTCATCTGCACCTATCTTGAAACCTTCCAAGATATCCTCTTTCAATGTCTTTGCTGTCAGGAATATGATAGGAATCTCTGCATTTGCCTGACGAATCTCTTGCGCAAGGGTAAAGCCATCCTTCTTAGGCATCATCACATCCAGCACTGCGATATCAAACTTGCTCTTGGAAAACTCCTTGAATCCGGCTTCTCCATCTGGGCAGAGAGTTGTATCATAACCTTTTGCTTGCAAGTACTCACGAAGCAACATACCCAAGTTCTCATCATCTTCACAAAGAAGCACTTTTATTGTCTCTTCCATATTTTTATCGTTTAAATTATTAATATTCTTATTGTATCATTAATCATGTATCACTGGCAACTTGATGGTAAAGGTCGTTCCCTTGCCCAACTCGCTGTCAACCTTGATTTCACCACCATGCAAATCAACTATCTTCTTAACATAAGCCAAGCCTAAGCCAAAACCTTTTACATCATGAACATTGCCCGTATGTACCCGATAGAACTTGTCGAAAATCTTCTTCAAGTTCTCCTTTTTCATACCCATGCCCGTATCCGTTATGGATAAATACAGATGATGCTCATCATTCCAAGTCTTCATTGTAATGAAAAGCGGCTCGTCAGGCTTGCAGTATTTCACAGCATTATCCATTAAATTGAAGATGACATTCTGGAAATGAACCTCATCTACAAATATGCTGGAATCAACAGCCTCGATGTCGGTATAGACCTTTCCACCCGTATGCTCTACACGCAAGGTAAACGAGTTAGCAATGTTCTCGACCATTTCGTTCAAGTCAAGCTCTTTCTTCTTGAACACAGCTTTCTTCTTGTCGAACATACTCATCTGAAGAACTTTCTCAACCAAGAATCTCAGTCGCTTGGACTCATCATTGATGACACTGCCCAAATGTTTTTGCATCTGTTCGCTCTTGGAAACCGAGGAGTCATTGAGCATCTGGGCTGCCAAGCTAATGCTAGCGATAGGAGTCTTCAGCTCATGTGTCATATTGTTGATAAAGTCATTTTTAATCTCCGTATACCGTTTCTGACGGAAAATCACCACAATGGTGAAAATAAACGTAACCAGCAACACCAAGGTAAAGATGACGCTTGGTATCATAAATCTCACACTAGAGAATATGTAGCTGTTCATATCCGGGAAATGGATTTTCACGATTCCCATCTTTGACTGAGGATCGTTTCGAAACAAGATTTGAGAGTAACTATACTCCTCTCCCTCATCCGAATAATCAGGACAGCGATACACCTCTCTTCCATCTTGGGTCGTCACCGTGAAATGATACGGTATGTCTATACCATTATTCATCATCTCCGCCTTCAGATCTTGGTCCAACTGCTTGAAGTTGATACGCTCCTTCAAAGGTTTGTCTGAAGCTGAATACAAAATAGAATAGACCACCTCGTCGAGCAAAGCCTTCTGGTAGACATATCTATTCTTGACGATTTCCTGAAGTGACTTCTGCGTCTCATTGAGCGAGTTCTTATCGCTTCTTAATATCATTGCTTTTGGCATATTGCCCGGATTGACAGCAATGGTCTTCAATTCGAAAGAAGAGTAAACCGTTCCATCCTTACCCACTACAGAGTACTGATGAGAATGCTGAACGGTGCCGTCAATCTGTCCGCTCCGAGTACCGACCGAATCCTTGCGATTGGCCTTACGCTCGGTCTCATTGACATCCTTTTCCAAATAGCGCAAGGTTTCATTGAGCTCCAAATTTCTTGAAGCTTGATATAGGGCTCTATTGACTGATTCGTCAAACTGTTCCTTCTTCATGTTTACCATTTCCTGGATATATCCCAATTGCAGGAAAAGCAAAGCTAGGAACGAAAAGCCCATGATGATAGCGATTGTCCAAATAGTTCTTTTCTTCATGGGGGCAAAGATAGGAAATTTCTTAATCAGTTAACACTTTTCAGTTAATTATTTCTTGTTATTTTTGGCATATTAACAAAATACAAATAACATAATTGCGTATATGCAACTAAATATATTTCATTATTACATCTAAATTTGGATTGGGCGCAAAAAAGGCGCACATATGAATGCACGCCTTTTAAATCTAGAAAATTGATCCATTAATCTTCATCCTTAGCCAACTCCGCCTCATGCTCTGCAATCAGCTTGCCCTGAATATCATTAGGAACAAGCTCGTAGCTAGCAAACTTGGTCGTGAAGGAAGCACGGCCACCCGTCAAGGAGCTGAGAGAGATGGAATAGTTGGAAAGTTCCTTCAGAGGAATCTTAGCACTCAACTTCTGATAGCCTGCCTCACTATCCATACCCATAATCAAGGCACGACGCCCTTGCAAATCGCTCATGACATCGCCCATGAAGTCGGCAGGCACATAAACCTCCAAGTCATAAATTGGCTCCAAGATCTTAGGACCAGCTTGTTTGAAAGCATCACTAAACGCATGACGAGCCGCCAACATAAATGACAATTCATTACTATCAACAGGATGCATCTTGCCATCATATACGATCACACGCACATCCCGAGCATAACTTCCCGTCAAAGGTCCATGCTCCATACAATCCATGATACCCTTTAAGATAGCAGGCATAAAGCGAGCGTCGATGGCACCACCAACTACAGAGTTAAGGAATACCAACTTGCCACCCCATTCCAAGTCTACCTCTTCGCGACTCTTGATATTCATCTTGAACTCTTGCCCATTAAAAGTGAAAGAAGTCGGATCAGGCATACCTTCAGCATATGGCTCAACAATCAAGTGAACCTCGCCAAACTGACCTGCGCCACCACTCTGCTTCTTATGGCGATATTCCGCACGAGCTTTTTTGGTAATCGTCTCACGATATGGAATACGCGGTTCCTCAAATACGACATTCAGTTTTTCGTTATTTTCGAGGCGCCACTTCAAGGTACGAAGATGGAACTCACCTTGACCACGAACAATAATCTGCCGCAACTCCTTGCTCTGCTCTACTACCCACGTTGGGTCTTCCTGCCGCATCTTCAAGAGAGCAGCCATCAGCTTTTCTGTATCCTGGGCATTGACAGTCTTAATCGCACGGGAATACTTAGGATTCGGATATTTGATGAAATCGAATCTCCACTCAACGTCCTTGCCATTCAAGGTATTGCCTGTTTTGACATCCTTCAACTTCACCGTACATCCGATATCACCAGCATTCAACTGATCAACAGGCACACGATTGGCTCCTGCGCAAGCATAAATTTGTCCGATGCGCTCCTTGCTGCCACGGTCGGCATTGGACAAGTCGTCGCCCGGCTTTACACTACCACTCATCACCTTGAAGTAACTGACCTCACCAATGTGTGGTTCCATACCGGTCTTGAAAAAGTAAAGGCTCTCAGGGCCCTTGGCATCAGGAGTGATTTCCTCACCACGAGTATTATGAATTTTAGGCATTTCGCTGACGAAAGGCACTACATTACCCAAGAATTCCATCAAGCGATGAACACCCATGGACTTACCGGCACAGACACAGAAGACAGGGAAGATGCTGCGAGTTACCAATCCCTTGCGAATGCCCTCACGCATCTCATCCTCCGTCAAGCTCTCACTCTCGAAGAATTTCTCCATCAACCCCTCATCATTCTCGGCTGCCGCTTCCACGAGCGCCTTGTGCAACTCCATAGCCTTGTCCATTTCTTCCTCAGGAATGTCCTCGATAATAGGAGCACCTCCCTCTGGCTTCCAAGAATATTTTTTCATAAGAAGTACGTCAATGAGAGCATGGAAGCCCGGACCGGTTTCTATAGGATATTGTATCTGAACACACTTAGGGCCATAGATTTCCTTCATGGAAGCTATGATGTTGTCGAAATCGCACTTATCAGAGTCCAATTGATTGATCAAGAATATGACAGGCTTACCCAACTTCTCGGTATAGCGGAAATTGTTCTGGGTACCAACCTCAGGACCATACTGACCATTGATTAAAATTACAGCCTGGTCAGTCACGTTCATTGACGTGATAGCACCCCCCACAAAGTCATCACTTCCTGGACAATCAATAATATTAAGTTTCTTGTTGTTCCACTCTACATGAAAAACAGTTGGGAATACAGAGTAGCCGTACTCCAACTCAACAGGGAAGTAGTCGCTCACCGTATTCTTCGCTTCTACAGAGCCTCTACGCTTGATAACGCCTGCTTCAAATAACATACTCTCGGCAAGTGTAGTCTTGCCGCTACCCGCACTGCCCAGCAATGCGATGTTTTTAATCTCGTTTGTCTGATAAACTCTCATGACGCTTATAGATTTTAAGGGTTATACATATTGTCAAAAGGGAGAGGAATTTCACCCCACCTCCTTAATTCAGCCTCTAAGATAGCACTTTTTTCCGAAACATCCAAAAAATATTGACCGAAAATGCCTGTATTTTAAAACATATTAGTATTTTTGCACTAAATTAAAGAAGAAATACAGACTTACACCTTATTATATATAAGAAGGTCACATCAAAAGACATTATTCAATCATAAAATGGCAGGACTTTACATACATATCCCATTCTGTGAAAGCCGATGCATTTACTGCGGCTTTTACAGCACGACATCCCTACAAAAAAGAGACGCATACGTAGATGCCCTCTGCAAGGAAATGGAATTACGCCCACTCGCCGAAGCTCTTGGCGACAACCATTCCATCGAAACCATTTACCTAGGAGGAGGAACGCCCAGCCAACTGACCGGTGCACAGCTCCAACGGATTTTCCAAGCGATCGCCAAGTCTTACGCCACAGATTTTGAAAATATGGAAATTACCATGGAGTGCAACCCCGACGATGTAACATCAAGTTTTTGCAATGTCATTCGACAGCTTCCCATCAACCGTATCAGCATGGGAGCACAGACCTTTTCTGACGAACGTTTACGTTTTCTTCACCGAAGACATCAAGCTTATGAAGTTCGCCAAGCTGTTGAAAATTTGCGTTCCATCGGCATCCACAACATCAGTATAGACCTCATGTTCGGCTTCCCTAACGAAACTTTAAAAGAATGGGAAAAGGACATTTATGATGCATTGGATTTAGGGGTGGAGCACCTATCTGCCTATAGTCTGATGTACGAGGAAGGAACAGCTCTATATCGTCTTCTAGAACAAGGAAAAATCCACGAGATTGATGAAGAAGTAAGCCTACAAATGTATGAGACCTTATGTGAAATGCTAAAGAAGGAAGGATACGAACATTATGAAATCAGCAATTTTGCCCGTCCAGGATACAGATCCGAGCATAACAGCAACTACTGGAAGGAGGTTCCATATATCGGGCTAGGAGCAGCAGCGCACTCTTACAAAAGGAGCTCCCAGGAAATCGTGCGCAGTTGGAACATTGATGACATACAGACTTATATTCGAACCATACAAACAGGTAAACTTCCATCCGAGGGGGAGACGCTCGACCTAAAGACAAGATACAACGATCTCATCACTACAGCTTTAAGGACCTGCGAAGGAATCGATCTCAACCAAATGGTAAAAGAGTTTGGTTCGAGCTATGCCGATCGACTGCTCAAGGATGCTAAGGACAAAATTGAAAGAGGTTTGATGCGACTTACACCCAACGAGAGTATACCAGGAAATATCGAAGAGAAGAAACGCTTAGGACATTTGAGTCTCACATCCAAAGGAATCTATATATCAGACGATATTATGGGGGATTTTATGATAGTAGATTAAGCTATCATAAAGTTCCTCCCAAAAGTAAAAATGATAAAAATCCATACGGACTTAGCCGTTTTCAATTAATCACGCCAAGGCTCCAATTTATCTAAATCACCGATTTTCTTATACCGTTCATAATAATATTGCTTAATGGCATTCATAACCTGAGCTTCTGTTTTCTTCTTCGAAATATAAGGCTTGACCATTTGCATCAAAACAAACAAGAATACCACCAAAACAAGAATAATCACCCAAGAAAGAATTTCGCTTTGGAGTTTAATCAAGGGTTGAACAACAATTCCTACACCGATAGGAATTATAAAACAAAGCCAATCACCCGGAGAGTCCAAGCGCCCCGCCTCCAGCAATTCTTTCCGCATTCTTTCAGGTGCATTTAATATCAAATGCTTCTGATGCGTAGTCCAATATTCTTCAAATTCTTTATCCATAAAGTAACTTAAACATTCTATTTTTCACGACAAACTAACTGCTTGTTTTTGAGTAATGCTTTGCAAAGTTAGTATAAATATTCAAAACTTCAAAATTGCCCCCCCGAAATACATTACTTTTAAGACCATTTAACGTATCAATACACATATTGCATATCGCCAAAAACAAGACATCCACATTATACCTATATAAATAAAAGGAAGCAGGAAACAAACCAAACTAGATTTTGCATAAAAAAAGCAAAAAGTGAACAAATCTCTTTGTTATGTTTCCAATTTAATGTAACTTTGCAATTTAGTATCAAACGTATAAAAATTCAAGATATAAGGAATAATGCAAAATCAATTTTCTCGTACCCAATTATTGATGGGCAAAGCTGCCATCGACACACTCATGGGAAGTCGCGTGGCGGTTTTTGGAGTTGGTGGCGTTGGTGGATATGTAGTGGAGGCATTGGCACGAAGTGGCGTCGGCGAACTTGACTTGATAGATGACGACCGTGTCTGCCTGACGAATGTCAACCGACAAGTAATTGCTACCCTCAGCACCGTGGGAAAGCACAAGGTAGACGTTTGCGAAGCTCGTATACACGATATCAATCGCCGTTGCATCGTCCATAAATACCAGATGTTTTACCTTCCAGAATACGCCGATGTCATCGACTTGTCACAATACGATTATGTAGTGGACTGTATAGACACGGTCAAAGCCAAGCTCGACCTCATACAACGCTGCCATGACCTAAAGGTGCCAATCATCTGTTGCCTTGGCGCAGCCAACAAGATGGATCCGACGGCATTTCGCATCACGGATATCAATAAAACAAAAATGGATCCATTGGCCAAAGTTATCCGCAAGAAACTCCGCAAGTTGCACATCAACAAGTTGAAGGTAGTATACAGCGACGAAGAACCACTCCGTCCTATCGACGATCCAAATATCAGTTGCCGTTTCCATTGCATTTGTCCTAACAAGGACATGCGCAAGTGTACAGACCGCCGAGACATACCGGCAAGCAACGCCTTTGTACCTGCTACAGCTGGACTGATTTGCGGTGGCGAAGTCATCAAGGACTTAGTAAAAATGGCGGGTACTTGGCGACTCACTCCTGAGATGATAGCAGAAAATCCTGAAGCGAAGGCGGCGGCTGAAAAAGCAGCTGCTAAGGCTGAGGCTCACCAAGAGAAATACAAAGCTATAGCATTAGCCAAGAAAAACGGCACTTGGGTAGATGATACGGTAAGAATGAAACTACCAGAAGGATTCTAAAATTTCTATTTATTCAGAGGAAACACTATCCAGTAGAAAAATGATGCCAAAATTAAATGCTATAAAAAAGCAAATCCCCCATTGAGAGATTTGCTTTTTTTATAGCATTTCGTTAATATTCGCGCTCGATCAATTCCAAGCACATGCGACTATTATGATAAGGACACTTCCAAAAGCCCGCCTTATCATCCTCTAAATTCAAGCTGCCATCCTCAAGCACAGCCCAATGCCATTCACCGTTTTGGTTATCCAAAAGATGCTTGGCCACATAGTTCCAGCACTGAATGGCAACCTCCAAGGATTCCTCTGTACGAAAATACTGATAAAGGTCAATATGACCAATGATATTCTCGCACTGCACCCACCACTGACGCTGCAAGTCATATCGGTCGTCATCCTTCCAATGTTCATAGACCATGCTACCGTCTGGTCGCAATCCCTCGTCTGCAGCCTCGGCTATTCGGCGAATCACCTTTTCGATTTTCTGAAGCAAAGGTTTATCACCTAGAACCAGAGCCGTCTCATGCAACAACCAAGAAGCCTCAATATCATGACCGTAGCTCTCGATATTGCGCTTGCCTTGCCACTCATCATTGAAGAAAAGGTCAAGATGATAAGTTTGCTTGTTAAGCAATTTCTCTGTGAAAATATCCAAGAGATTGCGAATACTTTTCTCCAATTCTGGAGTTTTCCAAACACGATAGAGATTCGTATAAGGCTCAATGACATGAAGATGCGTATTCATCGTACGGCTTCCATTCTCATCCTTGTCGCTCAAGCGCATATCGGCTATAGGATTCCACTCACGAGTCAACGCCTCGATATAACCATTATTCTTTCTATCAAAAGCATGCTGCTCAATATCATGGTAGAGCGAGATGGCGATATCAAGGGCCTCCTTATCACCCGTGGCACGAGCATATTCAGACATACCATAGATCGTAAAGCCGATGGCATAGGTCTGCTTCTTCATATCCAAAGGATTACCTTTGTAATCGACGCTCCAAAACACGCCACCATATTCCTTGTCCAGGAAATGGTCACGCACATAGTTCTTTGCACGAGTGGCAGCCTTCAGGTACTCCGGATTGCCCAATACACGGTAAGCTGCCGAGAAAGCCCACAAGATGCGGGCATTCAGAATGGCTCCTTTCTCGGCTTCAGGATGCACTTTTTCATGTCCATCAATACGCCCATAGTAGCCACCATTCACAGGATCCGTCACACGGTCAATCCAATAGTTGAGGATGTTCTTCTCCAAGACATCCTTCATTGCTTGCTTCAAATTTTCCATAGAGGTATTTAGTTTTAATGATTTAAAATCTATTTCGTATGGCATACCAGTAGTCCTCTTATTTTTTAATCGGGAATAACCAAGTCAATACCATCAATAAAAGCGCAATGGCTGCAGGGAACAAGGAGAACAACGACCAAACCATCGTCAGCACGGAGTCAGTGACAGACTTAGGGTCTATCATCGTGTTGCCCATGGCATCCGTGATCATATTGGCTCCAGCCAAGCCCAATAACAAGGCGATGAGGGAACCAGAGATAGCGGTACCAAACTTCTGCGACATAGTACCAGAAGAGAAAATAAGACCTGTAGCAGAAGCACCAAATTTCTCAGTATGATAATCTGCCACATCGGCATACATAGACCAAAGTAATGGAGAATAGATGCCAATTCCGATGGAAGTCAAAATAACAAGCGCTATCATCACCCAGATGTAAGCAGGGTCCATTGGAAGGAAGAAGAAAGCTACGGAAAGCACTAGACAGAGTGCCGCAGACCAAAAGAAGGCCATACGCTTACTGCCGACCAAGCGAGTAAACCAAGGAGACACGCCACCGAAAATCATACAAGTTACCTCACCGAATGCCATGAACACCGTGTAGTTGATAATCAATCCCTCTACCGTCACATTACCATGCAAGCAGTAATCAAACATATATCCTGCCACGGCATAACGGAAACCATTGAAGAAATTGGTGCAAACAGCGATAGCTGTCATATACAACCATGCCTTGTTATGCACCAAGTCCACAAACTGATGGAAGGAGAATTTCTCCGCACGCTTAGGTTTCAATCGTTCCTTGGTAAGAAGGCCGCAAGCCAAGGTCATGACGGCTGCCACAATACCCAGCAAAGCACCAATCACAGCATACTGATGGGCATCTGTTCCACCCACAAACTTCTGCAAGTATGGGAAAGAAAGCAAGGTAACGAAGCCCATGGCATAAGCACCAACCATGCGGAAAGAAGAGAACTGATTTTTCTCATCATCATTATCAGTCATCACACCCAACAACGAACCGTATGGCACGTTGACCATGGTGTATACAGCCATCATGAGAAGATACAAGGTATAAGCATAGATGCGCTTGCCTACGGGTCCGAAATCTGGCGTATAAAGTAACAATGCGAATATCAGTCCGAAAGGTATCGCACCGAATATGAGCCATGGACGATAAGTTCCAAAACGACTTTGCGTACGATCGGCCAAACTACCCATCAAAGGATCCGTGACGACATCAAACATTCGGGCAATGAGCATCAAAACTGCTGCATCGGCAAATGAAAGTCCAAATACATTGGTAAAAAACAAAGGAAAAGCAATAGACATCACCTTCCATACGATGCCACCCGCAGCGGCATCTCCCAAAGCATAAGCTATTTTCTCTTTTAAACTAGCCATTTTTTAATTAATCTTGAATGTTAAGTATTGAGCATTGAAAGATGTTATTCCAACACTAGATAATAAAAATAAGGGACCCATCCCCCAAGTTATTTATAATAATACGCTTGGGGGAATGAAATCCCTACAATCTTTTTATCATCTTTTACTTATTTACTTACCAAGAGTTGCCTTATTCTTAGCAATCAGCTTCTTAATAGTCTCTACACTAAGAGCGGTGCGATACCCATCCTGAGGAGTATTCATGCAGTAATCCACCAACTTATCAATAGTAGAAGTTGCCACATGCATACGAGTATCAGAAGAAGCATAGTAGATAAATACCTTGCCATCCTCGTCAGCAATCCAGCCATTGGCAAAAACCACATTCATCACATCGCCGATGTACTCTCCTCCCTCTGGCACGAGCAAGTATCCACCTGGCTCAGCGATAACCTTAGTAGGATCCTCCAAAGATGTCATGTACATATAGAGGACATAACGAAGCCCCGATGCACAACCACGCACGCCATGTGCCAAGTGCAACCATCCCTTAGATGTCTTAATAGGATGAGGGCCCTCGCCATTCTTTACCTCCTGAATCGTATGATAGTGGCGGGCATTGATAATCTTCTCTTCCTTAATCTCGGCATGAGTGATATCATCAACCAAAGCCCAGCCGATGCCACCACCTGACCCCGTATCAATGAAACCATCCTGAGGACGTGTGTAGAAAGCATACTTACCATCCACAAACTCAGGATGGAGCACTACATTACGCTGCTGGCTCTTGGTCTTCAAGTCTGGAAGGCGTTCCCAATTAATCAAGTCCTTAGTACGGGCGATGGCTGCTGTAGCTGTCGCAGCACTCAAATCACCAGGCTGACTGTCATCATGACGCTCTGCACAGAACACACCATAAATATAGCCATCCTCATGAGCCGTCAAACGCATATCATAGATGTTGGTTGCAGGAATCACATCCTCCGGCATGGTGATTGGCTCGTCCCAGAAACGGAAATTGTCGATACCGTTTGGACTTTCCGCCACTGCGAAGAAGCTCTTGCGGTCTGCACCCTCCACACGAACGACAAGGAGATACTTGCCATTCCACTTGATAGCACCTGAGTTGAGAGTTGCATTCATCATGATACGTTGCATCAAGTATGGATTACTCTTCTCATCGAAATCGTAGCGCCACTCCAATGGAGTATGCTCAGCTGTCAAGATAGGATTTTTATACTTCTCGTAGATACCATTTCCCCACTCTACTGGTTCGTTCTTGCGACTCAACAGTTCCTCATGATGAGCGCGAAGTGCTTTCACTTTCTCTTGAAATGTAGTCATAATTATTTTGCTCTTATTTATTATCTATTTATATGTTCAATCTTCAAACATTATCATCAATCTTCTCAAACGATAAAGCTATAGGAATCTTACTCTTTTTTCTTCACTATTTACTTAACGTCCTTGATGTCATTCACGAATAGGATCTTTGATTCCTGATAGAATTTCTTAAAGTCCTTGACGATGGCACCATCTTTCACACCAGGCAGATAGGCTTCTTCCTGTGGTTTGTCCCAAGCGTTACGCCAGAAAAGCACGTAGCTAAGTTGATAGTTCTGAAGTACAGGCCAAAGCGTTTTCGTAAACCAATCCTTCTTCTTGGATATACCTCGGCAACCAGTCTCCGTCAGCGCCGCCATCTTGCCCACTTTTTCTGAAGCTTGCTTCAACACATCAAGTGTCTCCGTCAAGTTCTTTTGGTAGTTAGCATCATTATTATCAAATTCATAAATATCCACACCTAGAAGATCCACAAAGTCGCCACCAGGGTAACGATCCAGGAACAAATCAACAGTTTTTTGATCACTGAGGTTAGGAGACCAAGCCCACACGATATTATCGCAGCCTGCTTTGAGCAAGGTAACGTATGTTTTGGCGAAAAGCATCTTGTACTGGTCTGACGTACAACTGTTGGCACCCCACCAGAACCAACCACCGTTCATCTCGTGCCAAGGGCGGAATATCACAGGCACTTTCACGCCACAACAAGTCTTAAGAGAATTAATGAACTGAGCAACCTTGCCCAACCAAGCCTCAAACTTTTTTTGTTGACTACCACCCTCTAGCACAGCCTTCACCGCATCGCCCTTAGGATCCCAAGCATTCTCACCTGTAACAGGATTCCAAGGGTGCCAGCTCAAGGTCACGACACCACCTCGCTTATATTGCGCAATAATTTCTTTGCGCATCCGATCGAATGGCACGCCATCAAGGTTTTCCTTGCTGTCAAGTTCGATCTTACCGAGGTCAAAGCCCATTATAGCAGGATAATCACCAACCGTCAAGAGTACATCGCTCTTCCCCTCATCCCATTTCCAGGTTGTACCATAGACAGGATCATCTTGATGTCCCACCATGATTCCTTTCTCCTGCAACAAATGAAGACGTTTCATCAGTTGCTTGGCTGGAGAACAGCACTTCTTCAAAGAAGAAGAAGCTTTTGCACAAGAAGTACTGGCACTGTTTTCTGAACCCGAGGCACAGCAACCTGAATTTTGAGCAAAAGCTCCCTCAAAGGCAAGGCAACAAACCGCCCCCATCAACATTCTTTTTATAATCATGTTTTAAATATATATGTTGTAGTTTAGTAAATATTCTTATCAACACAAACATTTATAGGATCATTTTCCCAACAAGTGTTTCGTCAAGAATTCCTGCCATTCATCCCATTGTTCCTGATACCAATAATGCCCCGTCTGCTGATAGACACTCAATGCCTTAGGAGCCTTGATGGTATTATAGAGGCCATAGGAGGATGTTGGAGGAACGACTTCGTCATTATAGCCGAAACTATACCAACCTGGAACTGTAATACGGCGGGCAAAGTTGACACCGTCATAATATCTCGCACCGGCCACACGAGCCTTGAGCACATCACTAGAAAGCTTAGCAAGGTTGCCCTTGTCAGCCATCTTCAAGACATTCTTTCCTTCATTATAGAAATAATGTGGCCAACCGCCAGCCACTCCATAGAGTTCAGCCTCATAGTCGCACATGGCATCATGAACCGCCGCCAAGAAAGTTACTCGTTTGTCAAGTGCGGCTACCGCCAAGGAGAGGAATCCACCCTGCGAAGCACCCGTCACGCCAAGAGTCTTACCATCCCACTCGTCAAGAGACGCAATCATATCGACTCCACGCACAGCACCTGTCACGATACGTTTGTAAGCATTGCGATCAGGATTGTCGAGATTTGTCTCCCAGTAATTATTCAGAGCACCATTCAGCAAGTCATCATATACCTTTTGTTTCATGGTGACAGGAATGCCATGAACGCCAATTTCCAAGACAATACACTTGCCGGGAGCTGTATAAGTATCGCCACTGTATGGACGGACACCGGCACCAGGTACTCGGAGCAAAGCTGGGTATTTACCTGGCTTTACTGGTACTGAGAGAACCCCATACATCTTGGAGTTCCAACTATTGTTATTATAGCTCACTTCATAGACATTTACATCCTTGGTACATCTCTCAGGCAAAAGCACCTTGGTAGGATTCAAGTCGTTTTGACGAGCTTCATTCAAAGCTTTTGTCCAAAAGGCATCAAAATGATTAGGCTCCTGAGCGAAAGGGATTACTTTCTCTGGAGAGAAAGCCGCAGTGCAAAGCCCTTCATAATCTTTACCTGCAACATGTGCCACCACTTTCAGGCGATAGAACCCCGGAGTCGTCATACTTCCAGTCCAACTCATCGTACCATCTTTGAGGTTTCTACTTTTCTTCACTTGTGGGTACATCACAGGTCCCGCCTCATAGTCAATCTTGACATCATTCAACAGAGTACCACTTTTTCTGACGTTCACCACAAAGTTTGCTTTCTCGCCCACCTTGTAATTCCAATCTTGGTGGTCAGGTGTCACTGTCACTACGATGTTGTTACCTCTAACCTGTGCGCTGATGCCCAAAGAGCCCAGCACACAGAAGAGGATACCTATAATTATTAACCTAAAATCCTTCATTGTTTAGTTATGGTTATATTTATTGGTTAAAATGGCACTTTCATGCCACCCGTTAGACATGTTAGTTATCTCTTCATTGATTACGGTTGCAAAGATATAACAAAAAAGCGAAACATCATTGTATTATTTTGCTGAATACTTACACTTTCTTTGCAAAGTAACAAAAGTGGTAATTTTAGGGAAGGAAGATGGTGAAGGGTGAAGGGTATTTGAGAGGATACCAGAAAAACATTAAAGCAACAAGAATCCTAAAAAATAAAGAAGAGCGAGCTGTCGATAAAAAGGACAGCAGACTGTCTGACTAAAACAGTGTAGCCAACTGACTAATTGAAGGATGCTAAATGACTAATTGAAGGAAGCTAAATGACTAGAATAGCACTCACTTTCTAGTTATTTGCAAGTACCAAACAAGCCGTTTGCAAGTACCAAACAAGCCATTACCGACACAAAAGTAAAAGGGCGATAAATCTTTATGCAATCTAAAGATTTATCACCCCACTATATTTATGTTATTACAAAATGAATAACATACAAAGAACCTTTTTATTTACGAGTTGCCGCCAAAGCGTCAATGATGTCTTCCTCCGTCCAAGTCTGTGTACTTCGGTCGAGCAAGCCACTCCACCAAAGACCAGCAGTCTTCTTTTCATTGCAACGCTGCATGAAGTAAGTAGCATACTTCACACGCTCTTCCATTCCTGGGTGATCGCCAATGGCGCCAAACTCACCGAAGAAATAAGGAACGCCCAAGGCATTGCATCTCTTGGATACGCGATCGAAGATGGCATCAATATCAGCCTTCTGGTCAGCACCAAACACATTGATGTAGTAGCTCTTCTGCAATTCCTTCTGCTTCTTCACTTCATCAGAATCGGTTGGCTTGATCTCAACATCGGCATCATTACCATTGCAGAACCAGTATGGGTCGTAGCTATGGAAAGTAGCGCAAAGGTGGTTGGCAGATGGATCTGTTGGCAACTGGAACTCATCCAAAACCACCTGGGTGGTACCATCAGCATAAGTAGAAAACAAGAGGTTGCGATAAGGATTGTTACCACCAGTTGCACGAACCACGTTCACGAAATCTTGCTGCAACTTGGCGATGGTCTGGTAAGCTACATCACCGGCAGCTGGAGCTGTCCAAGAAGAGTTGTTGTTCAGAATCTCATTGAATGACTCGAAGATCAACTTATCGTCATAATCCTTAAACTCATTAGCAATCTGCTTCCAGATAGCCTGGTAAATCTTGGTCACGTTGTCGTAGTCATCGCCAGCGTGCAACCAAGCCGAGTTAGGGTCACCGCTCTTGTTGTTAGCACCACTATCATGCTGGACATTGATGATGCAATACATGCCTGCATCGTGAACCATATCTACCACTTCCTTCACTCTAGCCATCCAAGCGGCGTCGATCGTATAGTCGGCGTCATTGCCTGTATAGGTCTTATTGAAATGAGGGATGTGAGGATACCAAGTAACAGGGATACGAATTACATTGATACCCTTAGCCTTCAATGCATCGATGGTAGCGGAAGTAATCTCTGGCTGTCCCCAGGCTGTCTCCCAATCCTTAGGGGTCTTTTCCGCTGGATTCCACCAGTCGCCATAAGGAGCAGACTCCAGGTTGTTGCCCATGTTGTAACCGAGTTTGAAGTTAGTCACCATGTCGTGAGCACTCTCATGACCGTCAGCCACGATACCTTTCTGGTTGACAGTGATGGTGGAAACCAAACCGCCGGCATTCACAGTAATAGTACCAGTACGTGGGACTCCCTCGTTCTTAGCAACCATCACCTTAAAATAAGAGCGATAGTTGGTAGCCGTAGAATCGGAAATATTCCAGCCATAGCCCTCGGATGGAGCAACAGTCAACCACTCTTTAGCCTCATCAGAAACCGAGACCGACCAATCAACGTTGGTATTGACACCCAACATTGCCGAACCTTCGCCAATAGCAAACTCCAAGGAAGTTACCGCTGCATCGTCTTTAGTAACAGTAAGTCCTGTAGCCTCTATCGAATCGCTATCGGAGCAGCTCTGCATAAACAGAGCTGCCACAAACAGGAGTGCGAAGCTAAATATATTCTTTAATTTCATAATCTTTCAGTTTTTTACTTTTTAGGAATGTAAATCACACGAATATTGTCGAACTTCACGTCGACCTTGCCCTTAGTGGTTGTCTCGTTCATCTCCATAATACGGAACTGGTTGATACCCTTAGCAACAATGTCACCGTAAGTCAAGCCCTGGAAGCACAAGAAGTTGTCAAGGCTCACTACTGCGCGATACCACTTACCCTTAGGGTTTTTGCCATTAATGTCGCCCGCAGCAGGTATAGTAAACTGGAAGGTACCAGCTTTGTAATCTATCCATGAGAAGGTAGGGTTCTTCTTAGGATTAGTATTGTCTAACGAACCACCAAAGAGATAGTCGCCACTCTCTGACTTCTGTTCAATCAAGTACTGGAAGAAGCCTCCAAATACACCATTGTTCAAGTCAGAGCCATTGTCATAGGCATTATATGCCAAATATACATCCTTAGCAGAAGCTGTCGCAGGTATGTTGTCAGACAACGGGAATGAGTTGCCATCCCAATCCTTGCGGAAGTAAATCATGGTTCCCCACCAGTTGCTACCATTATCCGTTACATTGATGCGAGCATACTTACCATCGGCATTGCCTGCGTCCTCATACACAGCGTTAGGTCCCCAACCATTGTCGGTAGCGTCGCCATCGAAGGTTGCAAGAATCGTGCTGTAGTCATAGAAATTATCCACAGAAGCCGAACCTGCAGGGTTTGTGATAGTCAGCACTCTATTGTTACCCTCCACAGATGGCTTCTTATCGAATGGGATGTAAATGGAATCCTCAGACTCTGATACAGTGTAGTCCCCATCAGCAAGTTTCAAGGTCACGTCGCCGTATGCAATCTGGTCTATCTGCGTAAAGTCACGACCTGTCAAGACGAGGGTCTCGCCAATTTCTGGCATGTCGTTTGAACAAGAAGTGATAACAGGCTTGCCTGGCAGATAGTTGAAGTTCAAGTACACAGTACCAGCCGCACACTCAAACACCAAGGCTCCATGCTCTGGGACGCCCTGAGGAACGGTTACATCAACCACCGAAGAAGTGCGATAAGCCTGATTCTCTGGGTTGATGGCATGGTCTGCCTTCACGGTCTTATATTCACACTCGATATGATTGCCAGGCACATTGTCCTTGTCCCATACCGTTGTATCGAGGGCATCGCCTGTGACATCGGTCAGGTAAACTTTCTGTATGTCGACGAGGTTATAACCATACACCTGCATGGTGTTACCTGCCTCACGTGGATAAAGCGCAGCTATACGCGACATCACAGGATAAGGAGCCAACACCTTGAACTGATAAACAGCCGAACCGTGTGATGTCTCCACACGAATCTCATCATTCAAGCTGCTATCAAAAGCAGAAAGCTTGAAACCCTTCTCCTCGGTTGGAATCGTAACGATGAGACTATGGGCTGTATTCATCGTAGAGTTGAAGCTAACGCTTTGATCGTTGATGTACACATTGCGCACATCGCTCAAGTTATTACCAATGATGGCAATAACCGAGCCACATCCAGCTTTACTAAACAAGCTGTCGGCTTTCTCTGGGTCGCAAGAGCGGACACCTGTAATCTCAGGTGTACCATAGCCCTCGTCATCATCATCCTTACAAGAAGTAAAGGTGATTGACAGCACTGCCACCAAGAGCATGGCGAGCAAGCCAAATCTATGTTTTAATATATTCTTATTCATAAGATGATTATCTATTAATGTTACTCTTTGTTAGTTACATCCCAAGTGAAGTCATAGGATACTGGAGGCAAGCTCAAGTACTTGTTCTGAATGACATCACTCTCAGGATATGGCATGAAGATGTTATTCTCGGAGAGAACCACTGCTTGATAACCTGTTACATATTTGGCCACCAAGTCGTTGACATTATACTCATACTTGTCGCCCTTGGCGATAGCTGTGTTGTCGTCCTCGCTCTCAGCCAACTTATCGTTCCAATACACGTGGCCGTCGTTGTCCTTGATATACCAAGTACCAGTGCCAGGAGGAATCACACGATAAGAAATCGTACCATTGCTGTTTTTGAAAAGACTGTTCTCACGAATCTCGAAGGCGCGATGCTGCTGACGGTTGAAGAAGTTCAACATTGTCTGTGGCTTCCAACGATACCATGTCACCATGTCCCACCAGTTGAAGTACTCCATACAGAACTCTATGCGACGTTCACGAATCAAGTCCATCAAGGTAATACTTGTAGGGTGAACAGCCTCTACACGAGCACGATTGTGCACAGCCTCGAACGCTGCCAAAGCCTCTGGGTCAGAAGTACTCTCGTTATTGCCCAGGATAGCCTCAGCCTTCATCAAGTAGACATCGGCGAGACGCTGAATGTAAGTATTCAAAGGAGAAGCCATCTGAGCCAAGTTACTTGGAGCAACATCAGCCTTGGTTCCGAGCACACCCTTCTTGCACTGCATCCAGTTGTGCTTGTAGGTATAACCACCATCAGCCTTTTTGATGTAGCTATAATAAGTGTTAGGTGTGAACCATGTAGCATTGCGACGGATAGAATCAGCAGGATCCTCATTGTAATAATCGAGCATATCGCAAGATGGAGAGAGGTTACCACCCCAAACATTCACATCAGTCACTTCCGGGAAAGCCAAGTCTGAGTAAGTGGCATTCATCGCACCCCACTCGCCAGAGTTAGGGTCAGCCCAGCGCATCGCCAAGACGGTCTCGCTATTGTCGTTGTTCTGAGCCTTGAAGAGGTCTTCGTAATTATTCATCAAAGAATACTGGCCACTATTGATAACCTCGTCGCAGAGATTCTTCACCTCCTGCAAGGTTGCCTCGTTGCGCTGATGGTCGGTAGTAGAACCTTCCTCCCATCCACTCTGTGCCAAAAGAGCCTTCGCCAAGGCTGCCTTTGCCGCATACTTGGAAGCATGATGATCCGTACCCGTCTCCGGCAACAACTGCTCAGCCTTGCGAAAATCACGGATGATGAACTTCAACACATCAGCCTCCGTGTTCAATGGTTGGTTAGGGTTCTGAACCAACTTGTTGTTATCCTCAAAGAGAATGTTGTCACCCCAACCACGGAGTAAGTAGAAGTATGCCCAACCACGCATCAAATAGCACTCGCCCTCAGCAGCATTCTTCACGGAAGGAGTCACATCGTTGGTGCAATACTGCTCCAAGTTAGCCAAAGTGGCATTACTCATGGTCACTACATTGTAGAGAGCCGACCAAGCCAAACTCAAATCCTCTGTCAAGGCTGTCACCTTGAAGTTGGCGAACTCTGCACTCACATAAGGGTTCCAACCATCATTGGCACGAAAAGAGCCCATACCTATCAAGGCACGACGGTTAAAGTTGAACCAAGCCTTATTGTAAAGTGGCTCTACACCCTTCATCACCGCCTTATCGGATGAATAGAAGGTAGGAGCCGTATAATTTCCTGATGGAGCCTTGTCAAGGAAGTCGGACCCACAACTTGTAGTCATGAGCGAGAGACTTGCCAAGGCTGTTGCCATCAATATATGTTTTGTCTTCATAATGATTTCTCTTAAATGTTAGAACTGTAACTTCAAACCAAATGTGTAGATTCTCTGGGATGGATAACGGTAGTTATCGATGTTCTGGAGAATCACGCTCTGACCACTGGCACCAATTTCTGGGTCATAGCCATTGTACCCAGTGATGGTAAACAAGTTTTGAATGTTACCATATACAGAAAGGCCACTGATTCCCAATGGAGAAATCAACTTCTTAGGGAAGTTATAAGTCAAGGAGATAGACTTCAATCGAAGGTAAGAACCATCCTCAACGAAGCGGCTACTTACACGATTATTATCATTTTGGTTCTGTCCTGCGTTACTAATACGCTGGGTGGTAGCATCATTTGGATTAATGACATATACATTATTTATATCGGTCGCAGAGCCATTAGGATCTATCAAACCAACCTTGGCATAACCTGCCACTTCCTTCATCATGTTACCATACTTCTCTGGGTTTGTATGCCCCTGACGAACATAGTTGTAGATGTCACCACCCACACTTCCATTCAAGAAGAAGGTGAAATCCAAATTCTTCCAAGATATTGTATTGTTCAAACCGAAGGTGAAGTCTGGGTTAGGGTCACCGATGAAGGTACGGTCGTTGTTATCTATCTTGCCATCACCATTGATATCCTCAAAGATGTAATCACCTACCCAAATACTGTTAGGCGCAATCGGATACATGTTGCCATCACCATCGGCTGGACGAGGCGTCATCACCCTATTACCACTGGCATCCAAAAGATACTCACCCTTGGCGTTCTTCTGATAGAAATCATCGGCTGTCTTATACATACCGATTACCTTGTAACCATAGAAACGGCCTACTGGTCCACCTATCTTGGAAAGCGTCAAGGTTTCTGTACCAATATTACCAGAAATGGTTGCATCGTCGCTGTTCAATGCTGTCAACTTATTGCGGTTGATGGAGAGCGTAGCCCCAGTTCTCCACGACCAAGCACCCTTGTTGATGTTGACTGTGTTCAAAGTAAACTCGATACCCTTGTTCTCGATGGAACCTGTGTTCACCCAAGGAGCACTCATACCCTGCCAGTCATTATTGATGACATAGGAAGGAAGGGCAGCCTCCATCAAGAGGTTGTCGGTCTTCTTCAAGTAAGCATCCACGATAAACTCGATGCGATTGTCGAGGAAGGCAAAGTCCATACCCACGTTCCATGAGTTGGTACTCTCCCACTTCAAGTCAGGATTTGGGAAACGAGCTGGGTAGTAACCTGTACCCCAAGATGTTGCGACATTATTCATGGTGGCACCATAAGCGAAAGAACCGGTGCTCTGGTTACCCACGAGACCCCAACCAAGACGGAGTTTCCAATTGCTCAACCACTTCACGTTCTTCATGAAAGGCTCCTGTGTGATACGCCAAGCCAAAGCGGCTGATGGGAACCAACCCCAACGGTTGTTCTTACCGAATGATGAGGAACCATCGGTACGGAGGGTGGCGGTAATCAAGTAACGATCCAAGAGGTTGTAGTTCAAACGACCGAAGTATGACTCGATAGCCCATGGTGTACCATCATCGCCCGAGTTGGTGGCTGTAGAAGCGTCTCCCACACCGAGAGAGTGGAGATTGTCGGAAATGTAACCCTTGCGAGAACCAGACAAGCTTTCCCAGTTACCCCACTGAGCCTCATGACCCAACATGATTTGGAAATGATTATGTTTGAATGGATCGAAATCATAGGTAGCGTACTGCTTGAAGGCGGTATATTTGCTCAAGGTTTTGGTACGAGTACTCTGGCTCTCCACCTTAATATTACCATAACTATATTCTGGTACGAAATAGTAGGAATTGCCCCAACCACGGTTGCCACCATATTCAATACGGATGTTCAAGCCCTTGATAGGCTTGATGTTGGCGAATACGTTGTAGTCCAACTGATAGTTATTGGTACGATTTTCCTTCATATTCGCCTCGAAGATAGGGTTGCTATATGAAGTATTAAAATCGTTGGCCTCTGGTACGCCATAACTGCCATCCGGGTTGCGGGCAGCCACGTCTGGGAACTGGTTCAAAGCCGTATTGATGACATCGTTCTCTGAGAATGTCAAAGTCTGCTTGGTGTTAGAATAAGCGGTGTTGAAACCAATCTGCACATACTTATTGACATTCACGTCGAAATTAGAACGGAAGCTGGCACGAGTAAAGCCGGAACCCACTCCGACACCATCCTGGTCGAGATAACCACCAGAGAGGGAGTAGTGCATATCCTTGTTACCACCGCTCACATTCACTGCGTGATTCTGCATGAAGGCTGTCTGGAAAAGTTCACGCTGCCAGTCAGTACCATTGGTCAACAAAGAAGGATCCTTGAAGTCTTCACGGATACCATATCCACGAGCGGTCTGACGCGCATTATAGAAGTCGGCATATTCCTTGAGGTTCATCACGTCAAGGTACTTAGGGATGGTCTGCCAACCGATATAGCCATCGTAAGAAATCTGTGCCTTACCATCCTGACCACGCTTGGTGGTTACGAGTACGACACCATTGGATGCGCGAGAACCATAGATAGCGGTTGCCGAAGCATCCTTCAAGACCTCGATAGAGGTAATATCTGAAGGGTTGATACTTGCCAATACTGAAGTATTGCTGCTGGTGTTACCACTCACAGGAATACCATCGATGACATAGAGAGGTTCATTACCATTGAATGAGTTAATACCACGAATCTGTACGGAGATACCACCACCAGGGGCACCTGAGTTCTGAGTAACCTGTACACCGGCGATACGACCCTGCATCGCCTGCTCCATGGAGGTGTTGACACCTTGTTTGATAGCTTTTTCATCGATGCTCGCTACAGAGCCCGTCAAGTCGGAGCGCTTCATGGTACCATAACCGACAACGACCACCTCGTTCAAGTTATGTGAATCTTCCGTCATCACGATGTCCAACTTTCCCCCAGCTGGAACCTTAGCTGTTTTAGTAGCATAGCCAATGTAAGAGATTTCAAGTGTCTGTCCAGGCTTGGCATCGATGGAGAAGTTACCATCCATGTCAGTGACTGCACCCACACCATTGACACCCTTGATTTTGACGCTTGCTCCGATGACGGTCTCGCCATTGGCATCGGTAACGGTACCCGTTATCTTGCTCTGAGCGAAAGCTGTCAAAGGCAACAACATCATCAAGGACACCGCAAAAGGTCGATAAAGCGCCTTTTTGCGAATGGAATTTAATCTGTTGTGACTCATAAATTGTTTATTTTAGATTTATATTTAATTGCTAAGTTTATTCGGTTGCAAAGGTAGTGATTTTCTAGGATAAAATATGGTATTATTTTTTCGATTACCAACACTTTGTTGCTTTTACCTAAGAAAGTAGCCTTCGAGGGCTACTTTCCTATCTTATTCATTCTTTCCACTTGACTTTTCACTACCTCCAAGGTTGACTGATCTGAAGAGAAAACGGAGTTCAAGCCTTGTGCCTCCTGTGCTGGGTCGCCCGTATAATCATCACCGACCTGCCACTGTTCGTGCCTTGGATTGGCGTAACCGCCCCATCCCCAGAAGTTGCATCCAGCGAAATATCCACCCGTCTCAGCATTGTCAGCCACCTGACTGAAAACAAACTTGTAGTAGCCATCTCGTCCTTGGGTTGTCGAGGAAGGAGAGAAAGAGAATCCGTCACGAGGATAGCCAAACTCTTCCATCACCAAAGGCTTCTTGATGCGGGCACAAACGCCCAAGTGCTCGTCAATATACTCCTTTGTATTCTTGCAAGAAATGTCCAAATCCTCAATCAAGTGGTCTTTTCTTGCCCAGCTCCAGTTGTATGGCCACAGGTGAATATTGCAATAATCCACGTTCTTGTCTCCGCAAATGCGTTCCCAGCAGTCGAGTTCGCCCTCGCATCCCCATTTACCCTCACTACCAATGGAAATCAGGTGGTTCTTGTCGAGGGAACGAATCAACTTGCTAGCCTCAGCCAACCATTTTTCGAAGGCAGGCAAAGCTTCCTTGCTGAAAGCACGAGGCTCGTTGCCTATCTGCCATGACATGATGGCTGGGTCATCTTTGTACTTTTTCTTTGTATATCTATTGGTTCTCGTAAGTATGAATCGTACATAGTCGTAAAAAAGTTGATGTGCTTTCTCGCACGTTGCATATTTTGAAACAAAACTCATGAAGGCAGGATAGCCGTCCTCATTAGGACGAGGGGCAATGCCCTCTCCTGCATGTTGGAGATAATAGCCGTAGCCACCACTCCACTCCCAAGAGTTGTTGAGATAAAGAACTGCCACCATCTTACGCTTCCCCATTTCCATGAGCAAGTAGTCGAGTCCTGCCAAAATGGTGTCGTTATACACACCTGGAGCCTCTTGCAGAGTAGGTTCTACCTTGGTTTTGACACCTCGTTTTCCATCGGAACCGACAAGAATACGCAGATTGTCGATTCCCATGGACTTCATCTTGTCCAATTCCTTGCAGAGGCGTTCACGATTGCCGCCCTGTCCTTCCGAACCGAGGATAGCACCATACCAAAAGTTAGTACCTACATAATAGTAAGGTTTACCATCACGTACAAAATGACCATTCTTGACTTGCACGAAGTTCGACTTTGCCGAAAGGCTGAAAGCAGTCATGACCATGAGTAGAGTTACGAATATTTTCTTCATACGATTATTTTAAAAAGGGTGGAGGTCCCATCTGGTACTTCCACCCTCCATTATTTTCTACACTAACTAAAAACTATTATTACTTCTGAACAAACTTCTTTCCATTCTGAATGACTACGCCCTGGTATGACTTAGTAACCTGCTGACCTGCGAGGTTGTAGATAGGAGCATTGACATTTGCTGATACATTTGTAATAGCATGAGAAAGTCCTGTAGTAGTACCTACCTTGCGAGTAATACTATTCACCTTAACAGCAAATGGATAACCATCACTGGCATTAGCCTTGAGATAAATCTTGGCTACATCTGTTGGTGTAGAGCTAACAACATTGTCATTTTCGTCCTTCTTTACAGCCACTGCTGTTGCAGCACTTACCTCGAACTCCAACTTCTGTGCACCCACCTCATAGTTATTCCATACGAAGCCGCCTGAAGCAGCGTCAAGCTCAACCATCAATGTATTAGCAAGAGGCTCTGCCAAATCTACAGTATAATAGTATACGACATCCTTTTCTGTATCATGACTAAAGGTACAAGACTTAGCATCTGGAGTAACGATTTCCAAGCCTCCATACTGGCCTGTAAATGAAATTGAAGGAGCAGAAGCAGGTCCTAAATCACGTCCCCATCCGCCACCAGCGTAGCTAGCAACAGCTTCTTCAGTGCCATCGTTCTTTACCAAATAGAAGCCAGTAACATGTAAAGTTTGATTTGCAGCCTTGGCCTGCAAGTTAAGCTTGGTCAAAGACTCATAGCCCTTGATATTATCATTAAAATCAGCCTTCAACTCAGTTGCAGCAGGATCTAAATCCGCATACTGGTCTTGACCTGTTGTCTGTCCAATAGAAACCTGAACCCACTCACCGGCTTTAGCAGCAGGATTAGAATTATAAGTCAACCTGAAGCCCTTGTAATCTGCAGGGTTTATGGCATTACTTGCACCAATCAAACCATACTCACCCCACTGGCTACTATAAGTCAAGTTGATATCAGAACCAGGATCTGCAGTATAGTTCCATGGGTAAGCATCAATCTTAACGGAAAGATTCTCTGTTGTCTGGGCATTAGCACCACATGCAAGAGCAAGAGCGCACACTAAAGTAAATAACTTTTTCATAAGCTTTAATAATTTAGGTTTATATTATTTTATATTTAGATTGTTCATCTTTTACAAGAAGATTATCATTTACAGATGCAAAGATACAGCATATTTTTCAAAAGATATGATACTATCTTATCAATTACATGTACAATTTTGCAAACTTGTATTTTTCTTACCATTTTCCGTAGCGAAAAGTTCTCTTTTAAGTGTATAAGTTTCACTTCACCACGTATTTACGTCCATTCAGCACATATACCCCTGATGGCAACTCTTTCGTAGAGTGCTTCTCACGCCCCGAGTTGACTAACCTACCATCAAGGGTATAAAGCGAAAAACGGATGTGCCTACTTTTGCCGTTTTCTGATACTTCCTTGATTCCTGTGCTCACTTCCGAGGGCCGGGGATAAATCCGTTCAAAAGCGGACTTGCCATTCTCCACCCCTTCCATGATACCTTTATATATATAGGTGTCGGAAACAGCAGGGTTCGCTCGATTGAAAACTGTCATGCGAGGGAAGCCTTGGTAATTGGTGTCCCAAACAAAAGGAACCAAACCTGCCTTCAACGCAGAACTTACCACCCAATTGTACCAATATTGCAAGCTCTCTTCATGCTTGTCTTGACGACCGCTAAAATTCGAGACATCCCTATGATTGGAACCAAACTCACCGATGATAACCGGATACCCTTGGTTGACAAAGTTTGTCTTCATCTTGTCCATCATGTTCCGGATATAAGTATCGGCATTCACATTTTGGTTGTTGTACCCTATCGTATTACACGTCCTATCACCCGTGTTACTAGGCGCATGTCCATTCCAATACAAGTTGACCTTGCCCCAACTCTCATCCTTGCCCATCATTGTGAAAGTGTAAGGATCATAGAAATGCACCTCAACCATCAAACGATCCTTAGCAGAATCCTTCAACTTGGTAACATCAAACGTGCCCGAGCAAGCGATGTCGATATTAGTGGTAGGAGTCTGAACGACCAATACACGATGGGCGTTATTGCCACCCGTGGCACGAACGGCATCTATGAACACCTGTTCATATTCCAGCAACCGATTGGCAAAGACCTGAGTTTTCTCATCGAGTTTCGTGCCAACAGCCTGTGGACTTTTGCCCCCTACTCCAGGTTCGTTCAATCCTGCGAATATCACACGCTCGTCATATTCTTTCAGTTCTAGGGCAATGTTCGTCCACAACTTGGCAAGCTGTTTTTTCTTCTCATCGACGTTTACTTGGTCGGTGAAGCCATCGTATTCCAGCCAACCGCCATCCCAATGGTCATTGATGACCACATAGAGATTGGCATTCAAACAATAGCTGATGATTTCCTTGACTCTCGCCATCCATTGGGCATCGATGGTCATATCTTGTGAATTAGTAAGATGTCCTGCCACCCATCCGCAAGGAATGCGAATGCTCTTGAAGCCTTTTTCTTTTAATAAGGTAATAAAAGACTGTGTGGTCTTGGCGGATTGCCAAGAGTTTTCATTCCATAAACCACCCTTGTTGGTAAAGTTAAAATTGCTGTTGCAAGCCTCCATCGTATTGCCGAGATTCCAACCAGGAACCATATAATGAGCCAATTCGGCAGCCGTCAAATCCATCTGTAAAATACGAGGATTATCCAAAGCCAACCGTGCGTGTATGGAGCCCAGACACATTATAACCAATATAAAAGAGATTACTTTTTTCATTACCTTTACCAAATTGATTTTCAAAGTTTGATATCGTTGCGATTTCAATTCGGTGGCAAAGATATAAGAAAAAAAAATTACCAAAGTGATAATTCGTTAATTTGATATGACGTTTATGTTACCATCATAAGATTTTATGGGAATCACTTAGATGGAGAAGCAAAACGCCCTCCATCTAAGCGTATCCGTCTCACGCCTTCATATCTGTCGCGTACTTGACCAATCCAGGCATCGGCGACTTCATAATCTCCTTGATTTTCAGATGGAATTCATCCTCGAATACATTTCTGAGCGGAGCCTCGAAATAATGAGCGATACTGCCTACGAATCCCACCGTCTCGACATTGCCCAAAGAAGCATTCCATGCCACTACACCAGGTTCCAACTGGCTAATATCTTCCAGGCTGGTCTTTACATACTTAACATAAGGCTTGATGTTATTGGCATAGAACTGACCAAAGCTGCCGAGCACCATGCGATAGAGCGCCATCAAATCAGCAAATTCCTCACTGGCATTTCCATATTTGCTCGCCGTGGAAAGTTGCTCGGAGATAAAAGGACAAATGGAAGCCAAATAACGATTGGCAAGGGGCTCCCGATACACTTTCTGGATGATAGTGGGATAATCCAAGTGAGACCATTCCAGGTATTTTTTCTTAAAAACAGCAGGCAAAGTGCCCTTGAAGATACCATTGAGGAAGAGTTTGCCCAGAACAGCTCCGCTACCCTCATCGCCCAAGATATACCCAAGAGGAGGAGTGTTCATCACGATCTTATGTCCATCATAAAGGCAACTGTTGGCCCCTGTCCCCAATATACAAGCTATGCCCGGTCTATTACCAAACAAAGCACGTGCCGCCCCAAGCATATCGCTCTCCGCCTCTATCTTTGCTTGCGGAAAAGCCTGCTGTAGCAAAGATACCATACGAGGACGCATGGCATCGGTCACGCCGCTGCCATAGAAATGAACTTCCTGTGGCAGAACGGTCCGCACAAGTTCTTCACTAAGCACATGCAGAATCTCCGCGTCTTGCATGTGGACAGGATTGATGCCTTGCGTCTGACAAGTCATCACCACCGAGCCTTGGTCATCAACCAAAGCCCAATCCGTCTTGGTACTACCACTATCTGCTATGAGTTTTTTCATATTACAACCTTTAGATTACGATGCAAAAATAGACAAAAAAGATGAAAAAGCGTCATGTCAAGGGCGAATATTTCAAAAAAGCCTCTTTATTCTTTGATTTTTCACGAATAATTCATAACTTTGCACTCAAATTGACTAATTATGAAGAAGAAACTATATATCATCATCTTGCTGATGGTAGCTTTCGTGCTGCCAAGCAATGCCGTACTTAAAGAAGCCAACCTGGATACCACGCTCTACATGTTACGCACGGAGCTGTCACAGTACCACATTGACTTGGAAAAGCAAAACAAGGTAGCCAAAGCCCAGCAGCAAGCGGTCATCAAGGAGCTCATCTCCATTACCACCCAAGCAGACCAGAACTCCCTGATGCTATATTCCCAACGCAGTGGATACATATTCGACCTCACGTATGCCTGTCATGAAGCAACGGATCAATTTCACAAATTCAAGTCCAAGGCTGCCCCTTTTCGCAGCATGATAGCCAAAAACAATACGGAAGTAGCCCGCTTTGACTCCCTCATCAATTATCTCTACAACATGAACACGATGTTCTTGAGCGATGAGGCGCAGGTCAACCGCAATGTCGATTTGACACTTGCCGTCAACATACGCCGACAGCTTGTGGAAAAGCAAGAGCAGCTGAAGCAATACATCCTGTATTATGACCGGACAGACCAAAAGCTTAAGGCTCTCAACGACTATGCCAACTTGCGTTACGCAGACATACAAACGAGTATCTTCAACAATGGCGGAGACAGTTACTTCGCTATCTTACGCAATTTGGGCAATCATTACAAAGAAGCCAAAAGTGCCGTAACAGAGAAATATAGACCCGCCCCAGGTATGATGTCACAATGGGACGTTCGTATCATCTTCATTCTGTTTAGCATCATCGTATTCTACGGGATTATATCTGTACTTATCAACTTATTAACGATTCGTGTCGTCATCACCCAATTGATGAAGAAAGGACTGTTCGAGAGCCGCAGAGAGAGTTTCATGGCTAAGCGTACCTGCATCATTATGGCCATGACTATCATCACCTTTGCCGTCATCCTCGGCATCATTCGCCTGATGGCCCACCAGAACTTCATCATCATGGCCAGTGGACTTTTAGTTGAGTTCGCATGGTTGATAGGTGTCATCTTGGTTTCGCTCTTGCTACGTGTCAGCAACGAACAGATCAAGAGTTCTTTCCGCATCTACTCTCCGTTGATGGTGGTTGGATTCATCGTCATCACTTTCCGTATCATTTTGATACCAAACGACTTGGTCAACTTGATATTTCCTCCTATCCTACTACTATGTTCCCTCTGGCAATGGGACGTCATCAAGAGGCACAACAAAAATGTACCTCGCAACGACATGATATACACGTGGGTTTCCCTAGCCGTGTTCGCTTCAAGCACGATCAGTTCTTGGATAGGATTTACCCTCCTCGCCGTGCAGATCATCATCTGGTGGATGATGCAATTGACATGCATCTTGAGTATAACCTGCATCAAGGATTGGCTCAATGTGTATGCTCAGCAAAAGAACTTAAAGCATAAGCCTATCACCGACAAATGGGGATTCCGTTTCGTCAACCAGGTGCTCTTGCCGATAGCAGGCGTACTCTCGTTCATCATCGCCATCTATTGGTCGGCAGATGTCTTCAACATGAGCGATACGACCTGGATGATTTTCAACAAGGACTTCATCAAGACCAGCAATTTCACGGCATCACTTTACAGCATCACACAAGTGGCTTGCCTATACTTCCTCTTCAAGTACATCAACATCACCGCAAACGACTTGATGCGTCATCATTTTGAGAAGCAAGACCCTCAGTCAGCAGCCTCTAAGATTGTCATGTTCAAGAATGTACTGCAAGTCATCATCTGGGGAATCTGGCTCATGATAGCCCTCAACCTCTTCCAAGTGGGCAAATCCTGGCTGCTTGCCATCTTTGCCGGCTTGTCTACGGGTCTTGGTTTTGCATCCAAAGACATCTTGGAGAACATTTACTATGGCATATCTCTCATGATGGGACGTGTCAAGGTGGGTGACTATATCATCTGCGATGGCACACGAGGACGTGTAAGCAGTATCAGCTACACCTCGACCATGCTGGAGGCTACCGATGGCTCAGTCATCGCTTTCCAAAATGCCCAACTCTTCTCCAAGAACTATAAGAACATGACCCGCAATCATGGTTATGAATTGGATATTCTCGAAGTGGGCATAGCATACGGCAGCAACATCAAACAAGTCAAACAACTACTCATCGAGAACCTCTCCAAGCTCGACTGCATCTACCATGAAAAAGGAGTGAAAGTCGTATTGAAGAGCTTCGATGACAACTGCATCACCCTCAAGGTCTTGGTTTGGGTCAACGTGCTTACTCAGTATGCGGATGATGGCACAATCATGGAGTGCATCTACGACACACTCAACGAGCATGGCATCGAGATACCATTCCCGCAGCGAGAGATCACCATCAAGAACATGAATAGTGAGGAGTTAGAAGTTAAGAGTTAGGAGTATTTCTTGCTCAACTACAAATTATACATTATAATTTAAAAATTGTACATGATCAATTATGACAACATTTATAGCTGGACCTTGCGTCATTGAATCCATGGAATTGCTGGAAACAGTAGCTCAGGAACTCGTGCGCATCAACCAAGAACTCGGCACAGACATCATATTTAAGTCATCTTTCGACAAGGCAAATCGCACTTCCATCCATTCCTTTAGGGGACCTGGATTAGAAAAAGGCTTGCAAATGTTGGGTGACATCAAAGAGAGATATGGTCTACGCATCTTGACCGACATACACGAGAGCTACCAAGCGGAAGCTGCTGGTGACGTTTGTGATGTTTTGCAAATTCCAGCCTTTCTTTGCCGACAAACCGATCTCTTGGTTGCAGCGGCAAAATCGGGCAAGATTGTGAATATCAAGAAGGCTCAATTCTTGAGTGGAAGAGACATGAAATACCCAGTGGAAAAGGCGCTAGATAGCGGTGCCAAGGAAGTCTGGCTCACCGAACGTGGCAACTGTTTCGGATATAACAATCTAGTCGTGGACTTCCGCAACATACCCGACATGAAGGAGATTGTACCAACTGTCATCATGGACTGCACCCACAGCGTGCAGCGTCCTAGCGCAGGAGACGGAAAGACTGTCGGCGACCGCAAGTTTGTGCCAGCCATGGCAAAGGCAGCCAAAGCCTTTGGAGCTACGGGCTACTTCTTTGAAGTACACCCTAATCCTGACGAAGGCAAAAGCGATGCCGCCAACATGTTGGAACTGAACAAGCTAGAAGGCTTAATTGCCGAGCTTATTAAGTAAATGACGAGAAGTGAAAAGTGAAGAGTGAAGAATTTAAAAGCAAAGAAATGACTCATAAGAATAACGATATAGACGACAAAACCGTACGTCTCTGGGGCGAGCAAGCCCTCAGAGAAGAGGCGCAATCCATACTCGACCAAATACCGTACATGGACGACAACTTTGAAAAATCTGTTGACATGATGTATCATTGCAAGGGCAAGATTATAGTGACGGGTGTGGGCAAAAGTGGACACGTTGGAGCCAAGATTGCCGCCACACTGGCATCAACTGGCACACCGGCATTCTATATCAATCCACTCGACGTATATCATGGCGACTTAGGTGTGATGACAGACAAGGATGTAGTATTGGCCCTGAGCAACAGCGGTCAAACCGATGAGTTGCTGCGCTTCATTCCCATGGTGCTCCACATGAATATACCTATCATTTCCATCACAGGCAACCCCAAGTCATTACTGGCCAAATACTCCAACTATCATATCACTGTGAAGGTGAAAAAGGAGGCTTGCCCACTTAACCTCGCCCCTACCAGCAGCACAACTGCCGCCTTGGCCATGGGGGACGCTCTCGCCATAGCCCTCATGCAAGTACGCCACTTCAAGCCACGTGACTTTGCCCAATTCCACCCAGGAGGCGAACTAGGCAAACGCCTTTTGACGACAGCAGAAGACGTGATGCGAAGTGATGAGCTGCCTATCATTCCGAAGGAAATGCACCTTGGCGAAGCTATCATCCACGTGAGCAAAGGCAAGTTGGGACTAGGTGTTTCCGTAGACGAAAACAACAAGGTTATCGGGCTTATCACAGATGGAGACATCCGCCGAGCCATGGAGAAATGGCAGGCGCAATTCTTCAACAAGACCGTGAGCGACATCATGACCACGTCCCCAAAGACCGTACTCCCGTCCACCAAGATTACGGAAATATTAAAGATTATGCACAAGAACAAAGTACACACCGTACTCGTTGTGGATAAAGAGAACCATCTGAAAGGCGTTGTTGACCACTACGCTTGCATGGTATAATAGAGAATTTAAATGTTAAGTGTTGAATGTTGAATTACAGAATGAGACTCAGACATTTATTAATAATTACAACTTTTTTATGGCTTGCCAGTTCGCTGTGCAGCGCACAGACAAGCGACTCATTGATAGTAAACCAGCTTCGTGGGAAAGGTGTCAGCTTTTCTCATGATAATTCTGTTACCCTATTGATGACTGGTCAGGAGAAATTCGATGACATGTTTCAAGCCATACGACAAGCCAAGCGTAGCGTCCATCTCGAATATTTTAATTTCAGAAACGACAGCATTGCCAATCTTCTTTTCGAACTCTTGGGAGAAAAAGTAAAAGAAGGTGTCAAGGTACGCGCCCTATTCGATGGTTTTGGAAATGCCTCCAACAATCAACCCCTACGCAAAAAGCATCTCAAGAAGATTCGAGAGATGGGCATCGAGATTTATGAATACAAACCGATGAAATTTCCATGGATCAACGCTGTGTTCAATCGCGACCATCGCAAGATTGTAGTGATAGATGGACAAATAGCCTATACCGGCGGCATGAATGTAGCCGACTATTATATAAAAGGTACAAAAGTCGTGGGTGAATGGCATGACATGCATTGTCGGATTGATGGCAGTGAGGTCAACACGCTTCAAAAGATATTTCTCAAGATGTGGAACAAAGTCAGCGGACAAAATATTCATGGGGCGGAGTACTACAGAGCGAGTAAAAAGGATTATCTCGTCAAGAATCTCAAGCCGGACACCACAGCCACAGCCTACAAGAAAATGGTAGGCATCATCAATCGTGAACCTCATATATCCAAAGATATCATCCGGTACTTCTACGTACACGCCATCAATGATGCCCAGGACAGCATCAAGATCATCAGTCCTTACTTCACGCTGAGCCATGCGCTCAAGAAAGCATTGAAGAATGCAGTCAAGAGAGGGGTAAAAGTGGAGATTATGCTATCCACCAAGAGTGACATTCCACTGACGCCAGATTGTGGTTTCTACAATGCCCACAAACTGATGAAGGCAGGATGCCATATCTGGATGTATACACCAGGTTTCCACCACACCAAGATCATCATGGTGGATGGCAAGTTCTGTACCGTGGGCAGCGCCAACCTCAATGCCCGTTCCTTGAGATGGGACTATGAGGAGAATGCTGTTATCATAGACCCCCATACGACTCAACAATTAGTGAATCTCTTCGATGGAGAGAAGAAAGACAGTTTCTTGCTTAACGAGCAAAACTGGCGAGAGTGGCGAACCGGATGGCAACGGTTCAGGGGATGGTTTGCTGCCAAACTATTGACACCATTTCTTTAAAAGTCATTCCTCGAGAGATATCCAGAGAATCCAAGAATGTCAAGAAATATTCTCAGACATGCTCTTCTAGGTCCTGAGAGATTTTTCTTTTCCTCGGAAGGGAAAAAACAAAACATCCCGTGGAATTATTTTTTCCCTCCCGAGGAAAAAATAAAAGTGGGTCTGAGCAAATCGAAAGGAACGCAGACAGCCACCAACAAGCTTAAGAGAATTGTAAACAAAATATCAAATAGACAAAAGATGAACGAAGAAAAGAAACAAACAAAGAGCGGGCTAGGTCATCCTGCAGACAAGAAAACTTTCCTACCCGTCTTGGCAATTATAGAAAGCAATACACTCGCAGCTATGGGGCTCAAGCAATTGCTAGAGACAGCCATGCCTTTCGCATCCGTCAAAGCCTTTGGTACCTTTGGTGAATTTGAGGCCAACAAACCAGAGCAATACATGCACTATTTTGTGTCTATGCAGATTGTTCTGGCCAATCGTTCATTCTTCTTAAACCACAAACACAAGACCATTGTGCTGACTCCAAGCAATGACCCGAAGTCACAGTTGAACAATTTCCATTGCATCAGTGTTTGCGTATCAGAGAGTATGCTCATCAAAGAACTACTTTCCTTACAACAACAAGGACATCCACATGGCGAGCACTTACCCAAAATGGATGAGAAAAATGATGAAAAGAAACTATCCGACCGAGAGACAGAGGTGCTGGCTCTCGTTGCAAAAGGGAAAATCAACAAGGAAATTGCCGACCAACTTTGCATTGGATTGACTACTGTCATCACCCATCGAAAGAAAATCCAAGAAAAATTGGGGCTAAAATCAGTGGCAGCCCTCACCATTTATGCGGTAACCCACGGTCTTGTCGACATCAATCACATCTAATACTCTCATAAATCATGAAAAAACATACCTACAAATAGATAACCATCCTCATAAATCATGAAAAAGCCTCTCATCACATGGACATGATGAGAGGCTTTTCCTTTTGCCTATACCTAGGAATGGGGATAGCATCTTCCCCAAAATAATCATCTGAAAAAGAGAATTCTATAACTTCACGGTCGAAATGTCGACCAAATTATTTACTATAGCATAAATAGTAAGACCAGCAGGGGAATGAATCTGCAACTTGCGGGCGATATTCCGTCGATGGGTAATAACGGTATTGATGGAAATAAAGAGGTGGTCAGCAATCTCCTTATTGGTCATTCCTTGTACCAAGGCGACGATGACATCTTTCTCACGATCACTCAACTGTTCATCACTCTGAGGAGCCTGGGATATCATACTTGAAATCTTGGCACTCACATCATTTTGTTTCAGCTTGCGCTCCTCATTTCTGACGGCTGGAATGAAAATTTCTTCCTCCACTTCCGAGTGGTGAGCAAGCCATTCCTCATTATTATAGATGTCATAGAGCGTGGCACTGAGTTGGTTGTTGTGAAGCCCATCAGAAGGAAGATATTTGATGATAATACTCTTAAGTTCCTTGAGTTTTTGGTCGACCTGCACATGATGCTTCGAAAAGGTCTCTATGTCGAAATTGCTGGTTGCATTTCCGTCTATAAGTGCTTGAACATAAGGGAATACCATTTTTTCCTCATACTTCATGTGATTGGTGATGCTGTGGGCATAATCATCATACAACTTCAAGATAAGACGAGCCAGGTTGTCGTTCTCATCAAGTGCCTCAACCAACTCCTTGCGAATGAACGGAAGTTGGAAATCTATATAGTAGGCATGGGAAGCCTTGAGATAATGCAACAAAGTAGGCAACGACAACCTATCAGCGTTGTCGTATTCCTTATATCCATTGATAGTAAAGTTGACTACAGCGAGGAACGTGTAAGTATCCACATTCTGTTCCTCGCACACCTCCTTGACAGTCTTGTCGCCAAAGCCCAGATTGATGCCAAAGCTACCCAGGCTCTGCAAGATGTTGTAATTGTCACGAATGATGCTGATCATCTTGTCATCAGCCTCATACATCTTCTGATTCTTCATCTTTGTTACCTATAATTTGAAAACATTCATAATGTCCTGTATTCGATTGGCACAAAAATATGTCATCGATTCGGCGGCAAAGTTACAAAAAAGAATTGAAACTTGCAATACCTAGAAATGGGGATGCGGCAGTTTACCAACTTTTAAGTATTGCAAGAAATTTTAAAACTCCGTACCTTTGCACCCGAAATCGAAAGAGTGCGGTGATGCTTGCCATTCTTGAGTGGATTGCGCCTGCTGACATCGGTAAGTCGCTTGAAGTCAAGAGCGCAAACAGACATCCGCACTTCTCTCTTTTCATTAACATAGATTCTACTCCTAAGAGAGATAGGACGAGTTGCTAAATATT
>DHMR01000054.1:0-7412 GCA_002405875.1 bacterium UBA4637
GGAATAGAAGAATAAGTGGATGGATAATAATACTTAGACTGATTGTAGAGCACCAATCCGCCAATATGATGCAAACCGAAATTGCGATTATAGTTCAAACTGGTCTCGAAATACCAGTTACGGCCTTTACCAAAGCCCTCACTATATCCCAATTGAGTATCACTACCATTCTTGCGATATTCCACTGTTCCATCAGGTTGCATTACAGGAGTATAATAAGCAGCTGATGCGCCACGCTGCTTAGTAACACTATAACTACTGTTATAAGAGCCTTTCAACTTGAATGACAATCCTTTGGTTATCATATCGAGCTTTTGGTTCAACACAACATCGGCATTCAGTGTATTGGTATTCTTTGACATATATCCCTTGCCATAATAAGAGTCAAGACCTGTTGCTCCCAAGAACGGCATATTGTCACAATCATTATAATCAGTACCAGCCTTTAAGAACTTACCATTGATGACACCTGGACTAGAGAATGGAGTTGCCCAATACAACTTACGGAACAACTGATTGTTATCCTCACCTGAGTAAGGAGTGTTCTTTGTATCCACACGACCACCGAGATTTACGCTAATCGTTGTGGTCTTGGTAACATTAAAGTCTAAGTTCGCACGATAGTTGAATCGCTGATACTTAAAATTGAAGTCGTATGGCAAAGACTGCTGTTTGAAGAGACCATCCTGTGTAAAGGCACCTACAGACACGAAGTAGCGCATACGGTCTGTACCACCAGAAATATTCACATTGTGCTGTGTCTGGATGGCATGGTTCTTGAAGCAATAATCTATCCAATCTGTATCAGGGAAACGAAGAGGATCGGAATGATCCTTAAATTTCTGAAGAATCTGATCAGAAAATGGAGCAGCTGCCGCACCATCGTTCAACTTCTGCATATTATAATAGGTGGCATACTCATAAGCATTAGCCAATTCGACAGTTTGAGTTGGTACGATAACACTCATAGAGGTTGTAGCCGAAATCTTTGCCTTTCCTTCCTTACCACGCTTGGTAGTAACGAGGATAACACCATTGGCACCACGCACACCAAATACGGCTGTAGCCGAAGCATCCTTCAACACGGTTATGCTCTCGATTTCGCTAGGGTCGATATCGTTGAAGTCTCGCTCCACACCATCCACCTGAATCAAAGGGGCTGAATTGTTGGTGGTAGCCTGACCACGTACCAAGATAGTTGCCGCATCAGCTCCTGGCTCACCAGAATACTGTACGGAAGAAAGACCTGGAACAACACCAGAAAGCATGTTGTTGATGGAACCGGTTGGAACCTTCGTCAACTCGCTACCATTGATGTTAGAGATGGCACCTGTCACGGTTACCTTCTTCTGTACACCATAAGCAACCACCTGTACATCTTTTAATACTTGAGAATCATCCTCAAGTACTACATTGATGGCACCACGAGACACTTTCACAGTCTTTGGCTTGCAACCAACATAGGTTACCTGCAAACTCTGACCACTCTTGGCATTCAAGCTGAATTTACCATCGAAGTCGGTAACTGTTGCAATTTTAGTACCAACAACTCGGACTGTTGCACCAATGATAGGCTCACCATTCGTGTCCTTTACCACTCCTTCCACCTGGCCATTCTGCTGCACAGCCTGTATACTGTTCTGTACAGCCAACAACTCCTGTGGCAACAATGTCAACCCTGCTGACATTGCCATCATGAAAAATAGACTTCGTGACGAAGTTTTTAGATTTACATTTTTCATTTAGTTGTATTTTATCAGTTAGTTATTATTTCTAAAATTCTGTTGCAAAATTCGTATTTTTTTGTAATTTACAAGGGAACTATTAGACAAAACAAGGAAACATTTCGCTCATTTTATCAGTTTTTAGTCTGCATTTGCTTAATTTTTCTTATAAACACGGACATAATCTATGTCATAGCACACAGGCAATGAACTCATATCCACCTCTCCGCCATTATCTCCTCCCATGGCAAGATTGAGCAAAATGTATTGAGGTGTCCGAAATGGACTCTTATAATCGCCTAATTTCTGATTGCGAGTATCATCGACATTCACCTTATTCAATAGTTCATCATCTAGATAGATACTTATTTCTTTCTCATCCCAGTCCATACGCCAAACATGAAATTTGTCGCAGAAATAAGGATCTTTCTCCAAGAAATGAGAATAAGGGATAGCCTGAGACTTCCAAGCCGCATTCCATCGCTGATTAGTACCATACGCAAAGTTTGCCAAGATATGAGGAATCCCTTGCTTGTGATAAAACTCCATCACGTCTATCTCACCACCAGATGGCCACTCCCAAGTGCTGCCAAGCAACCAAATTGCCGGCCATGCGCCTTTACTATAAGGTATTCTAGCTCGAACCTCCATCCTGCCATAGAGAAACTCAAACTTTCCTCGGGTATTGATACTCGAAGAGGTACATTCTAGCTTTTTGCCTTCAACTATTCTGCTACCATCTTCAGGACGTGCAGTGATAGTAAGGATGCCATCGTGTATTCGTGCATTGTCTTTTTGATAATACTGCCACTCATGATTTCGCTTGTAACCTTCCTCAAACTGCCATTTCGTGGTATCGGGGGTATCACCATGGTCGAATTCATCATTCCATACCAAGTGATACCCCTCCACTACCTGTGCTTGAAGATTTTGGAGCGAAGCCAAACTTAACAAACCTAATAAACCTAAAATTTTATATCTCATAAGTTAGAAACATTTAATATCATTAGTTGTTGTCGAGTGCAAAATTATAACGATTTGTGTCCAACATAGGCAAAAATAAAGGTTTTCGGGGGAACAATTCGTTAAAAAGTACATATTTAAATGATTTTTCCCTTTTTATGTTTATCTTTGCATCTGCATTTTCGAATTGACCAACTTGAATATATAAGCATGAAGAATCTCTACAGATATATCCTTATCGTTTTTGCATGCCTCGCCACAACAGCGAAGGCACAGGATTTTCCTTATCGTTATCTTCCACCCATCACCATTGCACCTACAGAAGAGGCGAACTGCATGTTCTTCGACAAAGAAGGAATGATGTGGGTAGGCACCAACGCAGGTGTGAAATCCTATGATGGTTATCAAGTGAAGACCTATAGGGCAAGTGCCTACCAACCTGGCATTCTGCCTAACAACACGATACGTTCCATAGCAGAAGACCATAACAACAACTTATGGCTAGGTACCCGAAACGGACTGGTAAGAATGAATAAACGCACTGGCGAATTCAAGACCTATTTCATGCCAGAAGAATCACAACGTATCATCTACATGCTTTTCGTAAGTAAAGACGGTACGCTTTGGATAGGAACAGATGGAGGCCTCTCCATTTTCAATGCTAAGACGGAAACATTCTATACCTATAATAGCAAGAACAGCTGTCTTATAGATGAATGGGGGGGGTAAAAATCCAATGTACAATTATAGCGTGAAAGCCATCGTGGAAGACGTGAACGGCGATTTGATAATAGGAACATGGGCAGCAGGTCTCTTGCGCTTACATCGAGGAACCCACACCTTCTATCGTTATCCCAAACTCAACGCCACCAACTCGGCCTACTCTCTTTATCTTGACAATCGTCAACGCCTGTGGATTGGCACTTGGGGCTACGGTATCATCAGAATGGATAATCCTCAAAACATCAGGCATCCTAAGATACACCAATATCCATACACTACCAGCCATTTCGACACCTACTATAAGATTGTACATGACCCTGTGACCAAGTGTCTCTGGGCATGTACACGAGAAGGCGTGTGCTATCTTGACGAAGATACGCCAAACTCAGAATGGAAAAGCTACACTAACATTGGGGGCAACTGGCTCAACTTCAACAATGACATCGCCACAGACGGCTATGGCAACATTTGGCTATGCACCCAAAACAATGGCATATTGCAAGTAAACACCCAACCATCGGCATTCAAGCTATGGGAACTGGACACCAGCCACACTCGTCTCACCATTAACTACATATACTCCATTTTCACTACAGATGGAGAAAACTTTTGGCTAGGACTGAACCCATACGGCATCGCCCTATACAACAGGAGGACAGGCAGCACCCTATTCAATCAAGAGATTCCCGGGTTTGCCGACATTCCTGCAAGAGTGCTAACTACTAGTATATCAAGCATAACCCGAAGAAGCAACGGGGAAACCTGGTTTGCCACCAATAGTTATGGAGTCATCGTAAAGCCTGTGGGGAAACCAGCCTACCAGCTTAAACACGAAACCCACCCAACGGTTATCAAAGAAGACTTTGTTAACACTACCTTTGAGTCAAGAGACAAGACGATGTGGATTGGGCATCGTAACGGTCTGAGTACCATAGATGCCAACAACCATAGCTCAATCATCACATTGAAGGAAGGCAAGCAAGACTACAGCAACTGCGACATCCGCCATATCTCACAAGACAAAGAAGGCAACATCTGGCTTGCCACCGACAACGAAGGCATCATTCGTGTATCTGGCAACCCTCTAAACAACAAGGCTTTGAGATACAAGCAATACAACCCAACGCACCACAATTTCTCAATAAACGATGCTACTGCCTGTATGGAGGATTACGAGGGCAGACTCTGGGCTATCTCCAATAGTGGTGGTCTCTTTTTATATAATAAGGAGAACGACAGCTTTGAACCGAAAAATCGGGAATACCACTTGCCTGGCGACCGAGTCCACGCCATCACGGAAGATGATTTAGGAGGTCTTTGGCTCACCACCGACTACGCTCTCGTCCACATCATCATGGAGAAGAACAACGACAAGCCACAAGACATCAGCTACTTTACAAGTGAAGACGGACTCGGCGACGTGCTTTTCTCTCCCAACACAACATGTAAACATGGCAAAGAGATTTTCTTCGGAAGCCGCACTAGCATCTTCTCTTTTATACCTTCTCAGGAATCAGGAAAGAGCAAGAAGAAAAGATCCAACCTAGTGATTACAGATGTGATTGTGGACGACCAGCCTTTCTCGCAACTCGACTCAGCCGACAAAGAAGACATATCGAAAGAAATGCCCAACTATACACGTCAGCTCACGATACCTGCCAAAGTGAAGAAATTCGTCGTAGAGTTCGCTCTTCTCACCTACGGCAACACTGAGAAAAACGTATATGCCTACATGTTGGAAGGATATGATGACGATTGGCAATACTGCAATGGGGGAATACACAAAGCCTCTTTCCAAAACCTGCCTTCTGGCAACTACACTTTGCGTATCAAGGCGAATGACGGCTACGGGCATTGGCAGGATTTACCCTACACCATCACCATCAAGGTCTTGCCGCCATGGTATGCCTCCCGCACCTTCTATATGCTCTACATTCTAATGTTCATAGGCGGAATCTTTGCCACTGCCAGATGGTACAAAGACCATCTGAAGACGAAGAACAGCTTGCAGATGGGCGTTATCCTCACCAACATCACCCACGAGCTGCTCACGCCGCTCACAGTCATATCCGCCACCATCTACAAGCTCAAGGAGATGGCACCACAATACGAGGGAGACTACCAAGTGATGGACAGCAACATCAGCCGCACCACCCGACTCCTGCGACAAATTCTGGAAGTGAGAAAGTCGCAGGCAGGACAACTGCGACTGCTCGTAAGTAAAAACGACATAATTTCTTTTGTGGAGAAAGCCGTAGAAAACATACGTCCGATGGCTGAACACCAGCGCATCACATTGAGCCTCGAAAAGCCAACAAGAGGGGATGGACAGGCTTGGTTCGACAACGACAAACTAGACAAAATTCTCTACAACTTGCTCTCCAACGCCATCAAATATAATAAAGCTGGAGGCAAGATTGACGTGAAGCTCAGCCTCAACAAGGAGCAAGCCGTCATCAGCATCGCAGACAACGGCATCGGCATGTCGAAAGACAAGCTAAAACATCTCTACACCCGCTTCTTCGATGGCGACTACCGCAAGCAAAAGCAACCAGGCACAGGCATCGGTCTTTCCTTGACCCACGACCTCGTGAAACTGCACCGTGGCAACATCCTCTGTGAGAGCACCGAGGGAGAAGGTACTACATTCATCGTAACCATCCCCGTCAAGAAGAGTTCTTACGCCCCACAAGAGATAGACCAATCGGGCAAGAGCAAAGCTGTGGATTTAGAGGTTATCCAATCTACAGCACCAACAAACAAGCTTGTGCCACTAGAAGATGAGAAGGAGAAAACGAATCTCACTCCTTTACACCAGAGCATCTTCATCAGGAAGAACGTGAGCAAGATTCTAGTGGTGGAAGACAACGAAGAACTCTTGGCGCTGATGCTGCAAGTATTAAGCAAGAACTATCATGTGTTTACCGCCAAGAACGGCAAGCAAGCCTTGAACGTCATCATGAAGGAGCAACTCGACCTTGTAGTGAGCGACGTGATGATGCCTGTGATGGACGGCATCGAACTGACCCAGCGAATCAAGGGCGACAAGAGCTTCTGGCAGTTGCCTGTCATCCTGCTCACCGCCAAGAACAAGGACGAGGACAAGACCGATGCTTACAGCATCGGGGCGGATGCCTACATCACCAAGCCATTCAAGTTTGAGGAACTGGAGGTTCGCATCAACGCCCTGCTCGCAAACCGAAAGCGCATCATAGAGAAGATTGAAAACGAAGTGTCGCTCTCCACCAACACAAGAGACGAAAACGATGTGGATGCACACCTCAGCAACCCGGACCAAGCATTCATCACTCGTGCCACTGAGATGGTGATGCAGCATCTCGACGACTCGGAGTACAACCGCAAGTCGTTTGCCAAGGATATGGCGATGGGTGAATCTACCCTATATAATAAGGTGAAAGCAACCACTGGGCAGACGGTAGTAGAATTTATCACCGCCATCCGAATGAAGGAAGCCCAGCGCATGATGCAAGCGGACCCTAACATATTGATAAGCGAAGTGGCGACGAGAGTAGGCTTCAACACACCGAAGTATTTCTCGAAGTGCTTCAAGAAGGAATTCGGAATTTATCCTAGGGAATATGCAGAAAAGCTAAAGAACTCTTGAACGAAAAACTAAAGTTTCTCTTTTCTATTACACACTACACCCAACAGTATGTAAACCACTAACAGACAGGTTGTTAAACGAGTGTAGTGTCGTAACCAACACTGCACCCACACTACACCACATTACACCTGTCGTTTTCATACAAGGGTGTAATGTAGTGTAGTGTGGGTGTAATGTCCGCGAGCACACTACACCCTTCTAAACCATCTATGGTTCAACATGTTACGTATGGCAGGGTGTAGTGGGTAATAGAAAACAGAAATGGAAGGAACTGGAAAAGAAGGATTCCCAAACGAAGCCTATTAAAAATTCTGTCGGGCTTCTTCCAAATCCTGCCTCACGACATTCCGTTTTCTGCCATTCCCGGGCAGTTTACT
>DHMR01000054.1:7465-11851 GCA_002405875.1 bacterium UBA4637
AGTAAACTGCCCGGGAATGGCAGGAAAGAAAAAGTCCGGAGTTTTGACATAAGGACAGGCTTACTTGAACATGTCTTCCATCGTGATTACTTTTTGAATTCTCCCGGCATACTCGCTGAATTTAGTGACGTGATCGGCACGGTCGATAACCAAGTCGATTTGCGCCCCATCTTTCTCTTTCCTACTTTTCCAAGGACTAGCTCTCTCCCGATGATTTTCTGTGCCATAATAATGTCGTTATTTCGCTGCAAAGATACTAAAAATATCGTTTCGCGCAAAATAACGACTCTTCACTTTACTATTTTGCCTCCACAAACCGATACTTCACCCTCGCCATCGGATAGTTGTCGTTCAAACGGAGGATGATGCGATACACGTTGTCTTTCCACTGCGTCTTCATGATGCCATCCGTCATCTGCACCTTTTCCACAGAAGCAGAAAGATACTGAGCATCATATTCCAAGCGAACAGCACCATTCTGCAACAAGATGCGACCTGCCTTCTGCACCACAGGCTTGCCATACGCCATAAGGATGATTTGGTTATCGAAGACCTGACCATTCAAGCGGTCTTTCTCAATTTCCAAGGAATCGAGCTTGTATTGCTCGGTCACTTCTATCCAGTCGTATTCCCTATCCAGCGAGACAGTGCGTCTCCAACTATCCACATGAGCTGCTTCTTGATAAGCCTTCTCCAGATTCAGCGTAAGAGACGATACGTTTTCATTGGTAATGTGGCTCACCTTGTCGGCACGATACTTTTTGCCTTCTTTCTGCTCCATACCGTTGATAATCGGAACATTGTGATAAGCCGAACGACAATTCATCAGTTCGAAGCGACGAGAGCTAAACGACTGGGAGGTATAGGTGTCTCTCCCCAAGTCGATGACAACAGGCTGATTGTTGTGATAAACGATGAAGTTGCCGATGTCGTTGTGGTTGTGGCTCTCGGCATTGTTGCCACCCTTGGCAGCCACGAACCAATGCTTATTGCTCGCCACCATAATTTGGGAGGCTGCTAGATAAGCATCCTCCGTTTTAGGCTGCACCGCCTGGGTCTGCTGATACTGAGGCAACATGGAGAGGAGCATCAGCTCCCTGCCCAACTTAGGATAGTTGCCCGACTGCAAGAAGAGCGTAGATGGCTTCTGCAAGTACAGATATTTCTTGCCCACGTATGCAGCCAACTGCATCATCTGCTCGTTCTGGAGATAGGCACCGTATGGGAAGAGGATGTTGATGTTGGGCGTATTCTTCGCCTGGGCATCCGAGAAATTCACGAAGGTAAGGTCGTCGATATACATCGTGGTGATGAAACGCCCCATGTTCTCCACCTTTTTTTTCTGCGCATCGTTCAGTTCCAACTGAGCCTGCTTCGGCGCAAACTGCATAAAGTAAAGCGACTCGAAAAACGAGGCTCCGGCACAATCCCAATAGTTCACACCTTCCTCGCACCCGCCATCGTCTGGGTAGCCCTTCATAAAGGTACGCAAGCATTGCTGCACGCCCTTGAAGGCTGCATCACGTTTTTTGCTGTCCTGTTCACAGATGAGCACCGTCTCCAGCCAGTTGCTCGTAATCCAAGTATTCCAGTTGTTGGCATTGTTCTTCCAGCCTTGCGGTTGGTTCAGGGTTGGCTCCAAGAAACGTCGTTCTATCTCCATTCTAACGGCATTCGAAAGCCCTTTTTCCTTCTTGTCGATTTCATCTTCGAGCATATAGAGAGTCCAAGCAAGCATTGCGGCAGTCTCGGCATTGAAGAGGTCCACTGGCTGGATGTCTCGCTCGGGATGGTCCTTGGGATAATGGGCAGGGATTCCCCACCATGGTTCTTTCTCGATGAAATAATGGATTCCCTTGCGGATGGAAGACAAGAAACGCCCCCTGCCCTGCATGATTTCCGCCATCACCAAGCACACGAATTGCTTGCGGATACCGAAGCTCGCCGCCTCGTATCGGGTGCGATTACCATTGGTGCGGAACTCGGCGAACACCGAACTAGGGATAGCATTCCAAGGCTTGTTGTTATAAAGATTGCCCAATCGGATATAGTCGTTGCGCATGGCAAGGGGCACTTGCTTCTGCCAATACTTATCCTTAGCCTTTGGGAAAGGGGTGAACTCCGTTTGCGCTTGCATCGAACAAGAGACAAACAGTAAACACACGAACATCAAAAGTTTTGTTATTCTTCTTATCTTATGATTCATTATGAAATTAAGTGTTTAGATTGTTATTTTCTTCTGCAAAAGTAAGAAGAATAAAGTAAAACTAAGAACAATAATCAATAAAAATAGGGAATATATCGCTATTTTTCAGCAATATATTCCCTTATTTATTATATTTTACCTTATTACTTATCCAACATAGACAAGTTCTGGATGAACCAAACGTTCATTTCGTTGGCGCCACGATGATTCCAAGCATAGTAAGGAATCAAGGTCAGCTTGTCGTTCTTAACAGAGATGCCGTTGGCACCCTCTTCCAATACCTGCGCATCAGTCTTGATGGCCTTTACCGAGAAGGCTGGAGCACCCTTTGTCTCTGTGTTCTGGATGCTGTAGTTATCAACCAATGTGAAGGTTGGCTTCTTAGCCACTACGGCACGAAGCACAGGCTCGTTGCTATTATCCACAGCCTCAGCGCAATATACCAATGGACCACGCTCTACTGCTACCTTGCCCTTGTCATCAGCTACCTTGTTATTAGCTACCACTGTGCGGACAGGCATGTCGAAATGGATGCGGATGACATCGCCCTTCTTGATATTCTTCACTGGCAGATAGCCCTTGTTGGCATCGAGGTCAGCCTCCACAGCCTTGCCATTCACGGTTACTGTGTAAGCAGGTTTCTCGGCATCGCTATACTTATAGAGGTCACTAGGCACCACCTGATTGCGAACCCATCCTGGGATACGAACGAGCAAGTTGGCATTCTTCACACCACTCTTCTTCACTGCAATCTTGATGTCGCCGTTCCAAGGATACTCGGTGGTCTCTTCGAGAACTACATCCTTGCCTTGTACCTTGATGGTAGAGGTGTTGCCTGCGAAGAGGTTCACGTAGATATTGTTGTCCTTCACGCCATAGAGATAACCAGGAACGGAAGGGATGAAACGACACAAGTTGCTAGGGCAGCAAGCGCATCCGAACCAAGGCTGGCGAGTCTTGGTGTTGTCGGCGTTGAAGGCATACTTGCCATCGCTTGACAGTGGGTTAGGATAGAAGAAACGTCCACCGTCCATGCTCATACCTGAGATGACACCATTATATAAGGTGCGCTCCAAACAGTCGATGTACTTGCTCTCGCCATGAAGCAAGAACATACGCTCGAAGAGGTAAACCATAGAGATGGCTGCGCAAGTCTCGTTGTAGGCAGTCATGTTTGGCAACTCGTAGTTCTCGCCGAAAGCCTCGCCCCAATGACGTGCGCCTACACCACCTGTGAGATAGTACTTCTTGCCCACGATATTATTGAAGATGCGGTCGATGACCTGCATATAGGCAGAATCCTTGGTCAAGGCAGCCACATCGGCGATGCCGGCATACATATAGCCTGCACGAACAGCATGGCCTACAGCCTCTTTCTGTTCCAAGATTGGTACCTGACTCTGTGAATATGAATTGCGGATATGAGTCTTACCACGATAGTCGAGCAGATACTTAGCCTCATCGAGATACTTCTTCTCGCCTGTCAAGGTATAGAGACGAGCCAAGGCCATCTCTGCAATCTGGTGACCTGGCACGATGGTAGCCTGCCCCTCCTTAGGACCTACTTCCTTGACTACACAATCAGCATAACGCTTGGCGATATTCAGGAATTTGGTGCTACCCGTAGCCTGATAGTGAGCGCACGCTGCATCTACCATGTGACCGAGGTTGTAGAGCTCATGGCTCAAGTCCTCGTCCTTCACCCAACGCTTGTCGCCAGACCATTGATGTGGATGCTTTGGGTTGATGGTGCGAGCGGTATAGAGATAGCCATCAGGCTCTTGGGCTGCGCCCACTACATCGAGCACACTGTCGATATAAGCCTTCAACTTCTTGTCTGGGTAAGTCTGAAGGATATAGCTAGCTCCCTCGATGGTCTTATATACATCGGTGTCATCGAAAGAGTAACCCATAATCTTGCTCACGTCCCACTCTGGTGTATCCAATCCCTTGTGGTTAGGATGCTGCAAGGTATAAGCAGCCATCTCGAAATTCTTGTAACGGTGTTCGCTCTGGCACTTGCTGAAAGCCAGAGGCACAGTTACCTCACGAGCTGCCTTCAAGCGGGCACCCCAGAATGTGTTCTGCGAAATCTTCACACTGGTGAATGGAACTTGAGTGAATGGATAGCCATTGCTCAAGATCTTCGCCTTCTGTGCCATCGTTGGCATCGCCACGGC
>DHMR01000012.1 GCA_002405875.1 bacterium UBA4637
TAGACATTTCTATCTTTAATTTTCTAATTCGTTAATTGATACCTATTCCAAACAGAGTGCAAAATTACAAATATTTCTTGTATATACAAAATATTCTACCCGAGAAAGCCATCTTTTAAGTATTTTTTGCTATTCGGCGGCATTTTTTCACCTCCGAATCACTTTTCTGGCTTCCTTATCGCAAAAAAAGCGGACTTTCACAAGCCCGCTTTGTCAGTTGTCAACATCGCTATGTTGAGATTCTAGCTTAAAAAACTATTCATTTTTCAAATCTTCTTTATGGTCATTCAGAAAAGCGACCATAGACTTCAATGCCGTGTTCGTGGCAATCGCCAGATTAATGTCACGACCGAAGTCCTCGGTCAGCTTGAGGGTGCGGACATCATCCTTGCTACCGTAACCGATCCAGATGGTTCCCACTGGAATCTCAGGGGTTCCTCCTGTTGGTCCGGCCACGCCCGTAGCAGAGATGGCATAGTCCACGTTCAATGCCTTGATGGCACCCAGTACCATTTCCTTGGCCACCTCTTCGCAAACAGCGGTTTGCTCCTCAAGCACTTGGTGGCTCACCCCCAGGATGTTCTCCTTGACCTCGTTGGTATAGGAGACGACGCCTCCCTTGAAATAATTGGAGGCACCTGGGATGGAGATGATAGACTCTGCGATACGACCGCCGGTACAGCTTTCCGCCGTGGCCAAAGTCTTATCGCTATTGTAGAGCAGCTCGGAGATGCTCTTACTCAATATCTTTGATTCAAATTCCATGATATGTTCTTTACTTAAATGTTACTTTCGAGTAGGCTGGCAAGTCGATGGTGGCGAAGTCGTTGTCGCGATACTTAAATGTACCGACGCATCCAATCATAGCCGCATTATCAGTCGTATAGCTGAACTTTGGTATGTATATGGTCCAGCCATATCGCTTGGCATGATCATGGAAAGCATTGCGCAATCCATTGTTGGCCGACACGCCGCCTGCCACGGCCACATGCTTGATGCCCGTCTGCTTGACGGCCATGCGCAGTTTCTTCATCAAGATGTCTACGATGGTAAACTCGATGCTGGCAGCCAAGTCAAACTTGTTTTTCTCCACGAAGTCTGGGTCGGCAGCCACCCACTTGCGCAAGCTATAGAGGAAGCTGGTCTTGAATCCGGAGAAACTATAGTTGAGCCCTGGAATATGAGGCTCGGCAAAAGTGAACGCCTTTGGATTGCCTTGTCGGGCATATTTGTCGACGACTGGACCGCCCGGATAGCCCCACTCCAGCACCTTGGCGCACTTGTCGATGGCCTCGCCGGCAGCATCGTCGATGGTCTGCCCCAGCACCTGCATGTCATTGTAGGCATTGACCTTGACAATCTGAGAGTTGCCACCCGACACCAAGAGGCAAATGAACGGGAACGGAGGCGCACTCTGGTCGTCGTCGCTCTCCTTGATGAAATGCGCCATCACATGTCCCTGCAAATGGTTGACATCTATCAAGGGGATGTTCAAGGCCCTGGCGAATCCCTTGGCAAAGCTGACGCCCACCAAGAGGGAGCCCATCAATCCTGGTCCACGAGTGAAGGCAACCGCACTCAAGTCTTCCTTGGTGATGCCAGCTCGCTTGATCGCTTGGTCGACGACAGGCACCACGTTCTGCTGATGAGCACGGGACGCCAACTCAGGCACCACGCCACCATAGGCACGATGCACTTCCTGCGACGCAGTGACGTTGCTCAGCAAGACACCATTTCTGAGAACAGCCGCAGAAGTGTCATCGCAGCTACTCTCAATGCCTAAGATATAAATATCTTTTTTATCTTTCTCTTCCATGACTTTTTACACCTTATTAATATTGCGTGAAGTACTTGGAGGGTATACGTGCCTTAGTGTGTCAGCACCTCTACTCCATGCTCCGTCATCACAAATGTATGCTCCCACTGGGCAGATGGCTTCTCGTCGCCCGTGATGACTTCCCATCCATACGGGTCGTCTGCGTCGATGAACACCTTCCAGGTACCCATGTTGATCATAGGCTCGATGGTGAACACCATGCCTGGCACGAGCAACATGCCTGTGCCCTTATGTCCATAGTGGAGCACCTCCGGTTCCTCGTGGAACTGGAGACCCACGCCATGACCGCAAAGATCGCGCACCACACCATATCCATATTTCTTGCAATGCTTCTCGATGGCATGGCCGATGTCGCCCACAAAGCTGTAAGGCTTGGCTGCCTCGGCGCCGAGTTCCAAGCATTCCTTGGCCACACGTACCAACTGCTCCTTCTCCGGAGTCGTCTTGCCGCCGACGATGAACATACGGCTGGCGTCGGCATAGTAACCGTCTACGATGGTGGTCATATCGACATTGACGATATCGCCCTCCTGAAGGACATCCTCCTCCTTAGGAATGCCATGGCAAACCACCTCGTTGATGCTCGTGCAGACACTCTTAGGATAACCCTCGTAATTGAGGCATGCCGGAATCGCATCATGGTCCTTGCAATATTGCATACATATATCATCGATTTCCTGTGTATTCATTCCCGGGTGGATGGCTTCCGCCACCGCATCCAAGCAACCGGTGTTGACCACACCGCTCTTGCGAATACCTTCTATCTGCTCTGGAGTCTTAATTAAATCACGGGTAGGCACAAGTTTGCCCTTATTTTCCCAGTACATCACCTGCTTGTCAAGTTCAGTGAGAGGTTGACCAGGCAAGCAATGCCATCTTTTCTTCTTTAGTCCCATTTTAAATTCTATTTTATGAATTGCGTCTGCAAAAGTACAATATTTCATGCAAAAGACAAAATTATTGCAAAAATATTTATGTTATTTAAATTATTCGTAGTCGTCAACCACCGAATTAATGATGTCCATCATCGGCTTTCCCACCTGAAAAATCTCGGCCGACCGATCCAGCCAGCCATCTCCCTCGAAGAAATCGTCGGGCACCTTGACCCAAGCGCAGTAGTCCTTCATGCGAAGATAATCCAGGAAAGGATAATCCTTCGGGAAGTCTTTCGGGCAGGTCTTCAGGCGAGTCAAGCCAAAGCCCTCTTGTCGCTGACGTGGTCGTCTTGCCAGTCTCCTTCGTTCGGATAGCCAAAGAGGCTGACAAACTTGCCGTTCTCGACCGCAGCCCGCCACTCGTCGATGTTGCCCATGATTTCATTGCGGCATGAGGTCAGTATCTTAGTTGGAAGGCTGTAACTACCTACAGCCAACAGGCAGTTGCCGGGCTGCACATGAATGTAATATCCTCCACGGAGCGACTTCTTGCCATGCGCACAGATGTAGGCGCCGAAATGCCGCTTGTAGGGCGACTTATCGTTGGAAAACCGAATATCCCGATAGAAACGATAAGTACAATCCTTCACTTCCAGATGGGCGATCTCGTCGTCAAAGGAAGCATACCTAGAAATCGCTGCGGCGATTCCCTTCTCAAAGTCTTCCTTGCAAGCCTGATACTCAGCCTTGTGCTCCTGGAACCACTCACGGTTGTTGTGAGCCGCTACTTGGCTTAGGAAATGGATGATTTTCTTGATTTCCATTGATTGACTATTCTTTTAATATCCACGGACAAGCGTTTATTTCAAGTACTCGTATATCTCCTCGGTCCAGTCGAAGCCATTGGCCGGGCAATAGGTGCGGACACCCAGCTCGCTCGCCGCCGCGCAGTTGCGTGGTCCGTCATCCACAAAGAGGGCGTTCTCGGGCAAAAGCTTCTCCTGGGAAAGCACATAGCGGAAGAAATTCTCGTCCGGCTTCATGAACTTCACCTCGAAGCTACGGTAAAGAGCGTCAAAATAACTCTGAATCGCATGTCCGTCGCCCGAGAAGTCCTTGCTGTCCGTCCAGGCGGAAACGTAAGGATTGGTGTTGGAGAGAAGTACCACCCGGTACCCCTTCTCGCGCAGCTTTTGGATGGCTTCCAGTTTCTTGGCCGGCACTTCCTTCATGTAGCCAAGCCAGCAGTGCTGGATTTCCTCATAAGAAAGTTTCTTTCCGACCATTGCTTCCAAAGCCCGCTGATACTCATCCTCATCGACCTTGCCTTCCTCCAAGGCACCGAAGACACCTCCCTGTGTGTAAGGGTTCAGGATGTCCTCGGCATCCGTTAATCCTAAATTCTTGAAACGTTTGACCGCCTCATCTTGATCGATTGTGATGACAACGCCACCCATATCGAAAATTACAGTCTTTATCATACCTTAATTTATATATACCTATTTCGTTCACTTGTCAATATGTCGCTTGATACACCTCCATCACTCAAACAAATTGAGCTTGTTTTTGCGAGCCTCCTCCAGGGACACAATCTTGGATTGCTTCTCATGATACTCGGCCCTCAACTGGGCATACCGCTCATTCAGCTCTTCCACAAACTTCGGTCCCTCCGTCTTGCTCAACAGTCGAGCGCAGATACCGGCGTTCAAGCTGGCATCCTTGACCCATATCACAGGACCGTCATACAATGGTGCTATCTTCAGGGCCACGTGGAGCTCGCTGGTCGTGGCGCCACCCACCATGATAGGAAGCCTCAAGCCCGCCTTTTGCATTTCCTGAGCCACATGCACCATCTCGTCGAGCGAAGGAGTGATCAAGCCGCTCAGTCCGATGGCATCCACCTGTTCCTCAACCGCCTTCTTGACGATTTGCTCGGCAGGAACCATCACACCGAGGTCGATAATCTCATAGTTGTTACAGGACATGACCACACCGACAATGTTCTTGCCGATATCGTGTACATCGCCCTTCACCGTGGCCAGGATAATCTTGCCAGCCTTGGCAGAACCGCCCGACTTCTCCGCCTCGATGTGAGGTTGGAGAATCGACACAGCCACTTTCATCGTACGAGCCGTCTTGACCACCTGAGGCAGGAACATCTTGCCGGCGCCAAAGAGTTCGCCCACCTCGTTCATGCCATCCATCAAAGGACCTTCGATGACATTGACGGCGTGAGGGTATTTAGCCAGGGCTTCGTCGATGTCCTGTTGCAGGAAGTCGGCAATTCCCTTCTTCAAAGCATACTTCAGTCTCTCTTCCACCGAATCCTTCCGCCATTCCGGAGCGGCAGGTTTCTTCGGTGCGACACCACCCGCCTTGGCAGCAGCCTTCTCGGCATCCGCCTTTTCCTTGATGGCAGATGCCATCTCTATCAAGTCTTCCGAGGCGCCCTTGCGGCGATTGAGCACCACGTCCTCGATGACTTGAAGTTGGTCTTGAGGTATCTTGCGGTAATCCATTCTGGCTTTGGCGTTTACGATGCCGAAGTCCATGCCTTTCTGTTGGGCATAATGGAGGAATACCGAGTGAATCGCCTCACGGATATAGGTATTGCCACGGAAGGAGAACGAGAGGTTGCTGACACCGCCGCTCACATGAGCGCCCGGCAAATGGTTGTGAATCCATTCGGTGGCACGGATAAACTCCACCGCATAGTTGTCGTGCTCCTCCATACCCGTGGCGATGGCGAGCACATTCGGGTCGAAGATGATGTCGAGCGGATTCATGCCCACCTGGTCGACCAGGATGTGATAGGCACGTTCCGCTATCTCGATGCGACGCTCATAGGTAGTCGCCTGCCCGATCTCGTCGAAGCACATCACGACCACTGCGGCGCCATATCGCAGCACGTCCTTGGCATGGGAGACAAACACCTCCTCACCCTCCTTGAGCGAGATGGAATTGACAATGCACTTGCCCTGACAGCATTTCAAGCCCGCCTTGATGACATCCCACTTCGAGGAGTCGATCATGATAGGCACCTTGGCTATCTCTGGCTCAGAAGCTATCAAGTTCAGGAAGTTGACCATCTCCGCCTTGGCATCGAGCAAGCCATCGTCCATGTTGACATCGACCACGGCGGCACCATCCGCCACCTGTTTGCGGGCAATGCCCAAGGCCTCCTCATAGTTCTTCTCGTTGATGAGTCGCAGGAACTTGCGGCTTCCCGCCACATTGCATCGCTCACCGACATTGACGAATCGAGAGACATCCATCGGCAGCTTCACGTCATCGTTGACATCCAGGAGGTCGAGCCCGGAAAGCCACAAGGTCTTCGGCTTCTCCGCCACGACATGCGGTTTCTTTCCCTTCGCCGCCTCGGCATACTTGGCGATGAAGGCAGGTGAAGTACCACAGCAACCACCGATGATGTTCACCAGGCCCTCGTCGATGAACTCGGCTATCTGAGGAGCCATAGTCTCAGGTGTCTCATCGTACTCGCCCATCTCGTTCGGCAAGCCCGCATTCGGATGGGAACTGATATACCAAGGCGCAATCTTACCAATCTTCCGGATGAAAGGCTTCATCTGGGGAGCACCGAAAGCACAGTTCATGCCGACCGAGAAGATGGGATATGGAGAAAGACTCGCCAGAAAAGCCTCGACGGTTTGACCGCTCAGGGTGCGACCAGCCAAGTCACTGACCGTGAGACTGACCATGATCGGCAAGTCCACCCCATGCTTCTTCATGGTGGTGACAGCCGCATCAATCATGGCCTTGCAATTGAGCGTGTCGAAGATGGTTTCGACGAGAATGACATCGGCCCCACCCGCTATCAAGCCATCCACCTGCTCGCAGACATCCTCGAAGAGTTCGTCGTAAGTCATGTCACGGGCAGCCGGATTGCTGACATCCGGGCTCATGGAGCACGTCTTGTTGGTAGGACCTACATCGCCTGCCACAAAACGAGGTTTGTCGGGAGTCGAGAAGCGGTCGCACTGGATGCGCGCCAACCTGGCGCCCTCGTAGGCCATCTCCCGGGCGCAATCCTCCAGGTGATAATCGGCCTGCGAAATGCGCTGCGAGGAGAACGTATTGGCCGTGATGATGTCGGCACCCGCCTCCAAATAGCGTTTGTAAATATCAGATATAACATCGGGACGAGTGATGTTGAGCATATCATTGTTGCCCTTCATCTGTCCCGGGAGGTCCAAGAAGCGATTTCCCCGGAAATCTTCCTCCGAGAGATGGTACTTCTGAATCTCGGTGCCCATGGCACCATCCAAAATCAGAATTTTCTCCTTGATAACCTCTCTTATTGTTTTGCTCATACGTGATCATTATCAAGGATGCCCAGACACTAAGCGAGGCATCCTACATTATTTAAATTTAATATGTTTAGAAATGCTTGATGGCATCAATCAGGGCTAGAAATGCTTGATGGCACGATCCATCTCCCGGCGGTCTTCCTTCTCCTTGAGAGTCTGACGCTTGTCGTATTCCTTCTTACCCTTGCACAGCGCCACGTCTACCTTGGCGCGCCCGTGGTCATCGATGAACACGAGGGTCGGCACGATGGTGAAGCCAGGTTGCTTGCTATCCTCCTCCAGTCGTCTCAACTCACGCTTGGTAAGCAGCAACTTACGGTCGCGTCTTGCCTCATGGTTGCTGAAAGAGCCATAGAAATAAGGGGAAATGTTCATGCCTTTCACCCAGAGCTCGCCCTGGTAGAAATCGCAATAGCTGTCCACGAGGGAAGCCTTGCCGTTACGGATAGACTTAATCTCCGTACCCGTAAGCACGATGCCTGCGGTGTAAGTGTCAACGAAGAAGTATTCGAAGGAAGCCTTCTTGTTGCGTATTTGTATAGGACTCTTCTTGCGAAGTTCCTGTTCTTGCTTGTTCATATACCTTAATTTATATTATATTTGCGAAATTGCCGATGTGCTCATCGATGTAGTAAGCCACCTTGGCCGTCCACTCTTCCTCATTCTCGACGAAGGCATCATCGAAGTCGTCGAACTCAGGGAAACGCTCATAGAGGGCCATGAAATCCTCGTCGGTCATATCGCCCTCGATCTCCGCGTGATGATTTTTGTAAAGCACGTGGCTCTTGTTGATGAGCTTGTAGAGGTCCTGCAAGCCCCAGTTGCGGAAAGCCTTGTCGGTAGGATTCATCCAGATGAAGGCGCCATATCCATTGTGGATGAGCTGGATCATGCCACCATCCATCATTTCTTCGTGGAGGATATTCCAGGCGAGCAAGGTAATCTGGTCGCTGTTGAGCGACGCCATGTTTTCGGCGGTCAGCCCACCCCCGATAGCCTCATGGATAGCGTCCACGAAAACTTTCACAAACTCGTCCATGCCTGCCTCCGCAGCCTGCTGGAGCATAGCATCTTTTATATTTACTTCGGTCATAATCTATCAAAAATTGCAATTTTCAGTTTGCAAAGATACATCAAAATGAGGACAAAGCAAAGAAAAAATCTAAATATTAGGTTAAAGAGTTAAAAAGAATACCTAATTTTAGGTAATTTCCAGATATTTTTTGTACTTTTGTGCTCGGAAATCAACCATGAGGGTTTATTCCATGACTCGAAACAAAAGAGGACCGGATGCCCGAAGGTGGATGTTTCTGCAAGGTTAGCAAGTACAAGAACATTATACTTATATATTCATTAATATAAATTTAGCGAATATGATCTATTCAAAAGAAGTAGACAACATGTGCGTTGTCGCTAAGGGTCCTAACCACGGACCAGCTCCAATTCCTGAAGAGGGAAAATGGATTCAGGCTAAAGAGATCAAAGACATCTCTGGTTATACTCACGGTGTGGGTTGGTGTGCTCCTCAGCAGGGTGCTTGTAAGCTTTCCTTGAACATCAAGGAAGGTGTGATCCAGGAGGCTCTTGTTGAGACTATCGGTTGTACAGGTATGACTCACTCAGCAGCCATGGCTTCTGAGATTCTCCCAGGCAAGACCATTCTTGAGGCATTGAACACTGACCTCGTTTGCGA
>DHMR01000036.1:0-97682 GCA_002405875.1 bacterium UBA4637
TACTTAACCTCGATGGTCTCCCATGGGTCTTCCTTCAACTGCTTGATACCAAGGCTCATCTTACGCTCAGCGCGGTCGAGTGTCAAGATGACAGCCTCAACCTCGTCACCTACCTTCAAGAAGTCCTGGGCAGAACGCAAGTGCTGGCTCCAAGACATCTCAGAAACGTGGATAAGACCCTCAACACCAGGAGCGATCTCTACGAATGCACCGTAGTCAGCCATAACGACTACCTTGCCCTTCACGTGGTCGCCAACCTTCAAGTTTGGATCGAGAGCATCCCATGGGTGTGGAGTCAACTGCTTCAAGCCGAGGGCGATACGCTTCTTCTCCTCGTCGAAGTCGAGGATAACAACGTTGATCTTCTGGTCGAGAGATACAACCTCGTGTGGATCGCTTACGCGGCCCCAAGAGAGGTCTGTGATGTGGATCAATCCGTCTACGCCGCCGAGGTCAACGAATACACCGTAAGAAGTGATGTTCTTAACAGTACCTTCGAGAATCTGACCTTTCTCAAGCTTGCCGATGATCTCTTTACGCTGCTGCTCCAACTCCTGCTCGATGAGAGCCTTGTGGGAAACAACAACATTGCGGAACTCCTGGTTGATCTTGACAACCTTGAACTCCATAGTCTTGCCTACGAAGATGTCGTAGTCGCGTATAGGGTGAACGTCGATCTGGCTTCCTGGCAAGAAAGCTTCGATACCGAAAACGTCAACGATCATACCGCCCTTTGTGCGGCACTTGATGTAACCCTGGATAACTTCCTCGTTCTCAAGAGCTGCGTTAACACGCTCCCAAGACTTGCTCAAGCGAGCCTTCTTGTGAGAAAGAACCAACTGGCCCTTTGTATCCTCTTGGTTTTCTACATAAACCTCAACCTTGTCACCTACCTTCAAGTCTGGGTTGTAACGGAATTCAGAAGCTGGGATGATACCGTCGCTCTTGTAACCGATGTTTACGATAACCTCTTTCTTGTCGATTGAGATTACTGTACCCTCTACAACCTGATGCTCAGTTACTTTGTTAAGGGTTTCGTCATAGGCCTTCTCGAGGTCCTCTTTGCTGACGTTTGCGCTGCCACCATTTTCAAACTCGTCCCAATTGAAGTCGTCCAATGGCTTTACGTTCTTTAAATCTGTCATAAAAATTAAATAAAAAATTAAAATTAATAAAGTTAGACTTTATGTGAATTATATAAATCGGGCGCAAAATTACATATTTTTCTTGATATGACCTAATTGAGAAACCTCTTAGAAGAATTATTTATTATTTATTAACTAAAAAGACGTTTCTTGAATGAGAAATAGTTCTTTATACCTTATTATTATATATTGCAACTTGGTGACTTGGAAATGCTTCTGTTCTGGATGTCAGCTCTTGTTGTAGAGGTGAATTTACCAAAAAATATAAAAAAGCCCATGTGGATTTGTCCGTATGGGCTTTTTTTCTTAACTTTGCACTCCATATTAAGGAACTAAACGTTTAGATTGGCATTGGATATTCGTCCAATTGCAGTAGATAAGTATTCAAAATAATGATATCAGTTGAAGGTTTAAAGGTGGAATTCGGTGTGAAGCCGCTGTTCCACGATGTGAGTTTCGTCATCAATGACAGGGACCGTATTGCTCTTGTGGGCAAGAATGGTGCCGGTAAGTCGACCATGCTTAAGATTCTTTGTGGCTTGCAGAAGCCTACGTCAGGCGTGGTGGCTGTGCCGAATGATACGACCATCGGTTACTTGCCACAGGTGATGAAACTTCAGGACGATACTACCGTCAAGGAGGAGACCCGCAAAGCTTTCGCCCACAATACGGAGATGAAGGCCAAACTCGACAAGATGCAGCAGGAGATGGCTGATCGCACGGACTATGAGAGCGAGGCGTATGCGCAACTTGTCGAAAAGTTTACCCAGGAACATGAGCGTTACATGATGATGGGAGGTGAGAACTATGAGGCTGAGATAGAGCGTACGCTTACTGGACTAGGTTTCACCCGAGAGGATTTCGACCGACCTACCAAGGAATTCTCGGGAGGTTGGCGTATGCGTATCGAGTTGGCGAAAATCTTGTTGCAGAAGCCAGATGTGCTTTTGCTCGATGAGCCTACCAACCACCTCGACATCGAGAGTATCCAATGGTTGGAACAATTCTTGGCTCAAAGTGCCAAGGCGGTGGTCTTGGTGAGCCACGACCGTGCCTTTATTAATAATGTGACCAACCGTACCCTGGAAATCACCTGCGGACGGGTAGAGGACTATAAAGTAAAGTATGACCAATACGTGGCGCTCCGTCAGGAACGTCGCGAACAACAGTTGAGGGCTTACGAGAACCAACAGAAGGAAATCGCTGACATCAAGGACTTTATAGAGCGTTTCCGCTACAAGCCGACCAAGGCTGTGCAGGTTCAGAGCCGCATCAAACAGTTGGAAAAAATCGTACCGATCGAAGTTGACGAGGTGGACAACAAACAGATGCATCTGAAGTTTCCTCCTTGCCTTCGTAGCGGCGACTATCCAGTGATTTGCGATGATGTGCGCAAGGACTATGGCGACCACACGGTCTTCGACCATGTCACCTTGACCATCAAGCGTGGTGAGAAAGTAGCCTTCGTCGGCAAGAACGGCGAGGGTAAGTCTACGCTCGTGAAATGTATCATGGGCGAGATTCCTTTTACCGGTATCTTGAAGATTGGGCATAACGTGCAGATTGGCTATTTTGCGCAGAACCAGGCTCAGTTGCTCGATGAGAACCTCACGATTTACGATACCATCGACCGGGTGGCGACGGGCGAGATGCGCCTCAAAATCAATGATCTTCTGGGTGCCTTCATGTTTGGAGGCGAGACATCCGAAAAATATGTGAAGGTGCTGAGTGGTGGAGAACGGAGTCGCTTGGCGATGATCAAGCTCTTGCTGGAACCGGTCAATCTGTTGATTCTCGATGAGCCTACCAACCACCTGGACATGCAGTCGAAGGATGTGCTCAAGGAGGCTATCAAGGCTTTTGATGGCACGGCTATCATCGTTAGCCACGACCGTGAGTTCCTGGACGGATTGGTCGACAAGGTCTATGAGTTCGGTGGCGGCAAGGTGCGTGAGCATCTGGGAGGTATCTACGACTACCTGCGTGCCCACAATGCCGATTCCATCCATGCAGCCTTGAATAGTGCGCAAGCGGTCTCTACTCAGACCTCCCAGCAGACAAGTTCCAGCAGTTCAGCCCAGGTCGAGCCAGTCTCTCAGCCTGCCACGGGAAAACAAAGCTATGCCGAGCATAAGGAGCAGCAGAAGAAAATCCGCAAGGCGGAGAAAGCGGTCAAGGACTGTGAACAGCGTATCGAAAAGTTGGAAAAACGCAAGAAGGAAATCGACGACCTGCTGATGAAGCCGGAGAATGCTACCAATATGGAGCTCGTCACCGAATATACTTCTTTGATGAAGAAATTGGACGAGGAAAACGACAACTGGCTCGTGCTATCCGAAGAGTTGGAGGAAGTGAGCAAGTAGTGGCAGCCAAAGGTGAGTCATGTTCTTTTAGGTGTCATATTCATCAATTTGATTTTTAGTAGTATTTAAATATAAAGCAAAATGAACATCAAAATGATTCTTCCGATGATGATGTTGGCAGCTATGCCTCTCGGCGTGGATGCACAAAACAAATCGGGACTTGTCATGGAAAACCTTGACAAGACAGTGAGTCCTGCAACCGACTTCTATCAGTTTGCTACCGGTGGATGGCAGAAAAACCATCCACTCCCAGCTGCTTACAGTCGCTATGGTAGTTTCGACCAGTTGCAGGAAGACAACAACAAACGTATCAACAGTATCTTGTCCGAGCTTCAGAAGAAGTCTTACAAGCAAGGAACCATTGAGCAGAAGCTCTCTGACTTCTACAAGCAGGCTCTCGACGTGGATGCTCGCAACAAGGCTGGCATCGCCCCAGTGAAGCCATTGCTCGACGAGATTTCTGCCGCTTCAACCAAGGCAGACCTCTTGAAGTTGCAGGTCAAGTATGCCATGCAAGGTTTGGGCGTAGGTTTCGGCACAGGTTTTGGCGCCGATGAGAAGAACGTCACCATGAACATTTACAACGTGATGCAGGGTGGCTTGACTTTGGGCTCCAAGGACTATTACATGAACAATGATGCCGCTACCGTGGCCATCCGTGAGGCTTATAAAAAGTATATCGCCCAGATGTTCCAACTCTATGGCTTCTCAGCCGCAGATGCAGCCAAAAAAGCTAAGGCTGTGTTCTTGCACGAGACCAGCCTGGCTGCGATTTCCAAGAGCCGCACCGAACTTCGTGATCCTCAGGCCAACTACAACAAGATGACCTTGAAGCAGTTCCAGGAGAACTATCCTAACATTCCGTTGGAGGCTTTGGCCAACGGCGAGGGTGTCAAGAGTGAGTATATCCAGGAGATCATCGTGGGGCAGCCTGCGTTCATGGCGGGTTACGACAAGATTACCGCAGCCGAGGATGCCGAGACCTTGAAGGCATTGATGGAGTGGGATGTCATTCAGAGCTCTTGTGCTTACTTGACCGACGAAATCCGTGAGGCTAACTTCGACTTCTTCGGCAAGACCATGAGTGGTCGTAAGGAGGACTATCCTCTCTGGAAACGTGCAACCAACCAGGTTCAGGCTCAGATGGGTGCGGCTCTCGGACGCATGTATTGCAAGAAGTATTTCCCAGAGTCTTCCAAGAAGATGATGGAGACATTGGTGAAGAATCTTCAGGCCAGTCTCGGCCAGCGCATCGACGCCCAGACTTGGATGAGCGATACAACCAAGGCTGCCGCTCACGAGAAGCTGAGCAAGTTCTATGTGAAGATCGGTTACCCAAACAAGTGGACTGACTATAGCAAGCTTACCATCGACCCAAGCAAGAGCTTCTACGAGAATGTAATGGCTTGCCGCAAGTTCCGCAATGACAAGGAAATCGCTGACAAGGCGGGTAAACCAGTGGATAAAGATGAGTGGTTCATGACTCCTCAGACCGTGAACGCTTATTACAATCCTACCACCAATGAGATTTGCTTCCCTGCAGGTATCCTCCAGTATCCGTTCTTCGATGCCAAGGCTGACGAGGCATTCAACTATGGTGCCATCGGTGTGGTTATTGGCCACGAGATGACCCATGGATTTGACGACCAGGGTCGTCAGTATGACGCCAGTGGTAACTTGAAGGACTGGTGGACAGCCAGTGATGCGGCAGGTTTCAACCAGCGTGCCGATCTCTATGCCAATTTCTTCAGCAACATCAAGGTGCTGCCAGACTTGAACGCCAACGGCCGTTTCACCCTTGGTGAGAACTTGGCTGACCACGGAGGTTTGATGGTGGCCTACAATGCCTTCAAGAATGCGACAGCCAAGAAGCCCCTGAAGAACAAGGACGGCTTCACGCCAGAGCAGCGTTTCTTCCTTGCCTACGCAGGTGTATGGGGGCAGAATATCACAGAGAAGGAAATTCGCAACCGTGTGAAGAACGATCCTCATGCTCTCGGTGAGTGGCGTGTGAACGGCGCTCTCCCTCACATCAACGCATGGTATGAGGCATTTGGTGTCAAGAAGGGTGACAAGATGTTTATCCCTGAGTCAGAGCGCTTGCAGCTTTGGTAAAAACAAAGGACGATAATTTCTAGGTAATTCTCCTTTAATTATCGCAAATATTATTAATAAAAAGGATGTCAAAAGAGATTTTTGGCATCCTTTTTTCGTTATGTCGCCGAAAAAGTGTATCTTTGCACAAAAAATAAAGAAAGGATTTACAAATGCCGTTAAGATTACCAGATAAATTGCCAGCCATCGAGCTGCTGAAGCATGAGAATATCTTCGTGATGGACGAGAGTCGGGCGCATAACCAGGAGATTCGTCCGCTTAAGATTGTGATTCTCAATTTGATGCCTCTTAAGATAACAACCGAGACCGACTTGGTGCGCTTGTTGTCCAATACTCCTTTGCAGTTGGAGGTGTACTTCATGAAGTTGAAGAGTCATACTCCTAAGAACACACCGATAGAGCACATGATGATGTTCTATAAGGACTTTGCGGAACTTTCCAAGCAGAAGTTTGATGGTATGATTGTGACGGGTGCTCCCATCGAGACGATGAACTACGAGGATGTGGAGTATTGGCCAGAGATCATGCGGATTTTTGACTGGGCTCGTACGCATGTCACCTCTACCTTGTATATTTGTTGGGGTGCCCAGGCTGGTTTGTATCATTTCTATGGAGTACCTAAGTACCCACTGAAGAAGAAAATGTTTGGTATCTTCCAGCAGAAGCCTCTCGACCCATCGCAGCCCATCTTCCGTGGCTTCGACGATTGGTTCGCCATGCCTCATAGTCGCCACACCGAAGTTCGCCGTGAGGATATCGAGAAGGTTCCAGGACTGGACATACTTGCCGAGTCGCCAGAGAGCGGCGTGAGCATCGTGATGGCTCGTGGCGGTCGAGAGTTCTTCGTCACGGGACACTTGGAATATGCCCCAAATACGCTGGACAAGGAGTACAAGCGAGACATGGGCAAGCGTGATGATGTGGACTTGCCAAAGAATTACTATTATCATGATGATCCCAACGAGGAGCCTGTCGTGACATGGCGTGCCCATGCCAACCTCTTCTATAACAATTGGATCAACTATTACGTTTATCAAGAGACTCCTTACAATATCGACGACATCAAGTAAAAAGTTAGGAGCAGAAACTTGTATTGAAGTAACTATATGAGAACATTAGAATTGTTGGCGCCTGCCAAGAATCTAGAGTGTGGTATCGCTGCCATTGACCATGGAGCGGATGCCGTATACATTGGGGCATCCAAGTTTGGCGCACGTGCCGCTGCTGGTAACTCCATAGAGGATATCAGACAGTTGTGTGACTATGCCCATCAGTTTGGTGCCAAGGTGCATGTTACCGTCAATACCATCGTCTATGATTCAGAAATCAGGGATACCTTGAGGATGATCAAGGAATTGCGAGATGCGGGTGTCGATGCCTTGCTGCTTCAAGATATGGGGGTGCTCTATGCCTTGGAAGGCAACGGCCCTTATGCAGCTGACTACAAGTGGGTTCAGGCTTTGCATTCCAGTACCCAATGTGATACGAGAACTGCCGAGAAGGTGAAGTGGCTCCAGTCGCTTGGTTTCCATCGTGCCGTACTGGCTCGTGAACTTTCCGTTAAGGAAATTGCGGAAATCCATGAGGCTGTGCCGGATATGGAACTTGAGGTCTTCGTGCATGGTGCCCTTTGCGTTAGTTATTCGGGTGTTTGCTATGCGTCGGAGTATTGCTTCGGTCGTTCTGCCAATCGTGGGGAGTGTGCTCAGTTTTGCCGTCTTAAATTTGATCTGCTAGATTCGAATGGACGGGAAATTGAGCAGGAACGACATCTCCTTTCGCTCAAGGATATGTGCCAGATAGACAACTTGGAATCCTTGGCGGATGCGGGGGCTTGTTCTTTCAAGATTGAGGGACGACTCAAGGATGTGAACTATGTGAAAAACGTGGTCGCAGCCTATAGCCAACGGCTCGATGACATCTGTAGAAAGCGTCCTGGGGAGTATGAGCGTGCCTCGATAGGTAGGCCTCATTATTACTTTGAGCCTAATTTGAAGAAAACTTTCAATCGTGGCTTCACCAACTATTTCTTGCGGGGGAGACAGATGGATATTGCGTCTTTCGATACTCCAAAGGCCATCGGGGAATATGTGGGAAAGGTAAAGGAGAAGCGTGGAAATAGTTTCAACGTGGCGAGTGTAGCTAGTTTTGCCAATGGTGATGGCTTGTGCTTCATCAATGAAGAACATGAGTTGGAAGGCTTTCGTGTGAATCGCGCCGAGGGCAATCGCCTCTTTCCTTTGAAAATGCCTCAGAATCTTCGCCCTGGCACAGCTCTCTACCGTAACAACGATGTCGCTTTCGAGAAAATCCTAGCGGGTAAAACGGCAGAACGCAGGATTCCTATCAAGATCATCTACGATCTATACGATGATGAAGGAACTGATTGCTTTTCTGCCACAGCCTATTATTGTACCGAACAGGGCATGTTTCCTTATGTCGCAGGTAAGTCTGATGATGATGACTTGGAGTTTCTGGCAGAGGAGATTGTTGCCTTCGAGCGAAATGAGGCGAAGAAACCACAGCGGGAGAATATCATCAAGCAACTGAGAAAGTTGGGTGGAACCATCTATGAATGCAAGGAAGTGGAGATTCGTCATGAGGCGGACCGATATTTTGTTCCAAGCAGCGTACTCTCAGAGTTGCGTCATAATCTTTTGCAGGCCATTGACTTAGAACGAGGGGTGCGAACAGGTTCTAGGGATGATGAGGTGCCTTTCTTGGAAGAATTGGCTAATACAAACGTTCAAGTTTGGCAACCGGAATATGGCAAGTTCAACTATCTTTATAATATCGCCAACCCAAGCGCCTATACTTTCTATCAAGACCATGGAATGGCAAGGCCGGGTTATGCTTATGAGATGCGCAACGGTTCAGAATGGCAACCTCGACTGGGGGATAGGCAGAGTGAGCCACTGTTGATGCAGTGCCGTCATTGCATTCGTTATTCCTTGGGCTATTGCGTCAAGCGTGGTGGACAAAAACCAACCTGGAAGGAACCTTTGTTCTTGCAGCTTGGTGATGGTCGTAGGTTTCGTCTGGAATTTGCTTGCAACGAATGCCAGATGAATGTGTATGCAGTTAAAAGCTAGAATGATATGGAGAAAAAGAGATTGAAGTGGATGAAGCTTTTTGTATTGCTGGGTATGGCTGTCATGCTCAGCGGTTGCTATCATCGTCATGGTGTCAAGCCTCAACATGCGGCATTGGTAGGATATAGCAACAAGCAGCTCGACTCCATCTCTTTTTCAACAACGCATCATTACACCAATAAGTTCAACTTTGTGGTATATGCCGATTCCCTGATGCTGATTCGACAGCAGCCTGAGGAATATGTGAGCCAACTGCCTATTGATTCTTTTCCGGTCAAGAAAAACTGTTTGTTGGTGGTTTCCGACATTCGGATGATTCCGCAAGATTCCATTGATTCGGTGTGGGTTCAGTTGGCTACTGAGGATAATCAGTTTGGTTGGACGCATGAATCGCGTATGCTCCCTAGGGTGGTGCCTGATGACCCCATTTCTTTCTTTATTATGACTTTCAGTAATGTTCACTTGCTGATATTTTTGATAATCATAGTTTTGATATGTGTGGCCTATCTCGTAAAGAAAGTTCTGACCAAGAATGTCAAGATTGTTCATTTTAATGACATCGACTCTCCTTATCCTACAGCTTTGGCTCTGATGGTGTCTTTGTCGGCGGCCTTTTATGCTACTATTCAAACTTTTATGCCCGAGGTTTGGCGGCATTTCTATTTCCATCCTACGCTGAATCCTTTTGCTGTTCCGCGTGTACTAGGTTTTTTCTTGGCATCCGTGTGGGCGATTTTGATTTTATCCATTGCCTGTGTCGATGAAGTGAAGCATCGCATGAGCTTCGGTGAGGGGGTGCTTTATCTGGGTGGTTTGGCAGGTGTATGTGCTGTCGATTATATTGTTTTCAGTATCAGTACGTTGTATTATGTTGGCTATGTTGTCTTAATAGCTTACTTCTGGTTTGCCATTCGAGCCTATTTGCGAAAATAAGAAATGCTTATTTGCGAAAATAAGAAATGCCCATTTCTTGATAGATAAGAAGTACCCATTTTTTGATCAATAATAAAAGACGGACTATCATGCGATAATCCGTCTTTTTAATAGGTGTATGCCATTTACTTAATCAATTCTTCCAAGAAAGAGTCGAGATCCTCATCGAGATTCTCCATCAGTTCACCACCCACAATAATAGTGTCGTCGTCGGCCAGGTAAAGTTCTCCGATATGTTCCTTGTCGTCATCTTCCAAGACAAAACTGTATGGCTTGAGAATGCCTAAGTTGTCCACAATATCGCTGTTCTTGCGAAGAATATCACGAAGAATCCTCTCTACCTCTGGATAGAAGTTCTCATCCTTGCTGTCTATCCATTGCTCTACGACACAACGTGTAATCTCCTGGTCATCATCATCGAAAGCCAACAATTCTCCGCTGTCTTGTGACACTCTGACATGAATGTCGGTGAGAAGAGAAGTGTCATCGATTTCTGAAGAAGGGAATTTTTGAGCGATTTTCTTAATGAAGCGCTCGATTTGCTGTGTGGTTTGTTCTGTTATTTCCATGCCGTACTTATTAGACTTATATCATGTTTGGAAGATAAAAAGAAAGGGACGCTCGATGATGTGATGAAACTCCGAACTTTTCACAAGTTTGAGAGCTCTCCGTCTTTGTAATCCACTGGCTTTGCAGCTTAGTTGCGGAAATGCAGTTTATGTGGCCCGCCATTGGCAAGAGAAGTCTTCTCGGTTTCACGATTTAATTTGAAGAGTAACCCGATCGAATCGACACGCCCCTTATATTTTGCAAAGGTAGTGCTTTCTGTTGACACTGCCAAATATTTTTGCCTCTTTTTTCTAAATATTTTTTCTTTTGTACTTCCGGAATACTTCTTTTACACTTTCGAAATATTTCTTTTCTTACTTTCGATGTGTTTTCTTTTCTGCGTGCTTCTAGTTTATGATGTTTGAGGGCCTTTTCATGAAAGCTCTTTCCATATCTTCTCGAAATGCTGGCGAAGTAAATTCTTGTTCTCGATGATGTTTCTCAGTTCTCTGAGCGCCTTTTCGTTGGGTGAGTTAGAAATCCAAAGCTTGAGGTATCCGCTATTGGAGTATTTCTCATCCATGTGCGCAGCAAATCGCTCCCATTGTGCTTCTTTGTCTTTTTCGGGATAGTTTTCCTTGCCAAACTGAATGGCTCTGAGGAATATCTCATGTACTTCTATGTCGCGGTCAGCTTCAGCCACAATCTTGCCGTAGATGCTGCGAGGCTGGCGGCTTGAGGATGCACGGTGGTCTTCTACGGCTTCCTTCATAATCTTCAGTTGGTCCGGAGTAAACCATTTCTTCAACCTTGCATCCGCTATGAGTATTTTACCGCTAGTGAGGTGGTGTATGGCTCTTGGCCCTTCCATGCCTAAGTCATGGTATGCAGCTATGACGTATGCCATATCAATGTCGGCACCGGTGACTTGAGCCAACTGCAAGGAGTTTTTGATGACTCGATTGACATGTCTTAGACCATGACTCTCACCAAAGGCGGTGTAACGTGGAAGTATTTGTTGTTCCACAAATTCCATGATTTCTAAGCTAACTCTTTGTTTCATAATAGTTCCTCCTAAATTTCAAAATGATTTAATGGGTCGTTTGACAAAACGGCAAGACGGATAGTATGGCAAGAAAAGATAGAATGCCAAATACAAAGATGTTGCGCGCTGTCATTCCCAATACCTGGTTGAGTTCTCTTCCTCGATCGATTCTGAACATCCTTTGGTATGTCTGCCTATGTAGGAAGGCATAGATGATATAGACCAAATAGGTTGGCAAGATAACTCCTACGCTGTATTGGTCCTTGAACAGAGTGACACACATGATCGCTATTCCGAAGAAACCTAGGTGCTGGTATACCCAACGGGAGTTCTTTTTCCCGATTCTGACTACCAATGTATTCTTGTGGTTCTTCCTGTCGTTGTCGATGTCCCGATAATTGTTGACCATGAGTAGCGTGTCTACGACCAATCCGCAAGCGATGGATGCTAGAATAACACTGTCGGTAGGCATCTTGATAGGAGTGGGCATACATATATAATAGGTGCAACATACTGGTATGACCCCGAAGAAAATCAGGACAAGAACGTCACCTAAGCCATGGTAGCTGAATACCGTGGTATATAGAAAGCAAAATACGACACAGGCTAATCCCACGATGATCATTTCCAATCCGCCAAAGAGAATAAGAGGTAAGCCGACGAAACATCCCAGGATGGATGTGAAGGCGATGGCCCATCTCATGGCTCTTGGTGTCACCCAACCCTCGGCGCAGGCTCTTTTCGGTCCTAGGCGTGTCTCGTCATCATTGCCATGTTTGTAGTCAAAGTAGTCGTTGATGAAATTGGAGTTGATTTGCATCACCCAAGCGAACAACAAGCATAGTAGCCCCGGCAGCCAATGGTAATTTCTTTCGACCAAGAATTCCATTTTCTCCTGTCCCGTGTATAAGAGGTCTCTTGGTATGATGACTTTCCAGCCTTCTCCGTACATGAGGATTCGCCGGATGGCGAAGGCTATGCCTATCATCACCGGTACGGTGGCTGCTGACAGCGTCTTGGGACGGGCAGCCAAGTACCAAGCTTTGAGCGAGTTTGTCTTTATTTCTTGTGTCATAGTTAGTTGTTTTTTATGCTCCTGTTCTTCCCATTCGTTGGCTTAGTTGAAGAAATTCCAGCTGACACCCATTCTGAATATTCTACTGTTAAGAGGGTAGTGCGGGGTGAGGAAATAGTTTTTGTCGCCTTGTCCTGCATTGATGTGACTCATCATCACAAAGAATCGTGTATGCTTGATGTGAACATTGGCGTAAGCGTTGACAATCGGGTAGTTTCCTACCTTCACGTTGTTCTCACCATTGCCTTGTACTACATATTGTCCCATGTATGGGGAATAGTCAGGTGCCTCGTAACTGGTGAAATAGCGAGCGTCTGCCCCTAGGTCGATGTTCAGCACCTTTGCTACACGAAACTTGATATATAAGTTGGTGTAGATGTTTAAGTCTGGCACAGGAATCACCTCTTGGTTGCTGGAATGTTGGTAGGTGATCACATTTTCCCAGTTAAGGATTCCTAAACGGAAGTTTTGTTCTAATTGGGCTGTGAGCATATTGATGGCTCCTGAGTTTTGCAAAGGGGTCACTGTCACACCTGTGCGCAAGCCTGCCTCCGTGACGGTATATGACTGGCTGAGATAGGTGTAATTCTTGATTTCATCCACAGCTACACGTAGGGTAGTGTTGGTCTTGGCGAAATTCAATGTGCCCATGATGCGGGTATGGATAATCTTGTCAAGACTGTTCTCCCACCACAGGTGTCGTGAGTGGTAGTTGCGATAGTAGAATGATGGATTTTCTCGGTGGAAGAAACCATCACCTCGGATGGTCAACGTGTCTCCTAAGAAGGGTACGTTCAAATCTACACTACCGTCGATGGCAAGAGTTCCGGCATCTTCTCCAACAATTCCTATTTCTGCCAATGCATTGTAATGGAGCAGTTTGCCTTGCTGCTTGCTGAGCTGTCCACCTACACTCAAAGTATGCTCATTGTATTTTTGGAAACCACCTTCCATGTCTGGTAGCTCGAAGTGTCGCATGTCGTAGCTGGCAAAAGCTTTCAAGCCTGCCTTCGCCCACTTGCTGAATCCTTCGAGCGTGGCTAGTGCAAAGGTATTCTTCAACTCCCAATGGCGTGTCTTGTCAAAGATGGAATCGCCGGTGAGCTTGCCGGCTGTATAGTATTCGTTGAGATAGTAGTCGGCAGGTGTCTCGTAAGCCTCGTAGATACGTGTATAGTTGTCGAACTTCAATGTGTGGATGAAACTTGTTACAGGTACATACTCTGTCTTGTAAAACATCGAGTCTTCCTTTGCTTTCTTTTGCTGGGCTATCAGACTGTCGGCGGCAGCTTTTCCATTGACAGCTAGGCGAGTCGAATCTGACGCAACGGTTTTTTGGGTGTCCAAAGCGGGTTCGTTACCTGCTATCTTGGCATTGTCAGGACGCCCTGAATATTTTCTTGCGTTTGCTTTGTCGAAAGCTTTCTCGTCGAACTTTTTGCCTTCTCGCTTGGCTTGCTTTCTTGCCTCATCTTTGGCATCGCTCTCCGCATTCTCCTTTTGTGACTCCATGGCAAATTTCTTAGCCTTGATTTCTTCTTCTGTCATGCGAACTTTTCGGTTGAAACCGATGTTGTAGCGATGGGAGAGAAATATATGTTGGTTGTCATTTCGGTTCCAGTTCTTTTCCAATACCGTCGGTATCTCATTCTCGCTGAAACTTTCCTGGAAGATTTCTGGATGCTTGATGTAGTCATCGTTGCTGATACCACCATTCTCCGTTACTTTCTGGTGAAGAGTGGTGAAAAGAAAATGTGCTTGGTAGCGGTCGCCCAGGAAAGAAGCCCACATCGTGTATTTGAAGTGACTAGTGCTCTGTGCGTTATAGTAACCTCTACCGTATTTATAGTCAAACTTAAATCCGGCGCCCAGTCTCTTGTTAGCATTGACGGCGAAGAATGCCCTGAAGTCATCCTCTCCATTCGTTCGGTCACCACAGGAATTGAGGGTCACATTGGTAAAAGGCGAGTAGGTGTTGGTGAAGTGAAAGTCGCTGACAGGCGTATTCACGTAAGAGTATGGCTCGCTAAAGATAAAGTTTCCTTGTGTGTTACGTCTGTCAATGAAGATGCGCCCGATGCGTGGAGAACCCATGTTGCCCAAGGTATTGTACTCTCCCCGAATTCCTTCGGTGAAAGTTGTATTCATATACATGTGCTGCAAAGTATCGACGGTGGCTTCTTGACGGTCACCAAACTTTTCGTCTACCGTCCATACTTTGATTCCCTTGGGAATCTTTTGGTTGGATCCTAGGGAATCGGGACTTAAATTTCGGGATGAAGCTGGTCGGAAATCGCCGTCTTCGTTGAGGGAGTTAAAATCGGTTTGTGCTGCAACTGGGATAGTTGCAGCACAAATCAATAGGGTTGCTAATATTTTTTTCATTCTACTTATCTTTCGGAGAATACTTCTTGTTATCTTTCGGAGACTATTTCTTGAATAGTCGCAAACATACTTCTGCTATCTTGAAAGCTACACCTATAAGAAGTATGACTATACTCAATGTCTGCAAGTCGGTTTGTGTCCATAAAATCAAACCGATGATGGCCAACACCATGAAAAGAATGTTCAGTGTGTTTCTTACCTTGAACATTTTGTCTCTTCCGTTGTAATCGATCAGCCTTCGCTGACGGTGTTCAGGGCGTACTGCATAACTGGTCGGAGCCTGTTGCTCTTCGGTATGTTTTGCATACTCGGTCTGTTGGTCTTGTTCCTTTTGGCTTGTATGAGTCTCGTCGATTCCTTGTTCTTTGTTTTCTTCCTGAATCATATCGTTTGATGCTAAAAGATTTCTAATTTTTCAGAATCATAGCTTTGGCTTATTGTTTAAGCAAAGCCTTGATGTCGCTGAATATTTGATCCTTACGGTCAATTGTACCTTTGCGGAATTTGCCGAAAATCTTGGCAAGATCATTCTTCTTCTTAGTAAGTGCCACCTTGTCAGAAATGACGTTCTCTGCAGCTTCCTTGAATCCTGTGCTTCTGCCTTCCTCGTAATTGAAGGTGATGCGAGTCATGGTAAGTTCCAATGAATTGTCGGCAATCTTAGCTACTAGCTGGTACTTCATCTCAGTCCTGTCGAGCGAGATGAATGAGGCGTTGAATACGAGCCATTCATCCATCATGTTGGCGATGACATGTTCACTTGGGTTCACCAATGCTACTCGGCTTGCAATATTGTTCTTGTTTTGCGTCAAGTCATTGAAGTATTTGTAAACGATGTCGTAAATTTGTTGGGCAGACTTGCCGTTGGCATCTGTCTTGAGATTAAACTCGATTTTGCCTTCAGCGTTGGTCGTTACCGCACCTGTTAGGTATTTAGGATCCTTTTTGAGAACAACACCATTGGAAAGTTTTTCTACCTTCTTGTTTTCTACTTTTTTTTCTGCGACAGGTACCACCCATCCTGAGTTGGAAGAATTGCCGTTGGCTGAGTTCGTTTTTTCAGCCTTGTTCTCTGCTGGGACATCAATGACTACAGGTTTTGAATCCTTGGCTGGAAGGGTGACAGGCTCGTTGGCTATGGATGGCTTCAGTTCTGAATCGTTTGATTCTTTCTGTTTCTGTTCTTCTTTTTTACTCTGTTTAGCTTCCTTCTTGAGCTTTTCAGCTTCAGCTTGCAATTTTTCAGCTTCAGCATTCAAACGAGCTGCTTCGGCTTGAATCTTGGCAGCTTCTACTGCTTTCTTTGCCTCTTCAAGACGCTTTTGAGCTTGTTCCAATTGCTGTTCAGGTGTCAGCACATTTTGTGCGGACAACGCTAGAGGTAAAAATAGAAGTATAGAGATAAATACCTTTTTCATGATGGTTTCATTTGTAGGGTTAGAATGAGAAGTGTCCTCATGATGAATGGTGAAAAACTTCTCGATTTACTTGTTTCTTATTCGTTTGCGGAAGATGAGGGATTCAAACCCCCGATACCCAGAAGAGGGTATACCGGATTTCGAGTCCAGCGCATTCGGTCACTCTGCCAATCTTCCAATCTTTGTTGATGCTTAAGATTCTGGTTTACTGTTCTTGTCAACCTTGTTCTTAATTATTTGCAAAGATAGCACTTTTTGAGTTTACTGCAAAATATCTGTCGTATTTTTTAACTTTATTAATACAAGGTGTGCCTGTTGATGAAGTCGATGACGACGTTCTTGTAGGATTCGGAGATGGGTATGCCGACTTCTCCATAGTATATTTTTGCCTTGTCTGTATAATCGAACAAGTCAAAGTTAGCGATGAATGAGCGGTGGATTCTTCTGAACTTTCTTTTTGGCAAATGCTCTTCCAACTTACGCATGTTCATCAGGGTTATGACGTTGTGCTTGTTGACTAGGTGAAATTTCACATAGTCTTTTACGCCTTCTATGTATAGGATGTCGTCGAAGTTGATTCGGATGGCCTTGTGATCGCTTTTGACAAACATGTAGCCATCACGCCGGATGGGGTCTGCCTCGTCCACATCACGCATATAGTTCTTGACACGCTCGACGCATGCCTCGAAATTTTGGTAGTTGACGGGTTTCAGTAGATAGTCGAAACCACCTGACTTGTAACCGTCAATGGCATACTCGCTGAAGGCAGTAACAAAAACAATGCGAGTCTTCTTCGGCAGAATCTTGGCTAATTCCAACCCACTTACTTGTTGCATACGGATCCCCATAAACAATAAGTCTATATTATTGCTTCGAAATGCAGCCATCGCATCAACAGCATCTGTAAAGCCTCCTATTAGATGTAGGTAGGAAACCTTGTTGACATGTTCTTTGAGTACATCGACTGATTCTTTGTCGTCATCTACTATCGCACAATTAATAATCATATTACCTAGGTCTGTTTTTTACATTTTTATTACTTCCATTGTGGCATGAAAAATGCCTTTGTTACGAATGTAAAACGTGACAAAGGCATTTTTATTGTACAAAAAACTACAAAAATGTAGTATCTATGCCAACTTTCCAGTGTGTCTATTGTGGAGGCTTATTCGTATCGGATGGCCTCAATTGGATCCAAACGTGCCGCTTTCTTGGCTGGATACCATCCGAAGAATACTCCCGTGAAGGTACAAACGGCAAAGCTCATGATAATACTCCAAGGTTCTATTTGTGTTGCTACATGTAGGAATTGTTGGAGTGAGACGGATATGCCGACTCCCAATATGACACCGATGACACCTCCTGTTACACTGAGCAGAATCGCCTCAATCAAGAACTGGTTGAGGATGTCTACACCGCGGGCTCCAACGCTCATTCGTAGACCAATCTCTCGAGTTCGCTCCGTCACACTCACATACATGATGTTCATGATGCCGATGCCACCTACGATGAGAGATATGCCTGCTACGCTTCCCAGCAAGATGGTAATGGTCGACATGGTGGAGTTCATCATGCTGGAGATTTCCTCTTGCGAACGAATGCTGAAATCGTCCTCGTCGGCTTCGCTGGTGTCGGTCGCGTCTTTCAACTTATGCGTCCTGCGAAGAATTTGGGTGATTTGTTCCTGAGCCGGTTCGGAAGCTTCTTCAGTGATGGCGGAACAAACGATCTCGCTTAGGTAGGTCTGTGCCAAGATGCGCTTCATGACGGTGGTGTAAGGAGCAAGCACCAAATCGTCTTGGTCCATGCCCATACTGTTGTATCCTTTCTTCTGCAAGACACCGATGACACGGAAAGGGATGCTGTTGAAGCGTACTACACGCCCAATCGGGTCACTGCCGTCAGGGAACAGGTAATCGACTACCGTCTGTCCCAAGATACATACCTTTGCTGCTGCTTTGATGTCTGTGTCGGTGAACATCTCGCCATCAGCTATCTTGAGTTGACGGATAGTCATGTAGTCTTGGTTGACACCATAGATGCTGCTTTGCGTATTGTTGTTTCCGTTGATCCACTGTCCGCTGCTGCTCACGGAAGGAGAAATAGCGGAAATATAGTTGCATTCATCCTTGATGGCTTGGTAGTCCGACTGTTTGAGCGTTTCCATTGACGACGCATCTTGTCTGACACCTCCACGCATATCAGCTCCTGGGTGAATCATGATCATGTTGGATCCCATTTCGGCGATGTTGGCCTTGATGCTAGCCTTGCTTCCTTGACCGATGGCAAGCATCGTAATCACAGAGGCAATACCGATGATGATGCCCAGGGCTGTCAAGAAAGAGCGCATCTTGTTGGCCGCTATCGCACGAATGGCTATTTTGAAAAGATTCTGATAATTCATCTTCTATTTATTTAATAATGTATAGTGGTTTGCCTACAGGCTGGCAATTTTATTCATCCGTATTCGTAGGGAGAGCTGCCAGTCCTTCGGCTGCTGAGAGAATGTGATGATTGTACTCGTCGCTGATGATGTGCCCATCCCTAAGTTCTATGTTGCGGCTTGAATAATTAGCAATGTCTGGGTTGTGGGTCACAAAGATGATGGTTCTTCCTTCGGCATGCAATTTTTGGAAGAGAACGAGAATCTCAAAACTCGTTCGAGTATCGAGGTTACCAGTTGCCTCGTCGGCGAGGATGACCGCTGGGTCGTTGACTAGGGCACGGGCGATGGCGACACGTTGCATCTGACCACCCGACATCTGGTTGCTCTTGTGGTAGAGCCTTTCTCCCAGACCCACTGCTTTCAAGGCTTCGATGGCTCTGCGCTTACGCTCTTCAGGACCTACTTCTGGGTTATACATCAATGGAAGTTCTACGTTCTCTACACTTGTTGTCTTTGGTAGCAAGTTATAGTTCTGGAAGATGAAACCGATTTTACGGTTACGTAGAATAGCACGGTCGTTGCGCGACATTTTCCTCACGCTTACGCCATCCAGATAATACTCTCCGCTAGAAGGGGTGTCGAGACAGCCTAACTGGTTGAGAAGGGTAGACTTGCCAGAACCCGACTTACCCATGATGGTAACAAACTCTCCCTCGTATATCTTGAAACTCACTCCCTTGAGGGCATGAACCACTTCATCGCCCACAAGGAAGTTTCGCTTTACATTGTCGAGTTCGATAACCACCTTCTTACCCTCGGGATTGCTTCCTGATATGCTAGTTTGTGGTTGATTGTTGATATCTGTCATATGGCTTATTTCTTTTTTCCTCTTGGACCAGGTCCACTTATCAAACCTTGACTTTGTTCTTGATCTCCATCTTGGTCGTCTGGTGTGTTGACTATGATTTCTGTGACAACACTCTGCCCCTGCTTGATGCCTCCGATAATCTGAGTATGGGTTGCGTCACTTTGTCCGATTTTGACAGCATGAGCTGTGAGTGTCTTGTCTTTCAGAGTCCAAACTTTGTTCTTTCCCTTGCAATCTACAATCTTCATGTCCTTTCCTACGGTTTCCTTGGTAGGGGTGAAACGTAGAGCCTTGTTAGGTACGCTTAATATGCCTGCCTGTTCCTTGGTGAAGATGGTGACGTTGGCTGTCAAACCTGGCTTCAGCTTGAGGTCGGCATTAGGAGCACTGATTACAACCTGATAGGTGACGACATTGTTGGTGGTCGTGGCTTCCAAGCGAACTTGCTTGACAACGCCTTCGAAGGTGTCGTCTGGATAAGCGTCTACTGTGAATGTGACGCGATTGCCTACAGATACACCACCTATATCAGCTTCATCAACATCTGCTATCACCTGCATATTTTTCAAGTCCTTAGCGATAGTGAAAAGTTCTGGGGTGTTGAAGCTGGCTGCCACGGTCTGGCCTTCCTCCACACTCTTGGAAATGACGGTGCCATCGATTGGAGAAGTGATGGTGGCGTATCCTAAGTTGGTTTGTGCCTTTTGTACATTTTCTCTGGATGAAGCCACTTGTTCTTTCGCTTCACGATAAGTGAGAAGTGCACTCTCATATTCATCTGCGCTGACCAAACCCTTCTTGTAAAGCGTCTGATAACGCTTCATGTTGGCTGCCTGATAGCTTAGATTGCTTTCGGCACTGGCTAAGTTAGCCTTGGCAGTATTCAATTCGCTGATCAAGTTGGTCTTATCGAGTTCGGCGATGACCTGCCCCTTTTTGACTACCGAATTGTAGTCCACATAAAGTTTGTTGACGATACCACTCACCTGAGTACCCACTGTAACGCTTGTTACTGCCTCGATGGTACCAGTAGCAGTAATACTGTTTTGAAGTGTGTGGGTTGCCACTTTTTCTTGTTTGAAGTCGATTTGCTCCTTCTCTTTTCCGCCAGATAACATCCAGGCTACGATGGCAATGACTACCACGACTATCATGGCAACCCATACCTTACTGAAATTTTTCTTTTTCATATTCCCTTTAGATTTCCTTATATAATTTTTTATATTTCTTTATTCTACACGACCATATTTGTAGAAGTTCAACATGTTGATGTTAAGAATGGCCAAGTACTTGGATTGTAGCTCGTTTTGCTCCGCCTGTAGTAACTTGTCCTTGCCGGAGCGCAAGTCCACGATATTTTTCAGCCCCAACTTAAACTGTTCGCTCAAGAGTTCGTAAGAAGTTTTGGCACTTTCGGTGGAAACTTTTGCCGCCTTGAATTGGCTTTGGTTCGTATTGGCCTGCAACCAATAGTTCTCAATGGTGGAGTAAAGCTTGGTTTGCTCATTCTTGAGGTCTAGCATACTGCTTTGTTTTTGAATGTAGGCCTTGTTGATGGCAGTCTTGGTAGCTCGGTTGTCAAAGAGCGGAATACTGACTCCAATGCCACCGCCCAAGCTGAAATTTTGTTTGATTTGTGAAGCCCATCCATCTTTGTTCATAGATGTCGTGCTGGTGGAAACGCCAGCGTTGGCACTGATGGTAGGCAACTTTCCAGCCTTGGCTATAGCAATGTTGAGGTTGCTTTGGTCTATCATGTTCTGATAGCTCTTGATTTCCGGACGATTGTCTATGGCTGAAGCATATACACTATTTAATGATGGAATTTCAGCCAAGGCTTGTGCATCTGTAGCAGTAGGAATCACCACGTCAAATGCTTCGTCTGAGGTAATCTGGAGAATTTCCTTCAGTTGTCTCTTGTAGTTCTTGACATTGTTTTCTGCCACAATAATATTATATTCATCTTGGGCTCTTTGAGCAGACAGTTGCGAAAGGTCTGCTTGGCTCATCTTGCCCGTTTTGACGAATTCCTTGCCACGGTTTTCGTTGGCCAGGCTGGATTTGTAGCTTTCCTTGTTGACTTGGATGGCCTCAGTAGAATAGCAAATCTGTATATATAAGGTTGCTATTTGCTCCTGTAAGTTTTGGGCTTGAGTCGCCGAGTCAAGCGCTGCAGCTTCGGTTGCTAGTTTGTTGAGCTTAACTTGATTGTGGTTCTTGTTACCATTCCAAATTGTGTAATTTCCGGCAACAGAGTAGGAGCCATTATAATATACTTTATCTACGGATGATTTGGTGAAACCTTCACCGCTGATACCACTGGCAACCCATGGGGTGTAGCTCACGTTTTGGCTAGTACTAGCTGAGAGGGATGGCAGCAAGGCTGCTTTCGATTGGAGATAGTCTTCGTTGGCACTTGCTTTCTTGAGCAAGGTTTGCTGAAGACTGATGTTGTTTTCAAGCGCATAGTTGATGCAATCTTTCAATGTCCATTGCTTCGCCTGAACTCCAAAAGGGATGGTTGCTAATAGGATGCTGACCAATACCTTGTTTAAATTCTTATTCATATTTCGAAACTTTGTTGTTATTTTCCTATTGGATCTTTTTATGGATATGATTTCTATTGGTTCTAGATACTTTTTGCTAGAAAAGTTTTCTAAAATTTGTCTTTTAGACGGAATTACAGCGGAATAAGTTTATTCTATGCCTACCCATTTAACAATCATTTAGGAAAAGAAACACTAATAAAAGGCTTAGGAAATAAGAAAATGGAGGCAAAAACAAAGCGCTATCTAGGATGTTGTTCCTTGATAGCGCTCATGTATGGATAACGTCTATGTACGGAGAAACCCTGTCTGGATAACGTCCATGAGTTCGGTTATTCAATAGGGTATCCTTTTGGTCTCTTCTTATTTTTTCTCCGATTCCTTGATGAAACCGTGTCTGTAAGCAAAAAGTAGTTCTTCCAGGTCGGCTATTTGTTTGCGTAATTCGATACCTATGTCTGTGTCTGCCACTAGCATTCGACGATTCGACATCTCCACAATTTGAGTCGTGCTCTTGATGTCTGTACCTCGCAAGATGGCATCTTCCGTACTGGTAAAAGGTTCATGTTGTACGAGTTGGAAACCACGTGAGTGGTAGACCAGGGTATATCCAGCAATACCAGTCTCGTTATGGTATGCTTTGGAGAAACCTCCGTCTATGACCATCAATTTGCCATTTGCCTTGATAGGGTTCTCTCCCTTAGTCGTTCTCACTGGTACGTGCCCATTGATGATATGGCGGTTCGGACCCACTACTCCGAATGCGTCCATGATGTGGTCGATGACTGCCTCGTTGTCTCTCAACTTAAAGTAGTAGCCTTTTTCTTCCACATGGGTTTCCTTGTCCTGAATGAAATATCGTTCGAAGGTTGCCATCTTGCTCTTGTCGAAGAGGGGACTGTCTGGACCACACCAAAGGTAGAGGAAGTAGTCGATGGCATATTGTTTTTCCTCAGGGTCTGAATCTGGTTGGAATGCTGTGCGGATTTGCATGCCCGTATGATGCATCAAATCGCGGCCACTGTATTTCTTGCCTGGATATATCTCGACTTCCCGGAGAGAGCCATCGGCGTTGAGAGGACAGGAAGCGTGGAAAAGTAAGTTGTTGTTGTATATGCCATACATGCATCCGTGTTGAAGCATTACTTTGATATGCTTGTGCAATTTCTCACACACGGCAAAGGAGTGGTGTAGCTTCTTGATCAAGGCATCCTCTTCCTCGGAAAGAACTGATGGATTCTTTGGGTCTATTGTTGGGAAATGGCAGGAAGACAACGGATAGGTTTTGCCCTCTAGCTCGATGGTTCCTTCTTCCAAGTTGACATGCTCGAAGAGTCTTCTGTCATCCATTTTCCATTCTGGATGTTTCGTGATAATTTGGCTCTCTATCTTAAATTGTATCACAGCGATTGCCTTATGCATCAGGGCGGTGAGGCGTCGGGTTTTCTCATCCATAGTAGCTGCTCCTCCACTCAACTTGGGATAGAATTCTTGACAAGGATCATCCTTGTAGGTATCCATGGCAAAGGTAGCTAGCGGAACTAGATTGATGCCGTAACCTTCTTCCAATGTCGGGAGGTTGGCATAGCGTAAACTGAGTCGGATGACATTGCAAATGCAGGCATCATTGCCAGCGGCAGCTCCCATCCAGAGTACATCGTGGTTTCCCCACTGCATGTCCCAACTGTGATAGTGGCGCATGGTGTCCATGATGATGTGCGCACCGGGACCGCGGTCGTAGATGTCACCCAAGATGTGAAGGGAGTCGATGGCCAGTCGCTGTATTACGTTGGCTATGGCTATAATGAAGTCGTCGGCTCTTCCTGTAGAGATGATGGTGTCGACGATTACGTTGACGTAAGCAGTTTTGTCATGATCTTCCGTGTGCTCATGCAGTAATTCTTGGATGATATACGAGAAGTCGGATGGCAAGGATTTGCGTACTTTCGAGCGTGTGTATTTGCTTGACACGTCTCTGCATACAGCCACGAGCTGGTGCAGGGTGATGTGATACCAGTCATCGATGTCGGTTTCGTTCTGTTTGACGATCTCAAGCTTTTGGGCTGGGTAATAAATCAATGTGCAAAGTTCTCTTTTCTCTGACTCACGCAAGGTGTTGCCGAAGAGCTCGTTGACTTTTCGTTTGATATTGCCAGAAGCATTTTTCAGTACATGTAGAAATGCCTCGTATTCTCCATGAATGTCAGCCAAAAAATGTTCTGTACCTTTTGGCAAGTTGAGGATAGCTTGCAGGTTGATGATCTCCGTACTAGCCTCTGCCACCGTCGGAAACGATTGGGCGAGTAGTTGCAGGTATCTCATGTCTTTTTCTATCTCATAGTGTTTCATGTGCTGCTAGTTGATTTAATTAGTGTTTTATTATCGTTGGTTTTGTCCTGTTTCGTAGGAAGAGCTTGTTGTTGCCTCGTTATTCTGATCCTAGGGGAAACAGGCCAAACAGTTCTGCGTCTATTTGGTCGGTAATCTGCCGGAAGTCCTCGGGGTTTTCCTCAAAGTTGAGACGGTCGCCGTCTACGATGATAAGTTTGCCTTTATAGTTCTTGATCCACTCTTCGTATCGGTTGTTCAGTCCTTGTAGGTAATCGATGCGAATGCTCTTTTCGAAGTTGCGTCCTCTTTGCTCGATGTGGCTCACGAGGGTTGGAATGCTGCTGCGGATGTAAATCATGAGGTCTGGCAACTTGACCAAACTGATCATGAGGTCGAATAGGTCGGTGTAGTTGTCGAAGTCTCGATCGCTCATCATGCCGATGTCATGCAGATTAGGGGCGAATATCTTGGCATCCTCAAAGATGGTACGGTCTTGGATGATGTCTTCTTGGCTCTTGGAAATCTCCACGACGTCGTGGAATCTCTTGTTGAGAAAATAAATCTGAAGATTGAACGACCAGCGCGCCATATCCTTGTAGTAGTCTGCTAGATAGGGGTTGTTGTCGACTGGCTCGAAGTTTGGTTTCCAGCCATACCTCTTGCTTAATAATTTTGTGAGAGTGGTCTTGCCACTGCCTATGTTGCCTGCGATAGCTATATGCATTGTTTTTTATACTTTAAGATTTGCTTGATGCGTGAAAGTTGTTATTGCTGCGAGAATAAACCAAAGAGTTCTGCGTCAATTTGGTCCAAAATTTGACCAAACTCCTTAGGATTGTGCTCGAAATCAATGTTGTCGACATCGACTATGAGCACTTTGCCTTTGTATTTCTTTTGGATAAACTCTTCGTAGAGCTCGTTCAGTCCCTGGAGATAGTCCAAGGGAATTTGCTGTTCGTAGTCCCTGCCTCGTTTCTGGATGTTCTTGACGAGGTGCGGGACCGAGGAACGGAGATAAATCATGAGCTCTGGCTTGCTTGCCACTGACATCATGGAGTCAAAAAGCCCCATGTAGGTGTCGAAGTCTCGTTCGTCCATGTAGCCCATCTTCCGGTTGTTGGCCACAAAGACATACACACCCTCGAATATGCTTCTGTCTTGGATGATGGTTTCCTGGCTTTTTTGGATTTCAAGGAGGTTCTTGAATCGCTGTTTCAGGTAAAACACCTCCATGTTGAGCACCCATCTCGGGATATCCTTGTAATAATCGTCAAGGTATGGATTCTTCTCGACTGGTTCCAGAAATTTCTTCCATCCATAGTGCTTGGCGAGCATATTGGTGAGCGTCGTCTTGCCGCTACCGATATTTCCTGCTACTGCTATATACATTCGTTTATTTGATGTAAATGATTTTACCGATGAATAAAGTGATTTGTTTGCAAATATTTACGTGAACTGCTCTACGAACTGGTCTTCATTGATGATGGCTATTCCCAGTTGGTGAGCCTTCTTGTTCTTGACGCTCTGTGATTCGGAGTCGTTGTTGATCAGGTAGTTGGTGCTTTTGCTTACACTTCCTGTCACTTTTCCTCCTTCGCCCTCGATGTAGGCTTTCAGCTCATTGCGGTTCTTGTAATGGTGTACGTCACCCGTTATCACGAATGTGAGTCCCTGGCATTTGGTTCCCATATCTACAGGTTCTTCTTTCTGAATGCTGATTTCTTCCATCAGGTGAACCACTCGCTGATAGTTTTTGTCATCGCGGAACCATTCGATGAAGCGTGCGCTCTTCTCGGGTCCGATTCCATCGATGCTAGCAAATTCGTCGTCGAAGAGCGCGGTACGAGCCGTTTCTATCAATTCCTTTATCTGATATTTGCCGAGCAAACGTTTGGCAACGTCACCTCCACAGAGAGGGATGTTGAGTGCATAGAGTAGGTGCCTTCCGTCTGTTGTCCTACTTTTTTCAATGCTTTCCAACAAGTTGGTGACCGACTTCTTGCCAAATCCTTCAAAGGTCATGATTTGGAAGGCATGCTCACGGAGGTGGTAGAAGTCTGCGTATTCCTTGATCCATCCTTGGTTGATAAACACAGATACGGTTTGCTCGGATATTCCATCGATGTTGAGGCCTTCCTTGCTCACAAATCTACTGAACTTTTTGAGTTGCTTGGCCGTGCAGTCTAGATTGGAGCAATGCAAGGTCTTTGTCCCAGTTTCACTTTCCACTACTTGGGCTTTCGAACCGCATACCGGGCAAAATTCAGGAATAGTGAAATCACCTACTTTCTCTGTTATTTGGATGATTTTTGGTATAATCTTATTAGCTTTGATTACCTGGAGTTTGGTACCTTTGCCTCCGATACCCAACCGCTCGCATTCGCTGATATTGCAGAGAGATGCTCTTCTTACGGTTGTTCCCTCTAGTTCCACGGGATTGAATACGGCTACAGGTGAGATGGTGCTAGCTGCGCACGACCATTCGATATGGTCGAGTAGGGTGTCGGCATGCTCGTCCTGCCACTTGAAGGCAAAACCAGCACGAGTGGCATGGTGTCCTGTCACTGAACCTGTGGAAGCGTATACGGAATCATCGTAGGTGATGACGAGACCATCTACAGGATATGGATTCTCCTTGTCGGTCACTTTGTGAGTAAATTGGTCAATGGCGCTTTGTATTTTTTCCTGGGTGGGATCGTCGATGCGTTGCCGTTCGACAGGATGGAATCCTAGTTGATCGAGATAGTCCATTCGTTTACCCCATGAGGTAATCTCATGCTCAGTATAGACTAGCGTAAAAGGAATCCATTGGATATGGCGCTGCTTCACCTCATCTACATCGTGCAAGGTTAGAGAGCCTGACGCCAGGTTCCTTGGGTTTGCATAGTCGCCTTCCGTTTCAATGAGGAAGCGTTCGAAATCGCTATAGGAAATGACAGCTTCACCTCTGACCACCAAGTGTCCCTTTTCCGAAATGTTGGGAAGAACACCTTGGATGGCGGGAGCCAAGTGTGTGATGTTAGTTCCTATGTGCCCGTTGCCACGAGTTACGATCTTGGTAAGCTTGCCATTGTCGTATGTAATGACCAACGTAAGCCCATCAAGTTTCCACGACATCCAGATGGGTTTTCCTCCAGCCCATTTTGTTAATTCACTTACTTGTTTCGTCTTGGCGAGAGAAAGGGCAGGAAATTCATGAGCCTCCTTTTGACCACTGATGGCATCGGCGGAAACTTTGTTCGTAGGAGAGCCGTCCAAAATGATACCCGTCTCTCCTTCCAATACTTTGAGTTGGTCGAACATTGAATCCCACTCGTAGTCGGTCATCAGTTCGCCCTTACCATTATAATATGCTTCTGAAGCCTGGTTGAGCTTCTCAACCATTTGCTTCATGAGGGAAATCTTTTCTTCCATAATGTCACGTAACTTTGATTGCAAAGGTACGGTAAAAATTCCGTACTACCAAATCTGTGGCAAATAAAATGGAAGAAAATGAGTAAAATGATGCTTTAGTGGTTGATTTCCTCTTCAGGATTGTAGGTTACATATTCAAAAGCCACACGGATGCCCTTTCCGGGTCCATAGTCGACAGTTCCACAATAACAGAATCCCATCGTGTTGAGTAGTCTTACCATCTTGAAGTTTTTGATATGGGTGTCCACCTTAATGCTTGGTACTTTCTCGACCTCGCACAATCCCTTTACTTGTTTGATAAAAGTCTGAGCCAATCCTTCACGTTGGTACTCCGGGAGAGTTGCAAAGCGATGGATCACATAATAGTTTCCGTTGGTTTGCCATTTGCCTTGCAGATCATCGTATCTTGGTTCTCCGTTCAAAGCAACAGCGCCATAAACTGCTATTTTGTTCTGTATTGTCAATACGCGTGCTGCACCATTGTTGATGTCGTTGAGGATGTCGTCTCCTGTTGGATATCCTTCCGACCATTGGTGTAGGCCTGAGTCTATCATCTGCTGGCGTGCCTTATTGATGATATCTACGCAATCGTAATAGTCTCGTAACGTTGCAGCTCGAAAGTTGATGTTGTAATTTAATCTATGCATTGACCTTTAAATCTTAATGGCTTTCGTTTAAATCTCTTTTTTGGCTGCAAAATTAACAAAAAAAAACGAAACTATACCAAAAACGGAGAAAAAATAGCATTTATATGCTACTTTTTCTCCATTCCTTATGCTTTTGAGGCAATTTCTGCCTTATAACGATAGTTCCTTTATCCTTTTTAGCGGGATTTTAGTCCCAAAGGCACTTGTCGAGTTCTGCGCAGATGGCTTCTTTGTTGAGGTGCTGGCCTATGAAGACAATCTTGATCATTCGGTCGCCCAATTCTGGATCCCATTCCTTGCGAAGTTGCTCTTCGCGAGCGAGAAGTTCAGCCAGTTGATCCTTTGGCATTGTCGCCAGCCATTGGCCGGCTTGCTTCACGGTCTTCTGCTTGCCTGCCTGCTCAAAGACATAGCACATGTCTTTCTCGTCGGCGAAATAGCAGATACCTTTGGCACGTACTACATCTCGAGGCCATTTTCTTGCGACAAATTCATCGAAAAGGCTCAAATCGAATGGCTTTCTTCTGTAGTATACGAAAGTTCCTATGCCGTATTCTTCCACTTCGCCGCCTTCGTGATCATGGTCGTGGTCATGGTCGTGGTCATGATGGTGGTGATGCTCATGGTGGTGCTCATGCTCCTCATGGTTGTGATGGTGCTCATCCTCATCTTCATGTTCCTCTTCGTGCTCGTCATGTCCATCCTCATGTCGTTCAGCCTCGATTTCTTGAATCCAGCCTGCTGATGAAGCGACCGTGTTGAAGTCGAATCCGTGGGTGTTGATGATCTTGTCGAGATCTACGTCACCGTAGTTGCATTCGAAAATTTCGGCCTTTGGTTGGATGGCGCGGATAATCTGCTTTAATTTCTCCAGTTGCTTAGGTTCTACTTCCGCAGCCTTGTTGAGCAAGATAATGTTGCAGAACTCGATTTGCTGGATAACCAGGGAGGCTAGGTCTTCCTCGTCGATGTCATTCTTCATCAGGTCGTCTCCATTAGCAAACTCATCCTTCATGCGTAAGGCATCGACCACAGTGACGATGCTATCTAGGCGCAGTACGCCATTCTTGATATACTCAGGACCGAGCGATGGAATCGAACAGATGGTCTGCGCAATAGGAGCAGGTTCGCAAATGCCGCTGGCCTCGATAACAATGTAGTCGAACTTTTTCATGTCGACAATCTCTTTCAGTTGTTCTACAAGGTCCATCTTCAGGGTGCAACAAATGCAACCGTTCTGGAGGGCTACCAAGGAATCGTCCTTCTTGCCGACTACGCCACCCTTTTCGATGAGGGCTGCATCTATATTGACTTCGCCGATATCATTGACAATGACGGCAAACTTGATGCCTTTCTTATTGGCCAAGATTTTGTTCAGCAAAGTTGTCTTGCCACTGCCTAAATAACCAGTCAACAATAAAACTGGAACTTCTTTTGTATTCATAATAAGATGAAATTTTATTAAGAAATTATATGAATTAATTCTGATGTTTCAACAACAAATATTATGCCATAAAATAACAAAACCAGAGGCGCTGGCTGCTATATTGCCAAAACGCTTCCGGTTTTAATGTTATTTAAACATAGCAAACTGCTTTGTTTCTTGTATGCCTTGCTATTCGTTTATTTTTTGTAAGCTTCGAGACCCTTGTTGAGGAAGTCGAGATAAGCTGGCACGTCTTCCTTGTAGCTGAAGGAGGCAGTGAGAGGGTTGCCCTCATTGTCGACAGCAACATAGAATGGCTGGGCGTTAGCACCAAACTTGCTTGCTTGGAGATAACTCCACTTGTCTCCGACGGTACGTAAGGTCTTTTTCTCGCCATTGAAGGTCACCTCCATAGGCTGTGGTAGAGGAGTCTTATCGTCCACGTAAAGGGAGATTAATATGTAGTCCTTGGTTAACTTGTCGGCTACTGACGGGTCGGTCCATACCGATGCTTCCATCTTGCGGCAGTTAACACAACCAAATCCGGTGAAGTCGAGCAATACGGGTTTGCCTTGAGCCTTGGCTGCAGCCATGCCCAACTCGTAGTCCTTGTATGCAGGTTCGACGTTCTTGTTGTTGAGGTTGAAGTCCTGTGTGTTGATAGGCGGTGCGAAAGCACTCACAGCCTTGCAAGGGGCACCCCATAGGCCTGGAATCATGTAGACTGCAAATGCCAGGGAACAGAGACCCAAGATGATGCAAGGTACAGGCATAGGCTTCTGGATGTCTCCTCCGATGGCGTCAACCTGAAATTTCAACTTGCCTATTAAGTATAATCCCAAGGAACCAAAGATGACTATCCAGAGTGATAGGAACACTTCACGGTCCATGATGTGCCATCCGTATGCCAAGTCTGCGACCGACAGGAACTTTAAGGAGAAGGCTAACTCGACAAAACCTAAGACAATCTTGATGGTCTCCATCCATGATCCAGACTTAGGAGCTGATTTCAGCCACGATGGGAACAAGGCAAACAGGGTGAATGGCAAGGCTAAAGCCAACGCGAAGCCAAACATGCCGACGGTTGGAGCCAACCAGTCACCTGAGGTAACCGTCTGAACCAACAACAGTCCGATGATAGGAGCTGTGCATGAGAAGGATACCAATACAAGCGTGAAGGCCATCAAAAAGATGGAAATCAGGCCGGTGGTGCTAGATGCCTTGTTGTCCACGGCATTTGCCCATCGATCTGGCAATTTGATTTCAAACCATCCGAAGAAAGAAAACGCGAACACTGCCAGTAGGGCAAACAAGATGATATTGAATACTGCGCTGGTTGAAAGCTCGTTCAATTTGCTTGGACCGAAGATGGCAGTTATCAACAAACCTAGGCCCAAATAGATGATGACAATGGAAAGACCGTAAGTGACCGCATCCTTGATGCCTTTCTTCTTGTCATCCTTGGCTCTCTTCAAGAAGAAACTGATAGTCATTGGGATGATAGGCCAGATACAAGGCATAACTAAGGCCAAGAGACCACCTACGAGACCCATTAAGAAAATGTAAATGAGAGAGTGATTGGCAATGTCGTTGGTACCGCCAAAAGCTTGTAGCTCTTTGACAACTGGTTTCCAAAGAGATTTGGCATCCAGTGAACTGACAGCTGAAGCCAGTGCTGCAGAGTCCAGCATTTGTGTTGTATCTACTTCCTGCCCGAGGGCTGTCAATTTTGCCAGAGAGTCAGCCTTGGCTTGTGCGGCTGCCGCTGGATCTAGCTTGGCATCTCCCTTGGCTTGTTCTTCCTTGACAGCTTTGCTATCTACTGCAGGTGACTTGCCGGAACCCTTGAAGTTTGCCTCGCTAGGTGGCATGCAGTTTTGGTCGTTGCAGGCGCCGTACTCGACATAGGCATCTATCGTATAGTTAGGTTTGGTAAATTTGATTTTCTGGACAAAGGTGACGCTTCCCTCGAAGTATCTCAACTTCATTCCAAAAAGATTGTCATAGCTAGAGATTTCGTGTCCACGAGGCTGCAAGGCTCCGACAGGTTCTGCGCCATCCATCTTGTTGACGTTGAAGGATGCCGAAATCGGACCATCACCGCCCAAACCGGTTGAATAGACATGCCAACCTGGCTGAATCTTGCCCGTGAAAACGATTTCAGCCTCAGCGGAGCCGTTCGTTTTCAGTGAACTTGTAAATTTCACAGGGTTCATCATCTGAGCCTGGGCAAACAGTACTGCTAAGAGTAGCTGTAAAATTACGAGTGTTCTTTTCATTTTTTATTGATATGATTTTGTTTTTGATGCGAAGTTATTGTGCTAAGTCTTTACCAATTTGGTTGCAAAGTTACGATAAAAAACCGATATTCATGTAAATGTTATTCGAATTTATTGAATTTACGACTTTATAAGCTTTGCTTTTTATATTTTTAATACGTTTTGCTCACATGAATAGGGTACTGGAGTTTTTAATATTTAAGAGATTTTAAAGGTCTGGAGTCTATTCTGAACGCTCGAAACCTTGGGTATGACCGTTCTTGCTTGAATGGGACTCATCGTGCTTCCCAACAACTTTTGGCTTTGGCAGAAAATGCTTTCTTGTCCTGACAGAAAATGCCCCAAGGTCTATCGGGTTACTGTAGACCTTGGGGCAATGATCATTCTATCTCTTTGTCATGAGATTTTTTTCGACATGTGGCATTTCTTATATCTTTGTCATGTGATAGCCAAGCGTTTTTAACTCTATGGCCATTCCCATGAGATACATCTGGTGAAGAGCTGCAATAAAACCGCGGAAGGCAGTCTCCGTACCTGGTTCGATGCCCTGGTGGATGAGAAGGCTGTAGGTGCGAGAGGCGCATTCTGCCACAACGTGGGAGAGCTTCTTGTGTGCTTCTTTGTCGAGGAGAAGTACTTTCTCGCAAATGTAGTCGTCCATGTGGTCGAAGTCCTGGCAGTCCCGTAGATGCTTATAGGGATCTTCCAACTTGCTGTAGAGCTCCCAGTCTGAGTCCCAGTATTTGGCGATGGCCATGCCGACAAACATGATCCATCCGAGTGAAACCGTAGGATATTTGGCAAATTCGCGCATGGCATCAGGTAGGTAACTTTCGCCAATCTTTGACCAAAGTCCTTCGATATCAGGTGCTTCTGGCAGGTGCTCGTCTACCAAGTCCAAGGATCTCAAATATAGCTTGAGGTCTTTTTGGAATATTTTTTCAAAATCTATTTTCTTTGCTTCCATGTGTCGATGTTATGGGAAGTGCTAGAGTTGTTGTAGATAGCGATCTGCTTCGATGGCAGCCTTGGCACCTGAGCCGGCAGCCACGATGCCTTGGCGGTAAACAGGGTCGGCTACGTCGCCAGCGGCAAATACACCTGGGATGTTTGTGCTAGCTGTACCTGGCTTCACCTTGATGAAACCTTGTTCGTCCAAGTCGATGTATTCTTTGAACAGGTCTGTGTTTGGCTTGTGTCCAATAGCCAGGAAGAAACCGTCGATGGCAATGTCGAAATTCTCCTCGTTTGGCTCTCCTTTATGTTTTACTAGGTGAGCACCTTCCACGCCATTTTCGCCAAAGAGTCCTACCGTGTTGGTCTCAAACAAGATTTCGATATTCTCCTTTTCTTTCACACGTTTCTGCATGATCTCGGCTGCACGAAGGTATGGCTTTCTCACGATCATGTAAACTTTCTTGGTGAGTCCTGCCAGGTACATGGCTTCCTCGCATGCTGTGTCACCACCACCCACGACGGCTACGGTGCGTTTGCGATAGAAAAAGCCATCACAGGTGGCACAGGCGGAAACGCCTTGTCCTCTGTACTTCTCCTCGTCAGCGAGTCCTAGGTATTTGGCTGAGGCTCCTGTAGCGATGATGACGGTGTCAGCGAGAATCTCGTTTCCATTTTCGTCCTCGACCTGGAATGGACGTTGGCTGAAGTCCACTTTCGTGATACTTCCGTCACGTAAGTCAGCGCCGAAACGGGCGGCTTGCTCACGGAAGTCCATCATCATCTGGTTTCCGTCTACTCCGTTGGGGTAACCAGGAAAGTTTTCTACGATGGTCGTGGTGGTCAACTGTCCACCAGGTTGTATACCTGCATAGAGAACAGGCTTCAAGTCTGCTCTACCTGCGTAGATTGCGGCAGTGTAACCTGCTGGGCCACTACCAATAATCAAAGTCTTTACTTTTTCCATGTTTTTTTGATGCAATTTGCTTGCAAAGTTACATGATATCAGTAAAATAGCAAAATTTTTTCATTTCTTTTTACTTCTAAGAGCAATATTTGTCTCTTTTTTCTGTGTTTCTAGGATATTTTTACTAACTTTGCAACCTCAAAGGTTACGTATCCCCTGTAGAATTGTATTTACGGAAATCCGAAATGAAAATGCCGGGGGTATGAGCTTGAATATTATGTATTTTAATTTAAATTATCAAGAATATTTAGATGAACAGCATCAAGAAAATTGTACTCACGGGAGGACCTTGTGCGGGAAAGACCACGGCTTTGGTCAAGGTAATCGAGCATTTCTCTAGTTTAGGCTACAAGGTATTCACCATCCCGGAAGTTCCCACCATGTTTACTCAGGCTGGTATGAACTACCTCACTTCCAACCAGAAATTCTTTTTCGAGGGAGAAAAGGCTACTTTGGAGACTCAACTTCATTTGGAGGATTGCTTTTGTGAGATGGCGAAGACTTTGGACCAGCCTGTGTTGATTGTTTGTGACCGTGGTGTCATGGACATATCCGCTTATCTGACTCCGGAGCAATGGAAGCAGATTATTCGTATGGTAGGGTATACGCAAACCCAGCTACGTGACGAGCGATATGATGCCATCCTTCACTTGGTTTCTGCTGCAGATGGAGCTGAGCAGTTTTATACTACCAGCAACAACGCCCAGCGTTTGGAACAGGCGGATGAGAAAGGATTGCAAGTGGCGCGAGAGTTGGATAAGCGAGTGATTGAGGCATGGACGGGGCATCCTCATCTACGTGTCATCAACAATCACGAGGATTTTGACAACAAACTCAACCGAGTGCTTAAGGAAATCTCCAATGTATTGGGAATCCCTCAACCGATTGAGGAGGAGCGCAAGTATATTGTCAAGTTGACGGGGGAGGTTCCTAACAGCATTGATAGCGATATAACCCAAACCTACTTGACGGGTGAGCCAAACTGTGAGATTCGTTTGCGTCGCCGCCGTTTCGAGGAGAAGGATGTTTATGTGCATACTACTAAGAAGCGTATTTCCGATACGGAACAGATAGAGACGGAGCGTCAAATCAATCAGAATCTCTATGAGTCTCTCCTTCAGCAGGCTGATCCTTATCGCCAAACGATTCGTAAGCATCGCAAGAGTTTCATTTGGAAGGGGCAGTATTTCGAGTTGGATTCTTTTGAATCGCCCGTCCAAGGCTTGATGATTCTTGAGACGAAAGGAGTGGACAAGCAGGAAAGTGTTAAGTTCCCGCCGTTCATCCAAGTTGTAGAGGATATTACGGGCAATACGAAATATTATAATTACAATATTGCGCTGAAGCGGTAAAATAGTTGGCCTAACCTCATTTGCTCCCATTGGTCTTGTATCAATGGGAGTTTTTGTATCATTTTATTGGGATTCATTCGAATAAAAATAAAAAAGGAAATCCTATTTAATTAGGATTTCCTTTCATCGAGGTGTCTAGCGGAGTCGAACCGCTCTACACGGTTTTGCAGACCGTTACCTAACCGCTCGGTTAAGACACCTTGTGTATTTATGAGATATTGTATTTCTCATTTGCGGTTGCAAAGGTACTACAATTATTTGGTTCCACCAAATTTTTTCTCAACTTTTTTCTTATTTTTTTCGCATTTCTCATAAAATGGGCATCCGGCGCACTTGTAATCCTGGCATTTCTGCACTGTTTTCCAAGATTTTATGAAACAAAAGGTGGCATACCCAAGGCATGCCACCAATATGATTCCTATGATTGTATATTGTAAAACCATATACTTTCTATTCTCTTGAATCTCTTGAACATCCTATATACCTTATTATATATAGGCGAACTGGAGAGATTAGCCTACGGCGTTGTAACCATTTGTCGAGTTCTTGCGCATGATGTCACGGATGTTCATTTCCTTGAAGCCATCTGCACGATGTATCTCTTCCAATTCCTTCTCTTCCTCCACATCCTTCTCGGAACGAGTGAATGTGAAGGTCTTGTACTTCATTTCTGCGATAGCCCAACCCACGAGTGCTACGACTATCAAAGCGATAAAACCAACTAATGCGTTCATTTTTTTATTTAATTATTTTAATTTGTTGCCCAATTTAATAGTCCTCGTCGTCTGCTACATCTGTAGCATCGTCCAGACCGAGATTCTCAGGGTCTTCGAAGGTGGTTCGATAGCTTTCCTCTGTCAGCTTATCATCATCGAAGGCATCGTCGTCCTCGTCAGGATCGTTGTAGTGGTCCTCAATCTCTGGTGCGTCCTCGTCATCATCTTCTTCCTCCTCACGGTCGCGAAGTTCGTCCTCGCGATCCAACTCGTCCTCGTCTGCGAATTTCATGCGAACTTTCTCCACCTCTGGCTTTTCCTTGGCGAAGATAGCTTCAGTCCAAGTTCCCTTAGGTATTTCCAAAACTTCGAAGCCATCGTCCACCTTCTTCTCGTAGAGGCCTCCAGGCTTGTGAAGGCGATCTTTTGGAAGAGTCGTGGTACTTATGTCGAAGCCACTCTGGATGATGTCTTGGATGCTCTGTGGCAGAGACTCCCAGCCACCACCGAAGTTTCTTTCCAGTACTTCGATCAACTTGGTTGCACTGATATGGCGAATGTTCTCGTAAGTCAAGTCTGTGACACGCAAGATAGGACGCTTCTTGATGGCATACTTCACGTTGGCATCATCAATGCGGAAGTTGCCAATCTTGAAGCCGCGCTGGATATACTTGTCGGTAACCACAGGCTTGTCTACCTTGATTTCCTCAATTTCAAAAGCGCTGCGGATAATGTCTATATAGCGACGCTGGTTATCTTTCAAGTCAGCATCCTTTTCAGCTGCCTCCCAAAGACGGAAGACATCGTTCTCTTGTATCTCCCAAATACTTGACTTGGTCAGGTTCTTGAGACTTAATGTTTTTTCTTTTTTCATCCTTGATAATTACTTTTTTCGTTTGCAAAAGTAAATACTTAATTTCTAATATGCAAATTTTCTCTCTATTTTTTTTGAAAAATCCTGCATTATGGAATTTCAATCTCCTTTTTAGTAGGTTTTGAGTGAACCTCTTAGATATTGCTCCAGTCGATGGTGCGGATAAACGCCAAGGTCTTCACCCAATCGCAATCCAGACAGAACTGGATAGGATAGTCACTACGGTCGTAATAAGCGAGGGTCACTTCTGTGTCGGGATCGTTGAAGTACTTGTGGTCGCGGGTGGCCTGCTTAAACAAGTTAGTCACAATGTCCTGGTTCTTTTTCTTTGCTTCACTCAGACGCTTGATGTACAAGGTGATGTACTCGTTCATGGCCAAGGCTTGCTCGTTCAAGATGCGAATCGTCTGATTGATGGCTGTCAGGTTGTTCTTGTTCTTCAGCACGTCGGCTGGTTGGAGCAACTTAGAACGAAGGTAGGTCATGGCATCGTACTTGAAGATTGCCAACTTGCGGTCTTCCATACTCTTGGTCGTGTCATTGACGGTTGCCAAGGAGGTCTTGACGATTTCGTTGAGAACGTCCTGGGCGGATGCAGGCAGTGCCAACATGCCACCGAATACGATGGCTAAACATATTTTTTTGATCATATTTAATTCCTCATTTGGATGATGGTGATATTTTTTTTCGTTTCCTGCGGCGGAATGTCCTGGGAGCTTTCTAGGCATGTCTTATCAGATAGATGCTGTGGTCTATGCAGCTAGGCAATTCTTCCTTGTAGTGAGTCACCATGATTAGGGTCTTGTTCTTACGTTTGCAGAAAGCCTCGATCACGTCTTTTACCCGCCGGCGATTGATGTTGTCCAGTCCATGAAGGGGTTCGTCGAGTATCAGTAGCTCGGGATCCTTGACGAAGGCACGTGCCAGCAAAACTAGACGCTGTTCTCCGCTGGATAGCTTGAGAAATCCCCGTCCTTCCATCCCTTCCAAACCGAAAACCTTCATCCAGAATCGGCATTTGTCCATGTCCTCTTCCTTAGGCTTGACGTACAGTCCCACAGAATCCATCAGTCCGCTTGCCACAATTCGAATGGCAGGAAGGTCTCGTTGGTAAGAACGATGTAATTCTGGTGATACATATCCGATGTGTTTCTTGATGTCCCAGATGCTCTCGCCGCTACCACGTGGATTTCCGAATAGGGCGATGTCGCAAGCGTAGCTCTGCGGGTTGTCTGCGCAGACCAAGCTCAAGAGGGTTGATTTGCCGGCTCCGTTTTGCCCGCTGAGAGCCCATCTCTCTCCATTTTTTACCGTCCAGTCCAAGTCCTTCAGGATGATGCGTTCTCCATATTGGATGCGTACCTTGTTCATCTTGACTACTTCCTCGTTGTGATATTCACGGTCACTGTAAGGCAAGTCGATGATTTCTTGCTCGATTTCAGGACTTAGCACATGAGTTGGCAGGGCAGGGCGTGCCGCTAGGTACTCTTCCTTGGTCACCTTTGGACTTACCTTCATGTCTTTCACTTCCACGATGTGGGTGATGAAGTCGGGGATGTCGTCGCTCTTGCTCAGTACCAAGATAATTTGCAGGGCACGTTCCGATGACAGCGTCTTGAGCAATTCCTTCAGTTGGTCTCGGGTGTCGGCATCCAATCCGATGAATGGATTGTCCATGATGAGCACACGAGGTTCTGAAAATAGGGTGGAGGCCAACTTGAACTTACGTAGCTCGCCGCTTGAAAGCAGGATCGTGTACTTGTCGAGCAAGTGCTCCATGTGGAAGAGTTCGTAGATGTGCTTCTGCAGCTGTCTGCGTTCTGGTGTGTCCTCGCCAGCCAGTTGGTAGGCCTCCTCTAACTTGTCTCTTACAATAGGAGTTGACTCATCGATCTCCAACTGGTTCCAACGTTGCTGAAGGAAGTAGGTTCGGTCGTTGTCGCCTCCGTAAGTGTCACGGAAAGTGATGTATTTGATGTTGTCGCTCACCAGGCGCTTGGCGCTTGGGGTAAAATCGTATTCTGGGTCGTGCATCAACAGAGGATGACGGCCTACGATTATGTCGACGAACATGGATTTACCTCCACCATTGGGACCGACGATGGCGATATGCTCTCCATCGCAAGCTTCGAAGTTGACAGGTTCTGCCATACGCCATTCCGGCATACGGGTGACTCCGTTTTCTATCTTGATGATTTTTTGCATTTTTTTGAGTTCAGTTTATCGTCCGATTGAGGACTTGTTATTTATGGGTCGTTCGATTGAGTGCCGCTAAAAGTTGGGCTTTAGGTCCCGTCAGCGGTTGGTCGCCCCCGATACGTCCTTGATTCTTGGTTGCAAAATCTTTCCAACTGTTATAGTGCTTGGCGTGTGTCTCAGGTCTTCCCATTTGCAGGAAATGACAATAGGCGGCGCCCAGCGCATCTGTCGCATCCATGAACTTAGGCATTTCGTCGTCACTGATGTGGAGCATCCTTTGCAACATGCTTGCCACTTGTTCCTTCGAAGCCTGCCCTTGGCCGGTGATAGCCATCTTGATTTTGAGCGGTGCGTACTCATGGATGGGCACGTCATGGTGGATGGCGGCGGCAATGGCTACCCCTTGGGCACGACCCAGCTTGAGCATCGACTGTACGTTCTTGCCGAAGAAAGGAGCCTCGATGGCCATCTCGTCGGGCAGGTATTCGTCGATGATGCCCGTCACTCGCTCGAATATCTTGCCGAGCCGGAGGTAAGGGTCGCTTTCTTTTCTCATGTCGATGACACCCATAACCACGAGTTGCGCCTTGTTGCCCAATACTCTTATCACGCCATATCCCATCACGTTGGTGCCCGGGTCGATGCCCAGGATGATTTTCTCAGTCTTGTTGGTTTGAAGCATGGAAAAACAATCAGGATGGTTTATCGGTCCATGTAAGGATTGTGGGCGAGCTCCTCTCCGATGGTGGTTGGCTTTCCATGTCCTGGCAATACTTTCGTGTCATCTGGCAATTGAGCTAGGAAGCGTAGGCTGTTGATGATCTGGAACATCGAACCGCCCTTGAAGTCTGTCCTGCCGATCGAGCCTTGAAACAGCGTGTCGCCAGTGAATGCCACTTTCTCTTCTTTGCAGTAGAAGGTGACTGAGCCACGGGAGTGCCCTGGTGTCTGGATAATCTCCAACTCGTGATGGCCAAACTTAATCTTTTCGTCTTCCTCGAAGAAATGGTCGATTGGTGGAAAGTCGTAGTCGAGTTGGAGTTGATAGAATGTCTCTGCCTGCTGTCTGAGGTGAAGCATCAGGCTTTCGTCCTGGGCGGAAACCTCAGGTTTGAGTCCAAATTCCATATAGAGAGTGTAGTTGCCGAAGTTATGATCCAGATGGCCGTGGGTCACCAAGAGATGTACCGGTTGCAACTGGTTCTTCCAGATGTATTCCACGATGGCTGTACGTTCCTCAGGATAAAAAGCACCGCAGTCGATGATGACGCATTCCTGGGTCTCATCGTTGACGACGTAACAATTTTCCTGTAGCATGTTTACTTGAAATTTTTCGATGTGTAGCATTTTCAATGTGATTTAAATAAGATAAAAACCAATTGTCTAGCAAGGCACATATACAAGTTGCTTGTCCTGTTTGAACCATTCCTCCTCGAAGAATGTGCTCAGTGGCGTAATCTCAGCCACATTGCGGTAAGCTTTCAGTTCCTCTTGCAGGTTGCCGCCCTTGAGACAGAGCAATCCGTTTGGCAGGGCGTTCTGTTGTGCCTTCTTGAAGTTCTTCTTGATGATCTTCATCAGGTCGGGCAGTTGCATGACGGCACGGCTCACGACAAAGTCGTATTTGCCTTTCTCCTCTTCGCCACGCAAGTGCTCAGCTTGCAGGTTCTCCAGGCCGATGGCGGAAGCTACCTCGTTGCATACCTTGATTTTCTTGCCCGTTCCGTCGATCAACTTGAACCTGCATTCTGGGAAAAAAATGGCAAGGGGGATTCCTGGGAACCCGCCTCCACACCCGAAGTCCAGTATTTCCGTTCCAGGCTTGAAGTGGATGGCCTTGGCGATGGCAAGTGAGTGCAAGACATGATGCTCGTAGAGGTTGTCGATGTCCTTGCGGCTGATTACGTTGATTTTTGCGTTCCAATCTCGGTAGAGGGCATCGAGCTGCCCATATTGAGCCTTTTGCTTCTCCGTGAGATTTGGGAAATATTTCTCGATAATATTCATCATTACATTATTAATTATGGGTGCAAAAATATAAAAAAAAAGCGAGATAGCCGTATATTGACATGATTATTTACTTTCTTTATTGAAAATCCAAGAAAAATATGTAACTTTGCACCCAAATTTAGTAAAATATTAAGATTATATGATCAAAGCAGCATTATTCGACTTGGATGGAGTCGTTTTCGAGACGGAGAGTCAGTACACCATTTTCTGGGGGCAGATCGGTCGTGAGTATCATCCGGAATTGCCCGACTTCGCACATCGAATCAAAGGGCAGACCTTGGTGCAAATCTATGATAAGTATTTCTCGGACACAGAAGCTTTCGCACAGGTTCCCGGCTTCGTGGATTGTCCTAGCGAGCAAGCTAAGATTACGGAACGACTCGACGAGTTCGAGCACAGCATGAAGTATGAGTATGTGAAGGGATTCGAGGATTTCATCCGTGACCTGAAGGCTCACGGCGTGAAATGTGCCGTCGTCACCAGTAGCAATATGCAGAAGATGCACAATGTCTACGAGAGCCATCCCGAGTTTTTATCTTATTTCGACCGCGTGCTTACCAGCGAGGATTTCTCCAGGAGCAAGCCTGCCCCAGATTGTTATCTCAAGGGGGCTGCCTGTTTCGGTGCCCAACCTGAGGAGTGTGTTGGACTCGAAGATAGTTTCAATGGTCTGAAGGCCGTTCGTGCATCGGGCGCCTTCACGTTGGGATTGGCGACTACCAATGCTAAAGAAGCCATTGAGCCTTATGCCGATTATGTGATTTCCGACTATATAGGCTTTACATTTGAAAATTTAGACAAAATTAAGAATCATTCTCGCAAATAATATGTACCTTTGCGGTCGATTTATTAAAACAAATACATCATGGGATATTTATCTACAGATAAAAAGAAAATTACAGCCAAGACTTTTGCAGAGATGAAAAAGGCTGGCGAGAAGGTGACCATGCTCACTGCTTACGATTTTACCACTGCAGGCATCATTGATGCGGCAGGTATTGACAGTATATTAATAGGTGATTCTGCTTCCAATGTGATGGCAGGCAATGGGGACACCTTGCCTATCACCGTAGACCAGATGATTTACCATGCGCGCAGTGTCGCTCGTGCCGTTCATCATGCGATGGTTGTGTGTGATATGCCATTCGGAAGTTATCAGATTTCTCGTGAGGATGCCTTGCGCAATGCGTGCCGCATGATGAAGGAGACTGGAGTGGATGCCCTCAAGCTTGAAGGCGGCGTGGAAATTATCGATACTGTGAAGGCTCTGATTGACGCAGGTATTCCTGTCCATGGACATTTGGGCTTGACTCCACAGAGTGTCAATATGTTTGGCGGTTATGGCATCCGTGCCAAGGAGGAGGCAGAGGCTGAAAAACTTATTCAGGATGCCATTGCCTTGGATCAGGCGGGCTGCTTTGCCATCGTCTTGGAGAAAGTCCCTGCTAAGTTGGCTGCTGAAGTGACACGTCAGGTAAAAGCCGTAACTATCGGAATTGGCGCGGGTAACGCCTGCGATGGTCAAGTGTTGGTCTATGCAGATGCCTTGGGGATGACCCAAGGGTTCAAGCCGAAGTTCCTTCGTCATTTCGCTCAAGTAGGTGAGGAGATGACTCAAGGTGTCAAGGCTTATGTTGAGGCGGTCAAGTCCTTGGATTATCCGAATGTCAATGAGAGCTACTAATATCGATGAAAGTTTTTAAGTCGATGAAAGTTACAAAGTATGGATACACAAAATACCCCCGTTCACATTAAACTTTGGCATCGGGAATTTTGGATGATGGCTTTAGCCAATCTTTTCCTGATGATGAGTGCCTATATGCTGGTTCCGTCGTTGCCGCCATTCCTCCTGAAGCAAGGTTTTTCCTGTCTTCAGGTGGGAGAGGTGATGGGTGCGTATGGGCTTGGCATCTTTGCCCTCGGTGGCTTTTGCTCTTATCTCGTACAGCGCTATCGCCGTAATCATGTGTGCCAGGTTTCGATGCTGGCGGTAGCGCTTAGCTTCGCTCTTTTGTATTATCTGGATTTTGTGTTGAACGTCAAGATGGAGTTTTGGATGATAGTGCTTACTCGCTTTCTCCATGGTGCCTTTTTGGGGTTGGCCCAGATGACCCTGGCCAGCACGTTGATCATAGATACTTGTGAGTCTTTCCAGCGTACCGAGGCTAATTACACGGCTTCTTGGTTCTCTCGGTTTGCTCTGTCGGTAGGTCCGGTGGCTTCTTTGCTTGTTTTCAAGTGGTTTGATTATCAGGGCGTTATTGTTGCGTCTCTGGCGGTTACCTTGTTGGCTTGGTTGCTGATAACCTTGGTCAAATTTCCTTTCAAGGCTCCCTCTGACAACATGACATTCTTTAGTCTCGATCGATTCTTCTTGCCTCAGGGGGCTCTCTTGTTTGTCAACCTCATGTTGGTGACGATGGTCATGGGTATGCTTTTCTCATTACAGCATACGGAGACTTTCTATAGTATGCTCATGCTGGGCTTCTTGATAGCCTTGTTGGCGGAGAAATATGCTTTTCCTAATGCCGAGTTGAAGAGTGAGGTCCTTACAGGATTGATAGTGCTGGTGGGAGCCATACTTATCTTTTTCACTCATCAGGAGACGGCCATTTTATTTATTTCGCCAGCCATGATTGGCTTCGGCATTGGCATTATCGGAAGTCGTTTTCTTTTGTTCTATATCAAGTTGGCGAAACATTGTCAGCGTGGAACGAGCCAAAGTTCCTTCTTCTTGTCTGGGGAATTGGGCTTGAGCTTGGGCCTTTTCCTGGGCATCGGCTTCCTTGGCAATCACACGGTAAGTGCTATCCAAGGATTTTTCCCAATCCTCCGTGTCGACCATGAATACATCCTGCTGGTTTGCTTGGCGGTGCTCGTTTTCTGTCTTTTCTTCTACAATTTTTGCGTCCATCCTTGGTACATGAGGCATAGAAATCGATAAAAACATTGTTTTTTCCTATTTTTGATGCAAGTTTTTCTTGTTCTTGCAGTTTTAAGATAAATGGATTCGGAAAAAGAACTTTTGAACGACATCATAAGCGGTGACAGGCAAGCCTTGCATCAACTCTATTGTCACTACGTGGGATATGCCATGGCTGTTGCGCTGAGGTATATCCCTGATCGTGATGATGCCAACGATGTCGTCCAAGAAAGTTTTGTTAAGATTCTCTCTACGATCCAGCGGTTCGAGTACCGAGGGGAGGGGTCGCTGAAGGCATGGATCCTTCGCATCGTTGCCAATGTGGCACTTACTTTTGTTAAGCAAAAAGGTAAGTTTACTTTTGTCGACGAGGTTCCCGATTCGATGGAGGATGAGGAACCGGAGGTTACCCGGGTTCCACCAAATGTCCTGACGAGAATGATTGGCGAGCTGCCAGAAGGTTATCGAATCGTGCTGAACTTGTTCGTTTTCGAACAGAAAAGCCACAAGGAGATTGCCGAGCAACTCGGAATCAAGGAATCTACTTCCGCTTCCCAATATTTGAGGGCCAAGAAGGTCTTGGCAAAGAAAATTAAAGATTATTTAAAAAACAATGAATATGAGTAAGGATTGGACCCAACAACTTCGTGATCAGCTAGCAGACTATCAAGAGCCTGTGAAGGATGACTTATGGACGGGCATCGAACAATCGCTTGCTCAAAGTCAAAACTCAACGCGTTTCGACTCGAAACGCCAAGTCAAGCTTGTTTATCTTCATCGCTTTTCTATGGCTGCTGCCTTGGCGGCAATGCTTGTCGGTGGAACTTATGTTTATTTGCATTCTGGCAAGGATGGGGATGCTACTCGTGTCGCTTCTGTCGTCAACAGTCAGGGACGTAAAACGACGGAGAAGGCCGAAAACGACTTTTCTTCTTCGGGCAACGTCGATCATGTGATTGTTCCAAAAGTCGCGAGTGCTTCTGCTTCCTTGCTTGCTTACAGCCAGCAGACGAAATCTTCCGCCTCCGACACAGGATATACGGAATATGTGGAGACTTCTAACTCGACATCAGAACAGAACTTGACATCAGAACAGAACTTGCCGGAGAGCTTTCAAGAGTTGGAGATTCCTTCTTCTCATTCTTCTAAGTCTCAGATTTCTCCTTCTGGGACGGACAGGACGGACAAGTCTAGAGCGCGGTACAATTCACCCTTTGGAAACGAAGCACAGATGAGTTCCTCAAGCAGTTCTAGACGTTCGGTGAGCCGTCATAGTTGGTCCATGCAAGTATATGGTAGTAATGGAATGATGGGCAATACGGATGCTACCAGTATGCCTTTGGTGGCTGCTAGCGCCGCACCCGGCAATCCCGTTTATTTAGGAGACGCTATTGTAGGTAATCAAGTTGCCAATTTCGATGCAAAATTGATGGCGGGCATGAGTGAGCGGGCATATGTTGAAGAGGTGAAGCATCGTCAGCCGATATCCGTGGGCATGCAAGTGGGGTATGACTTGTCCTCCCGTCTGTGCTTGACTACGGGCTTGGTTTACACGTATGTGAGTTCCGATTTCATCGGAGCCGCCAATGATAGCCGTTCCGTGACTACGCAAAAGTTGCATTATCTAGGCATTCCTCTTAACGTCAACTACGACGTGTGGGGAACGCAACAAGTACATACGTACATGTCGGTAGGTGGTGAGGGCGCCGTGAACATCAAGAATGACACCGAGTCGGAAGGAAAGGAAATGAGCAGTAAGCGTGACCGTATGCAATGGTCTGCGCAAGTTGCCGCAGGCTTGCAATACGATGTGGTTCCGCAGGTTGGTATCTATTTGGAGCCAGGTGTGAAATACTATTTTGATAATGGTAGCCAGATAGAAAATGCCTTCAAGGACAAAAAATGGAATTTTAATATTCAGGTAGGCTTGCGCTGGAATATAAACAAATAAAGCAAAGGCAGGAATATAAAACAAATGAAAAAGAGGATGTGGTTATTCCACATCCTCTTTTTTATTTGGAATTTGGGATTAGTTCTTAAAACTATGGATTGGTGCTGGGATTCGACCGACACGGTTGACAAATGCGTCGCAACAGAAAGAATTGACAGGCATAATTGGAGCATAGCCAAGCAAACCTCCAAAGTCTACCGTGTCGCCTACTTTCATGCCGATGACAGGGATGACACGCACGGCAGTCGTCTTTTGGTTAATCATACCGATGGCAGCCTCGTCTGCGATGACACCAGAAATGGTAGTGGCAGGAGTGTCGCCAGGGATGGCTATCATGTCCAAACCTACTGAGCATACACAGGTCATGGCCTCCAGTTTCTCGATGGTCAGCGCACCAGCTTCCACGGCATCGATCATACCTTGGTCCTCGCTAACAGGGATAAAGGCACCGCTCAAGCCTCCCACATAGGAGGAAGCCATGATGCCACCCTTCTTTACCTGGTCGTTCAAAAGTGCCAAAGCCGCAGTCGTTCCCGGTGCTCCAGGATGTTCCAAGCCGATTTCCTTCAAAATGTCGGCCACACTGTCTCCGATGGCTGGTGTTGGTGCTAGGGAGAGATCGATGATGCCGAATGGGATGCCCAGACGAGCGGATGCTTCCTTGGCAACCAACTGTCCGACACGTGTAATCTTGAAGGCTGTGCGCTTAATCGTCTCGCAAAGCACCTCGAAACTTTCGCCTCGAACGCTCTCTAAGGCATATTTGACGACACCTGGACCGCTGACACCCACGCTGATGACCGCGTCGGCTTCGCTTACGCCGTGGAAGGCTCCTGCCATGAATGGATTGTCGTCAGGGGCGTTGCAGAGAACAACCAATTTGGCGCAACCGATGGAGCCACGGTCCTTGGTAGCTTCTGCGGTATCTTTGACGATTTGACCCATCAAGCGAACGGCATCCATGTTGATGCCAGTCTTGGTAGAGCCGACATTCACGGAGCTGCAGATAAAGTCTGTCTGTGCCAGAGCTTGTGGAATGGAGCGAATCAAGAGTTCGTCGCTCTTGCTCATACCCTTGCTGACAATGGCGGAATAACCTCCCAGGAAGTTGACACCCAGTTGCTTGGCACATTTGTCCAATGTCTTGGCTACTTTTACGTAGTCGTCTGTCGTCTTGCACGCAGAACCACCTACCAAAGATATAGGGGTGATGGAAATTCGCTTGTTGACGATAGGAATACCAAACTCCTTGGAGATGTCCTCGCCCGTCTTGACCAAGTCCTTGGCCAAACGAGTAATCTTGTTGTATATATTCTGACAGAGAGTCTCGACGTCGGAAGCGGCGCAATCCAACAGGTTGATACCCATGGTGATGGTGCGCACGTCCAAGTTTTCCTGCTCTATCATCTTATTGGTTTCGATAACCTCTGAAATATTAATCATGATAAAGTGTAACTTTAAATTTTATATGATTATATATATAAATATGTGTAAAACGATAGGAATAGGGGAAGCGACTTATTAGATGCGGTGCATCATGTCGAAAATCTCCTCGCGCTGAGTCTTGATCTGGACTCCCATTCCCTTACCAATTTCCGTAAGTTCATCGGCTACATTCTCAAGAGATTTCTTCATCTTGCCCATGTCGACAATCATCATCATGTTGAAATACTCCTGTACGATAGTTTGTGAGATGTCGAGAATGTTGATATCGTTCTCTGCCAAATAGGTACAAACCTTGGCAATAATACCAACGGTATCCTTGCCCACTACTGTAATAATCGTTCTATTCATGATAAATTCTTTTAATTGGTAAACGTTTTGACTGCAAAAGTAACACTTTATTGTCAAACTGCCAAATATTTCGGCGAAAAGTTGTTATTTTGTTCCAAAATAGAGGAATAACATACCTAGCAATACCAAAAGAAGGTCTACAAACTTGGCTTTGAGATTCTTCTCGTGGAAGATGGCAGCTCCGAATAGGAAGCTCACGATGACACTGCCTCGGCGTATCATGCTGACGATGCTGATCATGGCTCCCGGCAGACTCAGTGCGTAGAAATACACAAAGTCGGCGGCGCTTAGGAAAATGCTGATGCAGATGATGGACCAATCCCAGTGGAATGGGGTAGAGTTCTTCTTGGTGGGTCTCCAGATAAATAGCATCATCGCTCCCATGAGGAAGCACTGATAGATGTTGTACCAACTCTGCACGATCATGCGGTCGAGTCCGACACCGCCATTCTCCGGTGGTGCCATCAGGTATTTGTCGTACAGACCACTGATGGCTCCCAGCACAGCCGCCAATACGATGAAATATATCCACTTGTCGTGCTTGAAGTCTATGCCTTCCTTCTTGCCGCTCTTGCTCAACATGGCGAAGGAAATGACGGCCAGGATGACGCCGATCCACTGATAGAGGTTGAGGACCTCGCCATAGACCAAGAGCGCACCGACGAGCGTCATGACCGGACGAGTGGCGTTGATAGGACCCACGATGGTGAGTGGCAGGTGCTTCATGCCGTAATAGCCAAACGTCCAACTGCTTAAGACGATGAAACTCTTGAGGATGATGTACTTGTGTACTTCCCATCCCCCTTCTGCCACATGGAAGATGGTTCCATCCAAAAGATTGCCTGTGTAGCTCATCACAATGAATGGGATGAAGATGAGCGAGGAGAATAGGGTGTTCAAGAACAACACCGGTATCACTGCGTTACCTGAAAGAGCCTTTTTCTTAAAGGCATCATAAAATCCCAGCAATGTCGCTGAGAGAAATGCTAATACTAACCACATTTTATTTATATACTTATTTTATATTCTTACTGTTTTTCTTCCAATTCCTTTTGCAAGCGAAGAATTTCATCACGATATTGGGCGGCTTGCATGAAGTCGAGGTCCTTGGCGGCTTGCTTCATCAGCGCCGTTGTGTTGTCGATACTCTTCTGGAGTTCTTCCTTTGTCATCGTGCGAACGACTGGGTCCGCAGCAAATGCAGCCCCCTGCGGTTCCACATAGATGCGTCGCTCCGTCTCCTTGCCCAGGCTGGTGACACCCACGTCTTCCTTGCCGGAGGTCGGTAGGGTAGAGGTGATGGCCTTGACGATTTGCTTAGGGGTAATGCCATGGTCGGCATTGTATTGGAGCTGGATGCTGCGGCGTCGGGCGGTCTCGTCGATGGTGCGCTGCATGCTCTCCGTGATGGTGTCGGCATACATGATGACTTTGCCGTTGACATTGCGGGCTGCACGTCCGGCTGTCTGGGTCAGGGATCGATGGCTGCGCAGAAATCCTTCCTTGTCGGCATCGAGAATGGCAACCAGGGAAACTTCCGGAAGGTCGAGTCCCTCACGCAATAAGTTGACACCCACCAGTACGTCATAGACACCGGCACGTAAGTCGTTCATGATCTTCACGCGGTCAAGGGTTGCTACGTCACTATGGATATAGGCAGCCTTCACTTGATGGTTGAGCAGAAACTCGGTCAGCTCTTCCGCCATGCGCTTGGTGAGTGTCGTGATCAAGACACGCTCGTTGCGATGGGTTCGGGTCAAGATCTCATCCAGCAAGTCGTCTATCTGGTTCTCGCTCGGTCTTACCTCGATTTCTGGGTCCAGCAATCCCGTAGGACGAATCAACTGCTCGACGACCACCCCCTCGGCTTCGCGCAATTCGTAGTCGGCAGGTGTCGCACTCACGTAGATGGCCTGGTGAATCATGCTATGAAACTCGTCGAAGGTCAGCGGACGGTTGTCGAATGCGGCAGGCAATCGGAATCCGTATTCTACCAGATTTTTCTTGCGGGCACGGTCACCGCCATACATCGCACCGATCTGTGGAATGCTGACATGGCTCTCGTCGACCACGAGAAGGTAGTCCTTCGGGAAAAAGTCGAGCAGACAGTATGGGCGCTCGCCTGCCTTTCTTCCATCGAAGTAGCGCGAGTAGTTTTCGATGCCGGAGCAATGACCCAGTTCCTTGATCATCTCCATGTCGTATTCGACACGTTCTTTGATGCGCTGCGCCTTGATGCCATCACCGATGCTCTTGAAAAACTCCACCTGTTTGACGAGGTCGTCCTGGATCATGCGGATGGCTGTTTCGGTCTGCTCCTTGGTCGTGACAAAGAGATTGGCGGGATATACCTCGTAATCATCGAAAGATTCCAGGCGATGGTAGGTGAGGGAATCCACTTCCTCTATGCTATCAATCTCGTCGTCCCACCAAGTGACACGCAGAACGTTGTCGCTATAGGCCATGGAGATATCTACCGTCTCTCCCTTGACACGAAAGTTGCCTCGTTGCAAGTCTATGTCGTTTCTCACATAGAGGGCATCGACCAACTGACGTAGAAACTCATTTCGGTCAAGTTTCTGGCCTTTTTTGATTTTGATGATGTTCTCCTGCATCGCCGTAGGACCTCCCATGCCGTAAATGCAAGAGACGGAGGATACCACGATGACATCTTTCCTTCCCGACAACAAGGCGGAAACGGCACCCAGTCGCAATTTGTCGATCTCGTCGTTGATGGCGAGGTCCTTCTCGATGTAAGTGTCGGTTGTCGGGAGGTAAGCTTCCGGTTGGTAATAATCGTAGTAGGACACGTAGTACTCCACGGCGTTGTCGGGGAAGAAACCTTTCATCTCCTGGTAAAGCTGTGCCGCCAACGTCTTGTTGTGGCTCAAAATCAATGTCGGTTTTCCTACGTTGGCTATGACATTGGCCACGGTGAAGGTCTTGCCCGAACCGGTCACGCCCAAGAGAACTTGGGCAGGGTCGCCTTGCAGCACCCCTTCCGTAAGTTGCTTGATGGCTTGGGGCTGGTCGCCTGTCGGCTTGTATTTGGATGTTATCTTGAAATCCATGTGGGTCAATATTAATGTGAAATAAGGAGTTCTTCTGTAGAAAACCTTAATAAACGTAAACTTTAGAGTGCAAAATTACAAAATTTTTCGCATTATTCGTTATAAAGAATGATAAAATGCGAAAAAATGTATTTTTTTCTTTGTAGATAGGTATTTTATCCTTAACTTTGCATCACAAAACGTGAATATAATGAAGAAATCAGTTCTGATCACAGCTTGTGTTGCGCTGCTCATGACGAGTTGCGCCAACCAGTTCAACCAGGTGTATAAGTCACCTGATAACAACTTGAAATATGAATATGCCAAGCAATGTTATGCTGCTGGCAAGTATTCTCGTGCCGCTACTTTGCTGAACGATTTGATTACCATCAAGAAAGGTAGCACGGAAGCGGAGGAAAGCCTTTACATGCTTGCCATGAGCGAGTTTAACATGAAGGATTACGAGACGGCGGCAGAATATTTTAAGAAATACTGTTCCAGTTATCCGAAAGGTATGTATGCTGAGAACGCCAAGTACTTCGTGGGCGAAAGCCTTTATATGAATGCTCCTGAGCCTCGTCTGGACCAGAGTACCACGCTGACAGCCATCAGTGCTTTTCAGGAGTTCTTGGACCTCTATCCAGATGCGCACTTGAAGAAGCAGGCTACGAACCGACTCTTCCAGTTGCAAGATCTCTTGGTGGAGAAGGAGTACAAGAGTGCCAAGCTCTACTATGACTTGGGTACCTACTTCGGCAACTGTCTCGGCGAAGGTAATAATTATCAGGCTTGTATCATCACCGCTCAAAATGCCCTCAAGGATTATCCTTACAGCAATAAGCGCGAGGAGTTTGCCACGCTGATTATGAAGGGCAAGTTCGAGTTGGCCAAGATGAGCGTGGAGGAGAAACAGTTGGAACGTTACCAAGACGCTGAGGATGAGTGCTATGGCTTCATCAATGAATACCCAGACTCCAAAGAGCGTGCTACGGCAGAGAAGATGATTGCCAAGTGCAAGGAGTTCGAAAAGGCTCATCCGGAGGATGCCTTGGATAAACTCGGCAACAACAAATAATGCTAATTTTGCATGTACTCAAAACAATTTTGCATATATAGAACATTAAAATAAAGTTTAATTATGGATTACAAGAAGTCAAAAGCACCAACCAACACGGTCACACGCAACATCATGGATCTTTGTGACGAGACTGGTAACATCTACGAGAGCGTAGCAATTATCGCTAAGAGAGCTAATCAGATTTCACTCGAAATCAAACAAGACTTGAGCAAGAAACTTCAGGAGTTTGCTTCTTACAATGATTCTTTGGAAGAGGTTTTTGAGAATCGTGAGCAAATCGAGATTTCTCGCTATTATGAGAAGTTGCCAAAACCAACTTTGTTGGCAACGGAGGAATTCGTCGAGAACAATATCTACTGGCGCGATCCTTCTAAGGAGCAAGCACCTGTACAGAAAGATCAAGATAATTTCTAAAGGAAATCCATTCTCTCCTGTCAAGGAGGGAAGAATCTAAAATATAGAATATGATACAGCGCAAACAAACTCTGTTTCTGCTTGCTGCTGTCATAGCGTACGCCATTTGTCTCTTCCTGCCTATTGCCAGCATCGAGCCGCAAGGGATGGGAATGGGCGTTACTGTGCACAACTTGGGCATCGTGAATGGGGACAACGGAATCCAGTTAGACTCCACTTGCATCCCTTTGTTTTTGCTGTGCTCCGTATCTGCTGTGATAGCGCTGGTTACGATCTTTATGTATAAGAATCGTAAGTTGCAGATCAACTTGTGTAACATTTGCTTGCTTTTCTCTGTATTGTGGTATATCGATTACCTGCTGATGTTCTTCGGAATCATCGGCTTGGAAAATGCGGAGGGAAAAGCCCAAGTTAACTTTGGCGCTTGCTTGCCATTGGTGTCCATCATTTTGGTGGCGTTGGCACGCAAAGGAGTGAGTGATGACGAGAAATTGGTGCGAGCAGCCGATAGAATACGTTAAAAAATACAGAAAAAACGGCAAAAATTTGTGAGAACCAAATAAAAGTCGTAATTTTGCAGCCGCTGTCACGAGATGGCAGCATAAATTCAAACCTCAATAAAAATTAAAGATTAAAAAATGGCAACAAAAATCAGATTGCAGCGCGGCGGTCGTAAGAGCTATGCTTTCTATAGCATCGTAATCGCTGACGTTAGAGCACCACGTGATGGTAAATTTACTGAGAAGATTGGTACATTCAACCCTAACACCAATCCTGCTACTGTAGATTTGAATTTCGAGCGTGCACTTTACTGGGTAGAGACTGGTGCACAGCCTACAGACACAGTTCGTAACATCCTCAAGGGCGAGGGCGTTTACTTGATGAAGCACCTCAAGGGTGGCGTTAAGAAGGGCGCATTCGACGAGGCTGAGGCTCAGAAGCGTTTCGACGCTTGGAAGTCTGCTAAGGACGGTAAGAACGTAGCTGTTCGTGAAAACGAGGCTAAGGCTAAGAAAGAGGCTGTAGCTAAGGAGCTCGAAGCTGAGAAGAAGATCAATGAGGCAATTGCTAAGAAGGTAGCTGACAAGAAGGCTGCTGCAGCTGCTGCTCAGGCAGAGGCTGAAGCTGCTAAGGCTGCTGAGGAAACTCCTGCAGAGGAGGCTCCAGCTGAGGCTTAATCTTCTTTCGAAGATAGAAATTTTAAAGGTCGGATTTCCATTGGGGAGTCCGACCTTTATGTTTTCGCTTGCGACCTCTGCCTTTTTGTGTTTCCTTTGCTTCGTTTCTTTTATTCTTGCTTGTCATTAAATTTTACTTATCCTCGTGCAGTCTCTCGGGATGTATTTTCCCTTTCCTCGTGAGGAAAAAATGTAAACCTCCCGTAGTTTGAATTTTTTCCTCCCGAGGAAAAAATAAAAGTGGGTGCACCTTTCCTGTTTTCTGTCCTTGACTCTACTTGGGATGTCGGAGAGAAATGTAAAAAATATTGATTTTGCTTCCTGGGTTATTCGAGTACGAATATAGATTCTTTTGGCTTGATGTAATAATAGATGTAATAATAGATGTAATATTTGAATGCATCCTGCGTTATTATTTATGATGGAGAAAATAGAAAAAGACGATAGTTATTCACATATACTGAAATACACTGGCATTTTCGGCGGTGTACAGGGACTTAATATCTTGATCGGAATCGTACGCAACAAGTTTGCCGCCGTTCTTTTGGGTCCAGGAGGATTAGGGCTTGTTTCTCTTTTTAATTCCACCATCAACATGGTGGTGTCTGCTTCGAGTTTCGGCGTTCCCACAAGTGGAGTTCAGGAAATCTCTGACAAGTTTGGCTCTTTGCCTGCCGAGTTGAATGACTCTATCAAGTTGATTCGATCTTGGAGTTTGGTTACTGCTATTTTGGGCATGTTGTTGTGCGTTGTTTTCAGTCCGCTGCTTAACTCTTGTACCTTTACCTGGGGTAACCATACACTTCATTTTGTGATGCTTTCTCCAGTTGTGGCGATGTCTATCATCGGTGGTGGTGAACTTGCCATATTGAAGGCAACTCGACAGCTTAAGTCTTTGGCATTCGTATCGTTGTTGACAATCGTTTCATCTCTTTTCGTTTCTGTTCCTGTTTATTACTTCTGGGGAGAATCTGGTATCATAGCAGTACTGTTGATGCAGGTGTTCGTTCAAATGGTTTGCGCAATCTATTATTCCACAAGGTTCTATCCCTTTCATGTTTCGTTTAGTCCTACCTATTTGAAAAGTGGCATCCATGTGATTCGACTTGGCATAGCCTTTGTATTCTCAGGATTGATCAATTCAGGTTCGGAGTTTTTGATTCGCACCTATTTGAATAACGTGAGCTGTCTAGATGAGGTAGGATTATTCAATGCAGGAACTACTTTGGCGGTTGTCTATGCAGGGCTTGTCTTTTCAGCTATGGAAGCAGACTATTTCCCACGCTTATCTTCCATCAAGGGAGATGTAGGCGAGCAAAACAGCTGCGTTAACAAACAAGTGGAGATCAATGTTCTCTTGATTACTCCGTTTCTGATACTCATGATTTTTATTTTGCCCATTTTGATACCTTTGTTGTATGATTCGAAATTCAACGGAATGCTCCAGATGGCTCAGTTCGCTATGGTAAGTATGTTGTTTCGTGCCATCTACCTCCCCATCGAATACCTACCTTTGTCCAAGGGACAATCGGCGATTTTCTTTTTCCAAGAAACATTTGCCGTCGTCTTGTTGATTACTTTCGAAATTGGGGGATATACGCTCTTGGGACTTACTGGTATTGGCATAGCCATAGCTTTGGCGTATTTGATCGAAACCCTTGCAGTGTTTGGCTATAGCAGACTGGTTTATTCCTATCAGATGTCTCTGCAGACAATATCGTTCGTTTTGATTCAAATATTTTTTGTCTTTGTTTCACTGGCGCTGGCCTTGTCTAGAATTCATGGATTCGCTTATTGGGGAGTGGCATTTTTATGTACTATTACGAATACTGCCATAACAATATACATTGTCAAAAGAAAAACCGATGTCTTTGACAAGATGAGAAAGAAGTTGAAAAGATGAAGAATGCGATTTTTGCAAAGTCAAGTTGCCAAAAACGCTAGGAATTTATCTCCAGTTGTTACTTTTCCGTTAAACGGATATAAAAAATCGTTCACTTTGTCGTTAATTTAAGAATAATTGTTATCTTTGCGTTCGAAATGTAAAGATAACAATTATGACACTAGTCATTGCAACCATATTACTGATGGGATATCTCCTCATCGCGACGGAGAATATCACCAAGGTGAACCGTGCTGCCGTAGCGATTTTTGCTGGAACGGTGGGATGGGTTCTCTATATCTGTTATGGTATGGACTTCGTGACTAGCCAGCACGCTTACGAGTTCTCTCATTTCCTTCATCCTGATGGCCTCAGTGAGATTCCAGCCAACAGCGTTACGGTCAAAAATTTTATCGCCCGTAACATTTTCTTGCCTTATGTGGGCAGGGCTGCGGAAATCGTTCTCTTTCTTTTGGCGACCATGACGATTGTGGAAATATTGAACAATAATGGTTGCTTCGACTTTATCCGTCAACTTCTTCGTACCCGTAAGAGCAAGAAAATGATTTGGACCTTGTCCATCGTCACCTTCTTGATTTCCATTAATCTCGATAACTTGACTACCACTGTCATGATGCTCACCATCATGCATGGTATCATACCGAGCCGTCGTCAAAGAATGCTTTATGGAGGTGCCATCCTCTTGGCTGCCAATTGTGGAGGAGCTTTGACGGTGATTGGCAATCCCGAGGGGCTTGTGCTGTGGAATAGCGGTCTTGTGACTGCCACTCGTTTCTCCATGGGGCTGCTGCTACCTTGTCTTGTGGCTTGGTTCATACCAACTTATTTGATTTCGAAAAGCCTTCCTGAGCGTGTCGAGACCGAATGGATAGGCATGCCTTATCGTGGGGACGATACTCGTCTCAATGTATGGCAGAGATTGGTCATGCTCTTTGTCGGCATTGGAGGTTTGTGGTTTATTCCAACCTTTCATACCATCACCAAGCTGAGTCCATTTTTGGGCGCGCTCTGTGTGTTGTCGGTCTTGTGGATTGTCAACGAGATTTTCAATCGAAAGCTGATGAATATGGACGCGATGGTGGAGCGCCGTACTCCTCGAGTGTTGCAATACGGTGTCATTCAGATGATTTTGTTCGTCATGGGTATCATGCTGGCTGTCGGCGTGGTCAAGGAGACGGGTGCCTTTCATGTGGTATCCGACTATTTGTATGTGGATGATAACCGTCCATACTTGTGGGTGAATGGTGTCTTGGCAGGCGTCATTAGCACGGTATTGGACAATTTTGCGACAGCAATGAATTTCTTCTCCTTGCCAGACATTGGCAGTCCAGACGACCTGATGGCTGAGGCCTCTACGGCTTATAGTTGTAATGGCATATACTGGCAAGTGATAGCTTATTGTGTAATGGCAGGAGGCAATGTCTTGGGTATAGGTACCATCAGTGGTTTGGCTTTGATGAAGATGGAACACATGCACATGGGGTGGTTCTTCCGCAACATTGGATGGAAAGCCTTGTTGGGTGGCGTGATAGGTCTCGTCATCCTTTGGCTATCTCACAACCTTGTCTCGGGTGCCACTCATTTGCTGATTTAAAAACATACAAGTCGGAATCTTCCCAAAAAGAAAGATACCATGGGGAAGTTATATCCGCATATCTTTGATATTCTCATTATAACATATAAATCAAAAATAAACATAAATAATAATCAAATCAATTAAGGTATATAGTTATGGCAAAGATTAAAACTATAGGTATTTTGACTTCTGGAGGTGATGCTCCAGGTATGAATGCTGCTATTCGTGCGGTAACTCGTTCGGCCATTTACAATGGATTTAACGTCAAGGCCATCTATCGTGGTTATGACGGCTTGATCAATGATGAGATCAAGACTTTCACTACGGAGAATGTAAGTGGTATCATCGGTACGGGAGGTACCATCTTGAAAACTGCCCGCTCGAAGGAGTTTATGACAGCGGAAGGACGTCAGAAAGCATTTGAAACGATTCAGAAGGAGGAAATCGACGCACTGATCGTCATCGGTGGTAATGGCTCTCTTACGGGTGCGATGAACTTCGCTCGTGAGTTTGACGTTTGCTGCATCGGTCTTCCTGGTACGATTGATAATGACCTTTATGGTACAGATAATACGATAGGCTATGATACGACGATGAATACCATCGTGGAATGTGTGGACCGTATCCGTGATACTGCCCAGAGCCATGAACGTATCTTCTTTGTGGAGGTGATGGGGCGTGATGCCGGCTTCTTGGCGCAGAACAGTGCCATCGCAAGTGGTGCCGAGGCTGCCATCATACCGGAGGATTCAACCGATGTCGACCAGTTGGCTCAGTTCATGGAGCGTGGTATCCGAAAGTCTAAGAAGAGCTGCATCGTCATTGTGTCGGAAAGTCCTAAGTGTGGCGCTCTTTATTATGCAGACCGTGTACGCAAGGAGTTCCCTGAGTTTGACGTTCGTGTCTCTATCTTGGGACACTTGCAGCGTGGTGGCCGTCCTTCGGCACGTGACCGCATCTTGGCTTCTCGTACAGGATGTGGTGCTGTCGAGGCCATTATGCAGGGACAGCGCAACGTGATGATTGGCGTGCGCAACAATGAGGTCGTTTACGTGCCATTGTCTGAGGCTATCCGTTCAGACAAGCCTTTCGATCGCAAGCTCATCAAGGTGCTCGACGAACTCAGCATTTAGTACTTTTTAGTTTTAACTTGTAACTTTTTGATATGCTTGAGAGTGGCAATTTTCCGATATGTATTTCGGATGAGGGTACCATGGTAGTCATCAAGTTGCAATTCTCAAGTCGCAAGTTGTAAGTATAAAATTGAAAGTCATAAAATGGTTTAAACGGAACTAAAAATGGTTTAAAGCCGAATAAAACTCCCATTAATTTTGGAGTTTTCGTAAATTGTTGTTACTTTTGCAAGCAAATAGGGGAGCAGCCTGACTTGCATTGGGTTCAACAAGAAAGGCTTGACTACCAAAATTTGAACAGACAACAACAATAATATAAATTTAAACTTATAGCTTATGTCACAAATTAACGGACGCATCTCACAGATTATCGGTCCTGTTATCGATGTATACTTCGATACCAAGGGTGAGAATCCTGAGAAGGTGCTTCCAAAGATTTACGAAGCTCTTAAGGTAAAACGTCCTGATGGTCGCGAGCTGGTCATCGAGGTGCAACAGCACATCGGAGAAGATACCGTGCGTTGCGTCGCCATGGACAATACCGATGGCTTGCAGCGTGGTCTGGAGGTTATCCCTACGGGACATCCTATCACCATGCCAGCCGGAGAGCAAATCAAGGGCCGTATGATGAATGTCATCGGACAGCCTATTGATGGTATGAAAGAGTTGGACATGGAAGGTGCATATCCTATTCACCGTGAAGCTCCTAAGTTTGATGAATTGTCAACTCACAAAGAGATGCTTGCCACAGGTATCAAGGTCATCGACTTGCTCGAACCTTACATGAAGGGTGGTAAGATTGGTTTGTTTGGTGGTGCCGGCGTAGGTAAGACCGTGCTCATCATGGAGTTGATCAACAACATCGCCAAGGGACACAATGGTTATTCTGTGTTTGCAGGTGTAGGTGAGCGTACCCGTGAGGGTAACGACTTGATTCGCGATATGCTCGAATCAGGAGTTATCAAGTATGGTGACAAGTTCAAGGAAGCCATGGAGCAAGGTAAGTGGGACCTCTCGCTTGTTGACCCAGAAGAGCTCGCCAAGAGCCAGGCCACCCTTGTCTATGGTCAGATGAATGAGCCACCTGGGGCACGTGCTTCCGTAGCTCTCTCTGGTTTGACCGTTGCCGAGGAGTTCCGTGATCATGGAGGCAAGAACGGCGAGGCTGCCGATATCATGTTCTTCATTGATAACATCTTCCGTTTCACCCAAGCTGGTTCTGAGGTGTCTGCGTTGCTGGGTCGTATGCCTTCAGCCGTAGGTTATCAGCCAACTTTGGCTTCTGAGATGGGTGCCATGCAGGAACGAATCACTTCTACCAAGAATGGTTCTATCACTTCTGTACAGGCCGTATATGTACCTGCCGATGACTTGACAGACCCTGCTCCTGCCACAACCTTTACTCACTTGGATGCTACCACTGAACTTTCTCGTAAGATTGCTTCTCTCGGTATTTATCCTGCCGTGGACCCACTCGGCTCTACCTCTCGTATCCTTGACCCACTGATCGTCGGCAAGGCTCATTACGATTGCGCACAGCGAGTTAAGCAGTTGTTGCAGCGCTACAACGAGTTGCAGGATATCATCGCCATCCTCGGTATGGATGAACTTTCCGATGAGGATAAGTTGACCGTGAACCGCGCACGTCGTGTGCAGCGTTTCTTGAGCCAGCCATTTACCGTAGCTGAGCAGTTTACTGGTTTGAAGGGTGTGATGGTTCCTATCGAAGAGACCATCAAGGGCTTCAATGCTATCCTCGACGGCGAGGTTGACGACCTGCCTGAGCAGGCTTTCCTCAATGTAGGTACGATTGAGGATGCCAAGGAGAAGGCTAAGAAGTTGCTCGCCGCAGCACAAGCGTAATCTTTAACCTTTACTATTATGTTAAAGCTTAAGATAGTCTCTCCCGAGAAGGTGGTGTTCCAAGGTGATGTGGACAGTGTGTTGGTTCCGGGAACCCTCGGCTCTTTCGAGATTCTCAAGGACCATGCTCCGATCATCTCCTCGCTCGAAGTGGGCAAGGTGGAGTACGCTACCCAGGAAGGAAAGCAAACGTTGGACATACAAGGTGGATTCGTGGAAGTGAAGAAAAACGAAGTAAGCCTTTGCGTAGAAGTGTAATTCAATCCTGAATGTGATAAGTTCAAAATTGATCATGGAAAAAAATGAAGTGATGCGCTTACAATACATCAAGCAAGTAGGCATCAAGTATAAGCAGATTTCGCTTTGGCTGACAGCAGGTTTGGCTCTTGCCATCCTCTTCGCTTGTCGAGTTTCTGCCCATTGTGACGATATCCTCCCGCAGGTGGTTAACCCGCTGGTGGTGAGCGCCCTATTCTCACTTGTTGCAAGTACTGCTTATGGGGAAGCGTGGACGGCATTGGCAAAGTCTTCGCCAGCTAATCTCGCCAAGTTCTATTTGGCGGCTTCCGCCTTGAAGATGATGTCTGCCGCCGTGGTGTTTCTCATCTACGTCGTGGTCTGCGACAAGCAGAACATCCTGGGATTTGCAGCCATCTTCGTTTTGTTCTATGTCGTGCTTCTCGTGTTTGACTGCATTTACTTTGCTCGGGTCGAGAAAAAGAATAATCTAATTAATAAGTAAGAATATGAAATATCTCAAACAATTCCTCTTTCTAGCCTTGTTGCTATTTACGCTGGCACCTGTCCAGGTGTCTGCCAAGCAAAACATCGACGTGAAAGAGATATTGTGGGGTCATATCAAGGATTCTTATGAATGGCATATCACCCAAGTGGGTGATCATCCAGTCGTGATTAATCTGCCCATCATTGTCAAGACCACAACGGGTTGGCATGTGTTCAGCAGCGGTGAGTTCTCGGAAGAGAGAGATGCCAATGGCGACCGCCTGGGACCTTACAACTTGGTCATCAAGAACAGTGAGGCGCAGAGTAATCCCAACAAGATCGTGGAAAAGGTAGATGGGGCAGAGGTTCGTCCGCTCGATATATCCATTACGAAGACCGTTTGCGTGCTCTTCATCGACGCGATCATCTTGTTGATTTGTGTGTTGGTGCCAGCACGCTGGTGCAAGAAGCACAAGGTGGATGATCCAGCTCCAAAGGGATTCGTTGGATTGATGCACATGTTCATCATGTCTGTCTACAACGATGTGATCAAGGCTACTTTAGGTAAAGAAGCTCCCAAGTATGCACCATGGTTGCTCACTTGCTTCTTCTTCATCTTTGTGGCCAACATCATGGGTATCGTACCGTTCCCTCCTGGTGGTGGAAACTTGACGGGCAACATCGCCTGTACCTGTTTCTTTGGTGTCACCACGTTTATCATCACGAATGTGACGGGTACGAAGGCCTATTGGAAGGATATCTTCTGGCCAGATGTACCAACCTGGTTGAAGGTGCCGGTACCATTGATGCCATTCATCGAGCTTTTCGGTATCTTTACGAAACCGTTGGCTTTGATTATCCGACTCTTCGCCAACATGATGGCAGGCCATGCAATCGCCTTGTCGTTTGCAGCCATTATTTTCATTATGTTCAACATCAGTGAAAATGCCATTGCCAACTATGTGGCAGGAACGGGTATGACAATTGTAAGTGTTGCGATGAGCGCCTTCATGATGCTCCTCGAAGTATTGGTAAGCTACATTCAAGCCTTGGTGTTCACCATGCTGAGTGCAGTGTTCATCTCGCTGGCACATGTTCATGAGCCAGAGCCAGAATTGGCAAAATAAATTTAGAATTACAAACAAGAAAATATTAACAACTTAAATTTTTAAGATTATGTTATCACTTTTATTAGCAGCAGAAGTTGCAAAGTTGGGTGCCGCAGTAGGCGCAGGTCTTGCCGCAATTGGCGCAGGTATTGGTATTGGTCGTATCGGTGGTCAGGCTATGGACGCCATGGCTCGCCAGCCAGAGAAAATGGGTGACCTTCGTTCTTCCATGATTATCGCAGCTGCATTGGTTGAGGGTGTTGCTTTCTTCGCAGTCATCATCGCCATCCTTGCTATCGTTATGTAATGATGGCAAACGTTAATTAACAATATCGTTTAAGTAAAACTTTAATCAGTATATATGGATTTATTGATTCCTGATAGCGGTTTGCTTTTCTGGATGACGTTGGTCTTCATCATCGTCTTCATCATCTTGTGGAAGGCTGGCTTCCCAGCTATTGTCAAGATGGTGAACGACCGCAAGGCCTACATCGACGAGAGCTTGCAGAAAGCTCACGAAGCCAATGAGAAGCTTGCCAATATCCAAAAAGAAGGTGAATCCATTCTGCAAGAAGCTCGCGAGAAGCAGGCATCTATCCTCAAGGAAGCTGCCGAGACTCGCGATGCCATTGTTGAGAAAGCCCAGGACAAGGCTCGTGAGGAAGGCGCTCGTTTGCTTTCCGAGGCCAAGGCCCAGATTGATACGGAGAAGCAAAACGCCATCCGTGAGATCCGTACACAGGTAGCCGAACTCTCAGTGCAAATCGCAGAGAAGGTGCTCAAGGAAAAACTTTCCGACGACAAGGAGCAGATGGATATGATAAATCGACTGCTGGATGAAGTTTCTTCTGATAATAAACAGTAAAGCTTATGGATATAGGTGTAATATCGGTGCGTTATGCTCGTGCGCTGCTGAAGGCTGCCCTTGGCATGAAGCTCGAAGATCAGGTTTATCTGGAGATGCAGTCTCTCTTCAAGAGCTACATCGATGTGCCTGAACTGAGATTTACGATAGACAACCCTATGCTTGGCAAGGATAAGAAATTGGCGCTGCTCACGACGGCCCTGGGAAAGGAGTCTTCTGAACTGAGCAAGAAGTTCTTGGCCCTTGTAATGAAAGAGGATAGGGAAAGCACCCTGCAATTCATGGCTGCTTCGTATATCACTCTTTACAGGAAACAGAAGAATATCATTCGTGGTAAACTGATCACCGCTACAGCCGTTGACCCTCAGACCGAGGATAAGATGCGCAAGATGGTGGAGAACAGAACGCAAGGTACTGTGGAGTTCAAGACTGAGGTAAACCCTGACATCATCGGTGGATTTATCTTGGAATATGATACTTACAGAATGGATGCGAGCGTCAAGACGAAGCTCAATGCCATCCTGACACAGCTCATAAAGTAAAATTTTAAAGTAAAAAAACAACATGTCAGATAAAATAAAACCAAGTGAAGTGTCTGAAGTACTTCAGCAGCAACTCCAGGAGGTGAATGGCTCTCAGCAGTTTGACGAGGTAGGTACCGTGCTCACCGTAGGTGATGGTGTGGCTCGTATCTATGGTCTTCGTAATGCAGAGGCCAACGAGCTTCTTGAGTTTGAGAATGGCACTATGGCTATCGTCATGAACTTGGAGGAAGACAATGTAGGTTGTGTCCTTTTGGGTTCAACCGCTGGCATCAAGGAAGGACAGAGTGTGAAGCGTACACATCGTATCGCCTCTATTCGTGTGAACGACAACTTCTTAGGCCGTGTTGTTAATCCTCTGGGTGAAGCCATTGATGGTCTTGGCGACATCGATCTCACGGGTGCTTTTGAAATGCCTTTGGATCGTAAGGCTCCTGGTGTTATCTACCGTCAACCTGTGAAGGAACCTCTCCAGACAGGTTTGAAGGCTGTTGACTCCATGATTCCTATCGGCCGTGGTCAGCGTGAGCTTATCATTGGTGACCGCCAGACGGGTAAGACGGCTATCGCTGTCGATACCATTATCAACCAGAAGAGTTTCTACGAGGCAGGCAAGCCTGTATATTGTATTTATGTAGCCATTGGCCAGAAGGCTTCTACCGTAGCTGCATTGGTACAGAACCTCAAGGAGCATGGTGCCCTTCCATATACCATCATCGTTAGTGCTACCGCTGCTGATCCTGCAGCTATGCAATATTACGCACCATTCGCTGGTGCTGCCATCGGTGAGTATTTCCGTGATCGCGGTTATTCCGCCCTGGTTGTTTACGATGACTTGAGCAAGCAGGCTGTAGCTTATCGTGAGGTATCCTTGATCCTTCGTCGTCCATCCGGTCGTGAGGCTTATCCTGGTGATGTCTTCTATCTCCACTCTCGTCTGTTGGAGCGTGCAGCTCGTATCAACGACCAGCAGGAGGTAGCTGAGCAGATGAATGACTTACCTGAGTGCATGAAGGGGCAAGTGAAAGGTGGTGGTTCTTTGACCGCACTTCCTATCATCGAGACTCAGGCAGGTGATGTCTCCGCTTACATTCCTACCAATGTGATTTCTATCACAGATGGTCAGATCTTCCTGGAGACTGATCTCTTCAACCAAGGTTTCCGTCCTGCCATCAACGTAGGTATCTCGGTATCTCGTGTGGGAGGTTCTGCTCAGATCAAGAGTATGAAGAAGGTGGCTGGTACCTTGAAGATTGATATGGCTCAGTATCGTGAGCTGGAGGCTTTCTCTAAGTTCTCTAGTGATATGGACGCTGTGACAGCCATGACTCTGGACCGTGGTCGTAAGAATGACCAACTCTTGATTCAGCCTCAGTACAGTCCAATGCCAGTAGGTGAGCAAGTTGCTATCCTCTACTGTGGTGTACATGGCTTGATGCACGAGGTTCCGATGGATCAAGTACGTGAGTGTCAGGACCAGTTCTTGGATGCTATGCGTAGCAAGCATGGTGATGTCATTGAGACATTGGCCAATGGTCAACTCACCGATGAGGCTATCAAGGTGATTGAGGAGACCATGGCTAACGTTGCAGGACAATATAAAGCGTAATAGCCTATGCCGTCATTAAAAGAGATAAAAACTCGTATTGCCAGCGTCAACAGTACTCGTAAGATAACGAGTGCGATGAAGATGGTGGCATCCAGTAAGTTGCATCACGCACAGGTGGCTATTCAAAATATGCTGCCTTATGAGAATATGTTGGAGCATATCCTCAAGAGTTTCTTGGTGTCTACTCCTTCCGTACAAAGTGAATTTGAGGTGGAGCATAAGGACATCAAGCGTGTGGCTCTTGTTGTATATAGTTCGAATAGTTCTCTTTGCGGTGGATTCAATTCCAACGTCATTAAGATGATGACACAGACTGTAGACGAGTATAAGGCTCAAGGCATTGACGACATCACGGTTTATCCTATCGGTCGAAAAGTGGCAGAAAAGGTGCAAAAGTTGGGTTTGAAATCTGCGGGTAATTTCTTGGATCTCGCTGATAAGCCAAATTCTAGCGATTGCGCTGACATAGCTCGTGAACTAGCCCAGAAATACAGAGCTGGAGAACTCGACCGGGTCGAGATGATTTATCATCACTTCAAGAGCGCGGGCTCACAAATCCTCACTCGCAAGACTTTCTTGCCTATCGACCTTTCAACCGAGGCCATCGGTGAGGACAATGATCGTGACCTGTCTTCAAACGTGGCAACCGCCAAGGCTCAGGAGTATCTGAGAAAGAAGCAGGAAAATGAGAATCGCCAAGTTTCTGAGGTGAAGCCTTTGAACGACGATTTCATCGTGGAACCTGATTTGGAAACCGTGCTCGGAGTCTTGATTCCTAAGCAGTTGCACTTGATGCTGTTTACAGCCTTGTTGGATAGCCAAGCTAGTGAGCATGCTGCTCGAATGGTGGCTATGCAGACTGCGACGGATAATGCCGATGAACTATTGCGTACTCTTAACTTGCAGTACAATAAGAGTCGTCAACAGGCCATTACGAATGAATTGCTTGATATTGTTGGCGGAAGCATCAACAACTAAAGATTACACTTCTAGTATTTGTTGCTGGATTTCATTTTATAAAAGAAAGCCCCTCTTGAGTCTGTCTCAGATGGGGCTTTCTTTATCTTATCCTATATCCCCTACGTTAGAATCCACGTTATTGCGTCTTTCCATTAAATATGATATTGTATTCCGATGTGTGTGTCAAATGTTCTAGACTTGACATTCGAATGGAAGGAATAATAGGTATATCGCCAATAATAGGAGGCACCTAAATCCAAGGCGATTTGTTTGCTTAAGTTGAGTTGCAACTTAATATCCGTTACCAACAACGAAACATTTCCCTTGTCTCCTTGGGCATTTAGGTAGAGAGGGTCCGTGTGTTCCAAATCCTTATGCTCGTAGCCTTTCCAGGTGAATATGCGATAATAGTCGGCACCGAATTGCAAGCGACCTACTTTGTCAAACTCCATCAGCGTCTTGAGTTTCACGCTATATCCACTACCCATATTGTAATCACGGTCGATGACATTGTAGTAATCGGTCAGGCTTCCGCCCAGGATAATACCATCAAGGAATATACTCTGATACAGTTTGGTGAGGTTTCCTATCGTTGGATAACTGCATAATAGGCCGGGACCAATAGAAGCTGCTTCCGAAATGCGGTAAGGTACCTCACTTGTACCGTCCTTCACGGGTTGTGAGTCATAGTAGTTGAAATGCTGGAAGATACCGAACTGTACCTTCATGTCCTCATTTTCCAATACATGTGCTCCCCATAGGCGACCCAAGAGGTGAACCGATGTGATGAGCGGTTGGTTGCTGCTCAAACCAAAGGTCAAATCGGTCGTGAAATAGTCGTATGGTTTGTTCGTCTCCTCCTTGAAGGGATCACCATACACCAAGTTGAGGTTGACGTATGGATTGCCCTCGCCTCGGAAAAGGGAATTGTTGTCGGCTAGGTAGCGATAACCCGCAGAGATGGAGAAATCGATAGGTAACTTCTCGTAGTCATGATACTTGTAATACTTGCCTCGTACTCTCCAAGCGTCACCGCTGATGATTCGGTTCAACTCTTTGATAGGACATATAATTGTACCCAAAAACTCTCGTAAGAATCGCTTGAATCCTCGCTGCCTGTCATCGTATACCAAGTTGCTAATTCGATTGGTAACCTCACCGATGCAGACTCCGCCAAAGGTCGTTGCCATCAAGTCATTGATGGCAGGTGGCTCGATTTCACAAGTTGTCTCCCACATCAGACTCCCGCAGAATGAATAGGGGATGGATTCCCAGAAGCTCATTCCGTGGCTTCTTGCCGAATTGAAGTACAATCCTCCATGGTATGGATGTGCAAACAGGTTGGTGGAGAATTGGTCGTTGTCCCAAACAAAGCCAGTCTTGAGATTGTTCTTGATGCTATGGAAGGATATCTTGGCAAAGTCTTCATTCATCACGAATTGATCGAAACATTGTACCCCTACATTGATGGCAAAGGCCTCCAATGCAGCCTTCCATGGATGTTTTCTTTGGCGTTCCGGGTCGTTGAAGGCATAAACCTGCATCAGACTGTCGGTGTCAGGAAGGTAAGCCTCGTCTTCGTGGAGTGGGGCGAGCGATGCCGAATTCTTGTAGGAATTGCTTCGAATGAGTCGAAATGCAATGCCGCCTTCCACGAGGGCGCGATTGCGGTAACGATGCGAATGATAATAATATCGGGTGTCGCCGTAACCTACGGAAGCAAACAAGGACGTATACTTGCCAAGTTGGTAATCACCATTGAGTCGAGCCTGTATTGAGTAAAGGCGTTTCGGCTTGTCTGTAGAGTTCTCTTGGAAGGTTTCTACGTGATAGTAACCTAAATCGCCGCTTAGGGAGAAACGAGGGGTCAACTGGAAGTATTGTCCTATGCGATAGAACAAGGCACCTGAAAACCGTTTGTCCAGTCCCATGTAGTGTGTACCTATACCTATTATATTATAGGTACTCTTGTTTCTAAATCGAAGGGCGACATTCATCTTCGTCGAAGAACCCGCATAAGCCATCAAGTCTATTCGGGTTTTCGGATTGATGTTTACCAACCCAATCTTATGAGCCACGGTGTCCCGGCTATAATTGATCAGACCTATCTGCACACCCCGAGGGTGGCTCACGCAGGTGTTGAAAATGCCGATTTGGGTGCCGTTGAGCGTATCCGCATAGTTATAGGCCGCTGTTTGGATACCGCGCATGTAGGAAGAGCAAATATTGGCAATTCCGGATAACTGAATGCCTCGCTTCATGCCCATGGAGATGTTGGTGATGCCACTCAACTGAATACCACGGAAATCAGAGGTGGATGCATTGCTGAGCAAACCGATCTGGAGACCATTTCCACGTTTCGTGAAATTGTTGAGTCCTGAAATTTGCACACCTTGCAAATCTTTCTTGACAACGTTTGTCAATAAAGAAATCTTGGCACCCTGTAGGGAGTCGGTGTTTCCAAAGATGCTTGCATTGAAATGTTCCACTCCTTTTTGGGCTTGAGCACTTGAGATGCTCAAAGTCAAGGTTAACCCTGTCATGATTTTATTTCTGATCTTTGCCATATTGGGAGATTTAAATGGTTGAATTCTGTCCTCAAACGAGAAGATGTTTTGGTTTAACTACTGCCTTTTGAGAATCTGCTGCAAAATTACAAATAATTTGGGAGAAAACTCGTCTCTTGAAGATATTTTTGTGCGAGTTGGATAAAATAACCACCAATAGAAAACGTTTACGCTTGTTTTTGCGTAAAAAATGTCTTAGAATTTTGCTATTATTAAATAATGTGTTAACTTTGCACTGGATAAATTGCAAACTAGACATTGCAATTGTAGATTGAAACAAATGAGTAATAAGATTAAACATTCTGGCGTTGTCGATTCGGTTGATGGAGAAAACGTGATGGTGCGTATTCTCCAGTCTTCGGCATGTAGTGGTTGCAAGGTCGCTTCGCATTGCAATGCTTCGGAAACCAAAGAAAAAATGGTGGAAGTTGCTGTCGAAGAAAGTGCCCACTATAAGGTGGGTGATTCTGTCGTGGTTGTCGCAGATGCGACTGTCGGATTTCAAGCTAGCCTTTATGGTTATCTGTTGCCTTTGTTATGCATGGTGTTGACCTTGGTCATCGTGCTGAATCTAGCAGGTTCTGAAGGAATGGCAGCTTTAGCTGCCTTGGGTATCTTGATTCCTTATTACGTGGGATTGTATTTCCTTCGCAATCGACTGAAGAGAAAGTTGACTTTCCACATCCAGGGATAAACTTTAAACCCTTTTCGAGAACCGAACATGGAAATTCCAAAAGTATGGTCAAAAACAAAAGCATTATAGAAATATATAACTAAAACAAATACAAATAATTATGAATTTCATTTTGATTGCAATCTTGGTACTTGGAGCCATAGCGCTGATTGCTGCTTTGGTTCTCTATCTTGTATCTAAGAAGTTTGCCGTCGAAGAGGACCCTCGACTGGGCCAGGTGGCTGAATTACTTCCTGGCGCCAATTGCGGTGGCTGTGGCTTTGCTGGTTGTTCCGGCATGGCAGGAGCTTTGGTCAAAGGGGCTGACGCCGGTAGTATCGAAGGACTTCTGTGTCCAGTAGGTGGTACCGAAGTGATGGGCAAGGTTGCCGACTTGTTGGGTATCGCTGTGGCAAACACAGAACCAAAGGTCGCAGTAGTTCGTTGTAATGGCTCTTGTGAGAATCGTCCTCGCATCGCCGAGTATGATGGCTTGCATACCTGTGCGGCCATGAATTCATGTGGTGCCGGAGAGACGGGCTGTGGATTTGGTTGCTTAGGCTGTGGTGACTGTGTGGCAGCCTGCCAGTTTGGTGCCATTGCCATAAACCCGGAGACAGGCTTGCCAGAAGTCGACGAGGAGAAATGTACAGGTTGCGGTGCTTGCTCAAAGGCTTGCCCTCGACATATCATCGAACTTCGCAAGAAAGGACCTAAGGGCCGTCGTGTGTATGTGCAGTGTGTCAACAAGGACAAGGGAGCTGTGGCAAGAAAGGCTTGTAGCGCTGCTTGCATTGGTTGTGGTAAGTGCCAGAAAGTATGCAAGTTTGAAGCCATAACCATAGAAAACAACTTGAGCTACATTGACTTCAATAAGTGCCGCATGTGTACAAAGTGTGTAGATGAGTGCCCAACAGGTGCTATCGTCAAAGTGAATTTCCCTGAAAAGAAAGCAAAGCCTGTCGCAGAAGTGGCTCCGTCCCAGGATGCAACACCTGTGTCAACTGTGAAGGCTACTGAAGAAAAAAAGGAGGAACAAGCATGAATTTAAGAACTTTTAGAATCGGTGGTGTACACCCAGAAGAGAATAAAATCACAGCGGAGATGGCTACTCAGGTAGCAGCTCTTCCTAAGCAGGCTATCTTCCCATTGGGACAGCATATCGGTGCTCCAGCCAAGCCTGTAGTCGCCAAGGGTGACAAGGTTAAGGTCGGCACGCTGCTTGCCGAAGCTGGAGGCTTCGTGAGTGCACCTATATATAGTTCTGTCTCAGGAACCGTTTTTAAAGTAGATACTTCCATTGATGCGACGGGGTATCGCAAGCCTTGCATTATCGTTAATGTGGAGGACGACGAATGGGAGGAGAGCATTGACCGCTCAGATAAGTTGGAGACTGTCGAAAGCCATCCTGAGCTTACTCCTGAGGAAATCGTCAATCGAATCAAGGCGGCTGGTGTCACGGGTATGGGTGGTGCAGGCTTCCCAACCTTCATCAAACTCTGTCCTCCTCCTGGAGCCAAGGCTGAATGTGTCATCATCAACGGAGTAGAGTGTGAGCCTTATATTACGGCAGATTATCGCTTGATGATGGAACATGCGGATGAAATCCTTGTAGGTTTAAACCTCTTGATGAAGGCGGCCAAGGTTGAGAAAGGTTACATTGGTATTGAGGACAACAAACCTGCGGCCATCAAGCTCTTCGAGGAGAAGACCGCCAATGATTCACGCATAGAGATTGTGCCTTTGGCTAAGAAGTACCCTCAGGGAGGTGAGAAACAATTGGTGGATGCTGTTATCCGTCGTCAGGTGCCAGCTCCTCCAGCTATCCCTGTCAACGTTGGAGCAATTGTTCAGAATGTAGGTACTGCCTTCGCTGTATATCAGGCTGTTATGAAGCATAAGCCTTTGTTTGAGCGCTATACGACCGTCACAGGTAAGCAAGTCAAAAATCCGGGTAATTTCCTCGTTCGTATGGGAACTCCATTCTCTCAGTTGATTGAGGCTTGTGGTGGACTTCCTGAGGGAGACAACAAGGTGCTGGCTGGTGGACCGATGATGGGTAAGGCCGTCATCAGTTTGGATGTGCCTGTGACCAAGGGTACCAATTCCATCACCATCCTAAGTGGTGCAGAAGCTCATCGCAAGAAAGCTCAACCATGTATACGTTGTGCAAAATGCGTAGAGGCTTGTCCAATGGGATTGGAGCCATACTTGCTCGCAACCTTGAGTGTAATGAAAGACTATGAGCGATTAGAGGCAGAGGACATCACCTCGTGTATCTCATGTGGTTCATGTCAGTTTACTTGTCCTTCTCATCGTCCTATCCTGGACAACATCCTCGCAGGTAAGGGTGCAGTCATGGGCATCATCAAGGCTCGCAATGCCAAGAAGTAATCTTGTACAATGATATTTTAAGATTTCACAAAGATATTTCAAAAAGAAATGAGTAAATTAATAGTTTCATTATCGCCACATGCCCATGGTCATGAGAGCGTGGAGAAGAATATGTACGGTGTGATTATCTCACTCGTACCAGCGATTCTCGCCTCATTGTATTTCTTCGGCTTGGGTTCAGCAGTCGTGCTGCTTACATCCGTGGCTGCCTGCGTCTTTTTTGAGTGGGCCATTTCCAAATACATTCTTAAGGTGGAACCTACCATTCTTGATGGTTCTGCCATTATCACGGGTCTCTTGCTAGGTATGAACTTGCCTAGTAACCTGCCACTTTGGATCATTATCATCGGTGCGTTGTTTGCCATCGGTGTAGGTAAAATGACCTTTGGTGGACTGGGTAACAATCCTTTCAACCCTGCGTTGGTGGGTCGTTGCTTCTTGCTGGTCAGCTTCCCTGCCCAGATGACTTCGTGGCCAGTAGCTGGGCAGATGCTCTCTTATACAGATGCCACTACGGCAGCTACTCCTCTGGCTATCATGAAAACGGCTATCAAAACTGGTGATAGCAGTGTCTTGGACCAATTGCCTGATTCTCTGAGCTTGTTGTTCGGTGCTACAGGCGATGGCTTTGGAGCCGGAACCACTGGCGAAGTTTGTGCTATAGCCCTTTTGCTGGGCTTGGCCTATATGCTTTGGAAGAAAATCATCACTTGGCATATCCCTGTCAGTATCATTGCTACAGTATTCGTGTTTAGTGGTTTGATGCACTTGGCCAATCCTGTTTATGCCAATCCTTTTGCAGTCATTTTGAGTGGTGGTCTGATGCTGGGTGCTATTTTCATGGCTACCGACTACGTGACGTCTCCAATGACTCACAAAGGACAGCTTATCTATGGTGTTTGTATCGGCTTGCTGACCATCATCATCCGAAACTGGGGTAGCTATCCTGAAGGTATGTCATTCGCAATCCTTATCATGAATGCGTTTACACCTCTCATTAACACATACGTTAAACCTAAACGCTTCGGAGAGAAGCCAGTTAAAAAATAAGGAGGATAAGACATGCAGAAATTAGAATCTTCATTGAAGAATATGGTTATCGTGCTTGTGGGTGTCGCCCTTGTCGTTGGTGCCGTGCTGGCTTATGTGAACCATATTACATCGGGGCCTATCGCTGAGAAGGCAGAAAAGAGTTTGGCTGCTGGTATCAAGAATGTGATGGGAACTGATAATCTACAAGTTGCTGAACCAGAAAAAATCGAGCAAACAATCGATGGAAAGCCTGTTGTCTTCACTGTCCATAAGTGTACAGACAAGAGTGGTGCAGAACTGGGAGCTGCCGTTGAGAGTACTACCGGTGGCTTTGGCGGGGACTTGAAAGTCCTGGTGGGCTTCGACCCTGAAGGCAAAATCTTGGGTTACACCATACTTCAAACTTCCGAGACACCAGGCTTGGGCGCTAAGGCTGCTACTTGGTTCCAGAAGGATGGCAAAGGTTGTGTAATCGGTAAAAATCCCAAAGAGGGTGACCTTCATGTGAGCAAGGACGACAAGTCTGGCAATGCCGTCGATGCAATCACAGCCAGTACCATTACAAGTCGTGCATTTCTGAAGGCTATTAACCAAGCATATTCTGCATATACCTCGAAAGGGGCTGATGCGCAGAGCGGTGCTTCTAAAGTAAAGAAAGGGTAAGCCAATATGAGTAATATAAAGATTTTGATTAATGGACTCATCAAGGAGAATCCAACTTTTGTTTTGCTTCTCGGCATGTGTCCAACCTTGGCTACAACAACCAGTGCCATCAACGGTCTCTCTATGGGCTTGGCCACGATGGCGGTGTTGATTTGTACCAATTTCGTGATTTCATGTATGAAGCGAATTACACCTGACATGGTTCGAATTCCAGTCTTCATCGTGGTGATAGCCGCATTTGTGACCATTCTCCAGATGTTCATGAGTGCTTATGCTCCTGACAGCATCAACCAAGCATTGGGTATTTATATACCATTGATTGTAGTCAACTGTATTATCTTGGGTAGAGCAGAGAGTTTTGCTGCCAAAAATACTCCTGTGGCAAGCTTGTTTGATGGGTTAGGTTGCGGACTTGGTTTTACTTTGGCTCTTACTTTGCTGGGATGCGTTCGTGAAATTCTGGGTGCGGGTAGCTTGTTTGGTATCGCTTTTCTGCCAGAAACCACCAATATCTTGGTGTTTATCTTGCCTCCAGGTGCTTTCCTCACATTAGGTTATCTGATCGCAATATTTAATAAGGTTAAGAAATAAGGAGGATTCATATATGGAATATTTATTGATATTTATCTCTGCGATTTTTGTCAACAATATCGTATTGTCGCAGTTCCTCGGTATCTGTCCTTTCTTGGGCGTATCGAAGAAAATTGATACTGCCATCGGTATGGGTGGTGCCATCGCCTTTGTCTTGACCTTGGCGACCATTATCACCTGGCTTGTGCAGAAGTATGTCTTGGACCCATTTGGGTTGCAGTATCTTCAGACCTTGGCATTCATCCTTGTGATAGCAGCTTTGGTACAAATGGTGGAAATTATTTTGAAAAAGGTTTCTCCTGCACTTTATCAGGCTTTAGGTATCTTCTTGCCCTTGATAACGACCAACTGTGCCGTTTTGGGTGTTGCCATCTTGGTTATCCAAAAAGATTTCAATCTTTTGGAAAGTGTAGTTTATGCCTTTTCCACGGCGTTGGGCTTTGCTCTTGCCTTGATTGTGTTTGCGGGCATTCGAGAGCAGCAGGCTTTGGTAAAAATACCAAAAGGAATGCAGGGCATGGCTATTGTGCTGGTAACAGCTTCGCTCCTGAGTCTCGCCTTTATGGGTTTCTCTGGTGTAGACGGAGGCTTGAAGGCTCTGTTCGGTTTGGATTAATAGCCACATACAAAACAACAGGAAACTTGGTCAGGAACTAAGTCTTGATGGTTTTGGCTCAAGTTTTTGAATTTTCAATAGTTCCCCTTTCTTGTCTTGCTTCTGGCAGATGAGAAAGGGGATTTTTTATATCCTTTCCCCTTCTCGAACCTCCATGGCGCTTCCTGCGGAGGTGTAAAACACAAAAAACGCTAAAAAGGACTATTTTTTTGCTTGTAAGCCATTTTGTTACAAAAAAAGTTTGTACCTTTGTCGATAATTAGAATAGGCAAATCTGCTTAAATCGAAAAGAAATAGCCTTAAACAGGATTTCATGAAAAATACCTGGGCTAGTTCGAATTAGTATGAATCATTCAATAATATTAAAATAAATGGACGAGAATCAGACTCTAGATCATGATAGAATCATGAAAATCAACATTGAGGAGGAGATGAAGTCATCTTATATCGACTATTCCATGTCGGTAATCGTGGCTCGTGCACTTCCTGATGTCCGTGATGGTTTCAAGCCTGTGCATCGCCGTATCCTTTACGGTATGCTTGGCATTGGAAACACCAGTGATAAACCTTATAAAAAATGTGCTCGCGTTGTAGGTGAGGTTCTTGGTAAATATCACCCACATGGAGACTCTTCTGTATATGGCGCACTTGTTCGCATGGGACAGGAATGGAACATGCGGTATACCTTGATCGATGGACAAGGCAACTTTGGCTCCGTTGACGGTGACTCTCCTGCTGCTATGCGTTATACGGAGTGCCGCTTGTCAAAGATGGGTGAGCATATCATGGACGACTTGGACAAGGATACCGTCGACATGATGAACAACTTCGATGATACGCTTCAGGAACCAACCGTCATGCCAACCAAGATTCCTAACCTTTTGGTCAACGGTGGTAATGGTATCGCTGTCGGTATGGCAACGAACATTCCTACCCATAATTTGCGTGAGGTGATCGATGGCTGCTGTGCGTATATTGATAATCCGGACATTGACACCGAGGGATTGATGAAGTATATTCCTGCGCCTGATTTCCCAACGGGCGCAACTATTTATGGTATCCAGGGTGTGAAAGATGCCTATGAGACCGGTCGTGGTCGTATTGTCGTACGTGCTACCGCTGAGATTGAGAGTGGTGATTCGCATGACAAGATCGTCATAACGGAGATTCCATACGGCGTGAACAAGGAACAGTTGGTGATGGCAATAGCTGATCTCGCCAAGGAAGGCAAGGTAGACGGTATTGCTAATGTCAATGATGAATCTGGCCGTCAAGGTATGCGAATCGTTGTGGATGTGAAACGAGACTCGAATGCCAATGTTCTCTTGAATAAACTCTTCAAGATGACGGCTCTTCAGAGTTCGTTCTCCGTCAACTGCATTGCTTTGGTCAATGGAAGACCTCGCTTGCTTTCCTTGAAGGAATGTGTGAAGTATTTTGTGGAACATCGTCATGATGTAACGATTCGCCGTACTCAGTTTGACCTTAAAAAGGCACAGGAGCGTGCTCATATACTCGAAGGTTTGATCATCGCTTGTGACAATATTGATGAGGTGGTTCACATTATCCGTGAGAGCAAAACCCCTTCCGATGCACAGCGCAACTTGGAGAAGCGTTTCGAACTCGATGAACTTCAGAGCAAGGCGATTGTCGATATGCGTTTGTCTCAGTTGACAGGACTCCGCTTGGAGCAGTTGCACAATGAGTTTGATGACTTGATGAAGACCATCGACTATTTGAACCAAATTTTGAACGATCCAGAACTTTGCAAAAAGGTTATGAAGGACGAACTCAACGAGGTAAAGGAAAAATATGGAGATGATCGTCGTACCATGATCAAGCCGGATGACCACGAATTTAATCCAGAGGATTTCTATCCAAATGATCCTGTGGTTATTACGGTTAGTCATCTAGGCTATATCAAGCGTACACCTTTGTCTGAATTCCGTGAGCAAGCTCGTGGAGGAGTTGGGGCTAAGGGTGCTCGTACTCGTGACAAGGACTTTACTGAATTTATCTATCCGGCAACGATGCATCAAACGATGCTGTTCTTTACAAAGAAGGGGCGTTGCTATTGGCTTAAGTGTTATGAGATTCCTGAGGGAGACCGCAATGCGAAGGGACGTGCTATCCAAAACCTTCTCAATATAGAAAGTGACGATCAGGTAAATGCTTTCTTGCGTTTGAAAGGCTTGAATGACTCGGAGTTTATCAACAGCCATTATGTGGTATTTGCTACCAAGAATGGTACTGTCAAGAAAACTTGCCTGGAGGCTTATTCTCGCCCACGTGCAAATGGTGTCATTGCCATCAATATTGTAGAAGGCGATGAGGTCGTAGATGTTCGATTGACCAATGGCCATAATGAATTGATTTTGGCGAATAGAAATGGACGTGCTGTTCGTTTTGACGAGAATACTATTCGTACGATGGGACGTACTTCTACGGGTGTCCGTGGTATGCGACTTGACGATGGTGATGATGCAGTCATCGGTATGATTGTTGTCAATGACGCAGAAACTGAAAACGTGATGGTTGTCAGTGAAAAGGGTTATGGCAAGCGTTCACAGGTTGTGGATTACCGTGTGACAAATCGTGGCGGCAAGGGTGTCAAGACCATCAACGTAACAGACAAGACTGGTCGCTTGGTAGCCATTAAGAATGTTACCAATGAAAATGACTTGATGATTATAAATCAGAGTGGCATCGTTATCCGATTGGCTGTAGCTGACTGTCGTGTGATGGGCCGTGCAACTCAGGGCGTACGTCTTATTAACTTGACGAAGAAGAATGATGTCATTGCCAGCGTTTGTAAGGTCATGAGTTCGGAGCTAGAAGCCTCTGTGGAGGAAGAAAGCCGTGCAGCTTGGGCTAAGAAGAGCGAGGAAATCGAAGAGGATACCAAAGGCGTAATTCCTTCGGAACACACTGAGGACAACTCGACGGAAAATGCACTAGAAAATTCTGAGGATACTGGTGTTAAGGAGTAAAGAAACAAAATCTCGTTGATAGAACAAGCAGTACGTTTAGTAAAAAACAAACCATTTAAATAATAACGATATGAAAAAGTTAATGATTGCTGCTATGTTGGTACTAGGTGCCGCATCAGCTTTCGCTGGCGACAGCGATGCACTCAAGTCTGTTCTTAAGGCTAAGACTTATGCCGAGGCTAAGACTTTGCTTGAGCAGAATCTTGGTTCAATGGCTAATGATGCTGAAAAGGCTAAGGCTTACAACTATTTGGTTGATCTCTCCATGAAGCAATTCAACGATCAGCAGTCCATCCAGCAGATGAATCAAATTACAAAGAAGAATGATCCTGTAGACATGGATGCCATGAACGAGGGTGCATACAATGCACTTGTTGCTGCTCAGGAATGTTATAAGTATGACCAGCTACCAAATGCAAAGGGCAAGGTGGCTCCTAAGTTCAATGGCAACGCAGATCGTGTCTGGGGCGCTCGCATTCAGCTTGTTAATGCTGGTCAAGATGCTGCTCAGAAGAATCAATCTGACAATGTCTTGAAGTACTGGGGCACATTCCTCGATACAGAGAACGCACCTATTTTTGCTGGCAAGACCAAGGAAAAAGCAAGCGAGAAGGAATATCTCGGTCAGGTTGCTCTCTTTGCAGCCCGCTATGCTTACCAGGCTAAGGATATGAGCCGTTGCGATAAGTATTGTGATATCGCCCTGAAGGACTCTGCACAGGCAAAGGATGCTCTTAACTTGAAACTTTATGCAATGAAGGATGGCTTGAAGAATCATGAGGATTCTTTGGCTTATGTCAACAAGTTGAAGGATCTTTATGCGCAGGATAAGAGCAATGAGGTAATCCTTGACAACTTGAACGGTATGTATTCTTCTCTCAAGATGGACAACGAGCAGTTGGCTCTCTTGGATGATGCAATCGCTGCCAACCCAAAGAACTTTGTAGCTCTTGCTGACAAGGGTATGTACTATATTGCCAAGAACGATGCTGACAAGGCCATTAAGTGTTTGCAGGAAGCTTTGGCTGTTCAGCCGGAAAATGTGGTGGTTATGACATACCTTGGTGCATGTCTCAATGTGAAAGCTTCTAACTTGCAGGATCCTAATGGACGTAAGGTGGTTTACAAGGAGTCTATTAAGCATCTTGACAAGGCTAAGGAGTTGGATCCACAGAAGGCTCAGGCCAACTGGGGCTACAACCGTTACCAGGCTTATTATGGCTACTATGGTGCTAATGCTCCTGAGACGAAGCAAGCTGAGGAAGAGAGTAAGTAAATAAAAATCGCGCAAGAAAGTCCAGTTGGATTTTCTTGCGCGATTGCTTTATTTTGTAAGTTTCATTTCTATTGCTTTTTACCGTTGCTTTAATCTGATAGCAATGGTATGAACTTATCCCTTATGGGTTGACAACATTGATAGGGTGACCCTCCAAGAAGGCTTTGACATTTTCGGCAACTTGCTTGTTGAGGCGAGTGCGTGCTTCGTATGTCGCCCATGCTATGTGTGGGGTGATGTAGGCATTCGGCTCCTTAAATAGTGGGTTGTCTTTCGAAGGAGGTTCTAGGGTCATTACGTCGGCACCATATCCACCTAATTTCATGTTATGCAAGGCCTTTGCCACGGCTTCTTCGTCTACCAGAGGACCACGTCCTGTGTTAATCAAGATGGCCGTTGGTTTCATCTTCTCCAAACTTTCTTCATTGATAAAATGGTAGGTGTCGTCTGCCAAAGGGCAATGTAAGGACAATATGTCGGATACCGCTAAAAGTCCATCCTTGTTGACCTTGGTTATCCAATCCGGTAAATCGCATGAGTTCTTACTAGTATAGGCATAAACGTCCATGCCGAAATCACGAGCGATTGTGGCAACTTTCATACCGATGTTTCCCAATCCCATGACGCCAAAGTTCTTTCCAGCCAATTCCATCAGAGGGGTGTCCCAATAGCAGAAATCTTTATTGTAAGCCCAGCGTTCATTTCTGTTCTCTTGTGTGTAGTGCTCCACGCGATTGCTGATGGCAAGAATCAAGGCAAATGTCATTTGTGCAACACTGTCTGTGCTATAGGCTGGAATGTTGGTCACTATGACGCCTTGGCGCTTAGCTGCCTGTATATCTACTACATTGTAGCCAGTGGCCTGTACACCAATGTATCTCAGCTTTGGTAGTTGTGCTAATGTCGCTGCGTCCATCTGTACTTTGTTTGTCAATATGATGTCGGCATCTTTGGCGCGTTCTACTTTCTCGTCGTCATTTGTTCGAGGGTAAACTGTCACGTTACCCAACTGCTCTAAGAGGTTCCAATTTAGGTCGCCTGGATTAGAGGCATATCCATCTAGAATAACTATGTTAACCATTGTTTATTTTATATTAAAATGAATATATAAATTCCTCTGCAAAAGTACGAAAAAGGTTGGAAATTTCCAAATTTTTCTCCAATTAATTCATGTATATCACCTATATATTATCCATAAATCATGGGTTTCATCAACCCATAAAAAATCCCCATTGTTGCAGAACTCATGGAGTGATATTCTGACAATGGGGATAATGATGTTGTCACTCGATCTTTATTTTATCATATCTACGCTTCTCTTGAGGAAAGCTTCTAGGGCTGCACCCTTCAGCATGCCATTTTGTAGGAGAGCCAAGTCGATGAGCTGGTGAACGATATTGTTGTCTTTGGCATAGCCAGAGATAATTTCATCTCGTTTGCCCTTTTCGTCATTGATGGCTTTCTCTGTTTGATGAACGTCATCTTTTTCCTGCTGCGTGATTTCTTCTGGCTTCTTCTTGGTTTGCTCTTGGTGTAATACTGCCAAACGAGCCTCTTGTCCCTTGATTTCCGCCAAGATTGGCTTCAGCGCCTCTGATGTCTTTGTCTCGGAGTCTGCCAAGACTTTCTTGACGAGTGCATGGTTGGAGTTCAATACAATGGTGTAGCTGTCTGGCATTTCACCATAGAAGTTCATGCCTTGCTGGAATTGGCTCATTGCCTTCATACGGCGCATCCATTCATTCTGGGTAATCATCACAGGCTTGCTGTTCTCACCGAGAGCCTGGACTTCTACCATAAACTCTGTCTTGGCAAGTTTTGGCATCTGTGAACGGAACACTTGCGACAAGTTGTCGGTCTGCTCCTTGGTGAGGTCTGTCTTTTTGGCATCCTCTTTGACAATCAGTCTGTCGATGATATCGGAATCAACACGTGTGAAACGAGTCTTATCCAACTTTTGCTCCAACATGTTGACCATAGGAGTGTCCAACTGACCGTTCATGAGCAATACGGAATATCCCTTATCCTTGGCTGCTTCGATATAGGAGTATTGCTCCTCCTTGTTGCTGGCATAAAGATATACCAAATTACCATCCTTGTCAGTCTGGTTGTCTTTGATAAGGGTCTTGTAATCTTCCAAGGTAAAGTATTTACCATCTACATCTTTTAAGAGAGCAAAGTCCTTGGCGCGGTCATAGAAATCTTCCTGTGATAACATGCCGTAGTTGATGAAGAGTTTCAAGTCATCCCATTTCTCTTCGTATTCCTTGCGGTTCTCTTTGAATATAGCGCTCAGTCTGTCTGCCACTTTCTTCGTGATGTAAGTGGAAATCTTCTTGACGTTGCTGTCGCTTTGTAAATAACTGCGACTCACATTCAATGGTATGTCTGGAGAGTCAATAACACCATGAAGCAGTGTCAAGAACTCTGGTACGATACCTTCCACCTGGTCCGTAACAAAGACTTGGTTGCAATAGAGCTGAATCTTATTGCGTTGCATGTCAATGTTGTTCTTGATTCGCGGGAAGTATAGAATACCTGTCAGATTGAATGGGAAGTCTACGTTCAAGTGAATCCAGAACAATGGGTCGTCCTGCATAGGGTAGAGTGTATGGTAGAACTTCTTGTAATCTTCATCTTTGAGTGTACTAGGTGCTTTGGTCCACAGAGGCTCAACATCATTAATAATGTTGTCCTCGCCGGTCTCTACGTTCTTACCATCTTTCCACTCGGTCTTTTTGCCAAATGCCACTGGTACTGCCATAAACTTGCAGTATTTGTTCAAGAGTTCCTCTATCTTGCTCTTTTGCAAGAATTCCTTACAGTCGTCAGCGATATGAAGGATGATGTCTGAACCTCTTTCTGCTTTGTCTGTGTCTTCGATTTCAAAAGCAGGTGAACCATCGCAACTCCATTTGACGGCTTTGGAACCTTCTTTGTAACTCTTGGTGATGATTTCAACCTTGTTGGCTACCATGAAAGCAGAGTAAAAGCCTAACCCAAAGTGACCGATGATGGCGTTGGCATTCTCCTTGTACTTGTCAAGGAAGTCCGTTACACCAGAAAATGCAATCTGGTTAATGTATTTGTCAATCTCCTCTTCGGTCATTCCTATTCCATGGTCGCTGATAGTAAGCGTGCCGGCTTTCTCGTCGAGTGAGACACGTACGGTCGTATCGCCCATCTCGCCTTTGAAATCTCCTTGTGCAGCTAAGGTTTTCAACTTCTGTGTAGCATCTACTGCATTGGAAACCATCTCGCGAAGGAAAATGTCGTGATCCGAATATAGAAACTTCTTGATGACAGGGAAAATGTTCTCTGTCGTAACTCCAATATTACCTTTTTGTGCCATAATATTATATACTTTAAATTTTAGTTCTTGTTATTTGAGTATTTGTAATACTTGCTGATTCGATAATTGCAAAATCTGTGCCAAATTTATGTGGCCTAAAGTTGTTAAAGGCAAAGATAGAATGACAATTCTAGTTAGCTTTTGCGTTTAAATGTTTCTAGTTGTATTCGAAATGTTTCATGACCCAGACTTTTGGCATATTTTTGCTTGCGAAAATTTGTTTTGTTTGTTTTTTTTATTAACTTTGCATAATAATAAAACTAAATCCTAGTTTGTCCTCGGATTGAACCAGGCTATAAATCTATGAATATGCAACAAATAGAATCTAAATCCAACTTGATAGCTGACTACTATACTCAGCATTACGATGAGGTCAAGGCATTCGTTGCTTTGCGTTTGCAATTTGCGCCAGAGACGGAAGATATTGTTCAAGATGTCTTTGTGAGGCTTTTGCTAATAGATAAAATGATTACTCCGATTACGTTGCCATGCTTGGTCTATACTATAGCTCGCAACTTAATTTGTGACTTTTGGCGTCATCATCAATGTGTTCAAGAATTTGAGCATTATTTGTGTAAGAATGAGTTTGCCAAGTCTAACATCTATGATGCAGAATCAGTTTACTCTGCCAATGAAATTAAGGAGATGTTGGAAAGAAGTATCGCAAAACTTACAGATAAGCAACAAATGGTCTATAGATTGAATGTTTATGACGCTGTGCCCGTTAGTGAAATAGCCGTCAAGTTGGATTTGAAATATAAAAATGTGGAGAATTGCCTGGGTATTGCCCGGAAACAAGTAAGGACCTATGTTAAGCGAATGTTGGCCTAACGAAGATTTTTTCTCTTGCACTTTCTGTCCTGATGTATCTCTCGTGCGGTCCAATTGTATCAAATTAAAAGGACTGGCAAAGGGGTAAAGCCTCTACCAGTCCTAAGTATTAATTCTTATTTTTTGTAATTTCCTCTACGTTTGTGGTTGTCTTGGTCGAAATTAGGATTAAAACTCTTTTTCTTTTTGTCTTTGAAGAAACCAGAGCCTTTGTCTGCCTTCAACTGAGCTTTGATGGACTTGGCCAATTCCCGAGGACTCAATGGCTTGCCACCATTGAGATATTTTTCCTCATCGTAACAACCGACGTTGCCATAGCCTTTAGTCTGATATCCCTTGTTACGTGCTTGATTGTGTCGTTCTTGATTGCGTTGCTTTTCTTGTCGGTTCCTACCGTGTGAACCTCTTCCAACACCAGGGTTGTCGTAAACAGATCCTATTGCTTTTTCGTCAAATCGGGTCTTCTTGGATGCCCATTTACTTCCATAAGTCGGTTTGTCGTACAATTTGGCAATTAAGTCGCTTCTGCCAATTTTCCTAAGTTCTGTTTCTATGGCACGTCGCTCCTCTGGTTTGTACCAGAAGAAAAACATTCTCTGCGCCAATTTCTCTTTAGGTGTTTTGGCGCTGAACACAGGCTCTAAAGTATAAGGATCATATCCCGTGTACCAAGTTTCAGTAGAAATGGTCATAGGGGTAGGAGTGAAGTCTTGCACTTGTTCCAAGTGGAAATCCAAATTTTTGGTGATAACAGCCAATTCAGCCATGTCCTCTTCATGACACCCAGGATGGGAACTGATGAAATAAGGGATGATTTGCTGATTGAGTCCTTCTTCCTTGTTGATTTTATCAAAGATTTTCTTGAACTCATAAAACAGGTCGAAAGAAGGTTTGCGCATGAATTTCAAGACGGTAGAACTTGTATGTTCTGGTGCGACTTTCAGCCTTCCACTCACATGCTTCGTGATAAGTTCTCGGGTGTACTGACGCGCAGCTTCATTGCATTTCTCATCTTTGCTTTTATGAAGCAACAGATCGTAACGGACGCCGCTTCCAATAAAACTTTTCTTGATGCCAGGGAGGGCATCGACAGCATGGTAGATTTCTAGCAATTTGCTATGGTCCGTGTTGAGGTTTGGGCAAATCTGTGGATTGATGCAAGAAGGGCGTTTGCAATGTTCACATGCCTTAAGATTCTTTCCATGCATTCCATACATGTTGGCGGAAGGTCCACCAAGGTCACTTAGATACCCTTTGAAGTCAGGCATTTGAATGATTTTTTTCACTTCTTTCAGAATACTTTCCTTACTTCGACATACCACAAATTTTCCTTGGTGTGCTGAAATGGTACAAAAAGAGCAACCTCCGAAACAACCTCGATGTAAATTAACCGAGAATTTGATCATCTCATAAGCGGGTATGGTCTTGCCTTTGTATTTAGGATGAGGTAAGCGAGTATATGGAAGATCGAAAGCTGCGTCAAGTTCTTCTGTTGTCATGAGTGGAAATGGTGGATTCACGACAATATACTTTCCATCTACTTCCTGTATCATTCGTTGTGCATGAACTTTGTTGGCCTCTTCTTCGAGATGTCGAACATTTTCAGCCTGTCCTTTCTTGTTGTGTAAACATTCTTCATGGCTATGCAGGATGATGTCGTCTTCTTGATAGCCCCCTGGTATTTCGTTCTCTTTGCAATAGAATACGATTTGTGGCATCCGATGGATCTCTTCTAGAGTTTTTCCTTGAGCGAAAGCATCAGCTAAAGCAACAATGGATTTCTCGCCCATGCCATAAAGTATCAAGTCGGCTCCTGAGTCAACGAGAATGCACTTTCTTAGTTTGTCTTGCCAATAGTCGTAATGGCTAATGCGTCGCAGAGATGCCTCAATACCGCCTAAAGCTACGGGAACATCAGGGAAAAGCTTCTTCAATATCTGCGTATAAACGATAGAAGGATAGTCTGGGCGCATGTCATGGCGTGAATCGGGACTGAATGCGTCTTCGCTTCTCATTCTTCGATTGGCAGTGTACCGATTGACCATCGAGTCCATCGCACCTGGAGAAACGCCAAAGAAAAGGCGGGGACGACCTAACTTCTTGAAGTCGCGGTAGTCGCCATGCCAATCTGGTTGAGGCACAATGGCTACTTTGTAACCATGTGCCTCTAGTACTCTTCCAAGGATTGCCGCTCCAAAGGATGGGTGATCCACATAGGCATCACCTGAAAACAGAATGATGTCAAGCTGATCCCATCCTCTAAGTTCACATTCCTTTTTCGTAGTTGGAAGAAAGTCTGTTAACTTATATTCCATTCAATATTAATTGGTGTCTGAATTCTATCTTGTAGTCTTGAAATTTAATCATTTACACTCTCAGCAGCTGCTTCTGCATCTGCTTGTGAATCTGTGCGCTGCTTGTCTTTCCAGTCTACATAAAGCAAAACTAGGTTGTGTAATCCCAATGCTTTCATGTTGTTATTGTAGATGACATCAAGGCAAAGGTCCAGCAAGTTCTTGTCGGCACAATTGCTAGATTCCAACAAAGAACGAACGTTGAACTTTAACTTATCCAAGACATCTTCATCTATGATTCCATTACTGTCGACAAGATTGCGAAGAAGCTGATACTTATCGATTGTCTCTAAATGTAGGTCGCTCACTTCAATAGAGCGTGTGCCTGACTGGTTTGCTTGAATTTTATACATAATTACGAATTTATTAGTTTGAGTCTTCTTGTATTTTTATAGGCGGTTTTGTCGAGAACTCTGTCCATGTCGGGAACTCTGTCCTTCTAGATGGTGTTGTCCTATGATGTAGCTTATTTTAATAAAAAGTTAAGAATCCCGGTCATTAATTGACAGCGAATTTCCTCTTCCTTGATACATTCAAACGGAATGCCGAGAGTAAAACTCCGGTAATCATTGCCTTGATAGCCAACACCGGCGCTGGCTCCATTCATATATTGGATGCCGCATATAGCCTCCGCCGTCGGTTGTAGAGTTTCTGGATGGGTAGCTGCATAATGCTTGTCATTCAGCGTGTTGAAGTAGGTGAATTGAAGCCCAAGTCCCTTGAGACTGTCAGTAGGTTGAAGGCTATCTAAGGGTTCATATTTTACTTTGAGGATATTTGCCAAGAATGTTTTCTCGGCTTCACTTTGCATGTCCTTACCAGTATAGGAACCACTGACGAAAAGGGAACCGCCACTTTGTGTGTATGCTTTCAACTTCGTCATCATGGTAGCGGTGAAAGCCTTGTAGAATTCTGGAGTATATCCATCATATCTTTCTAGTCCATTGATAAGATCGACAACGGAGTACTTGCTCATAGGTACTTTGCCTGATAGGATTGCTTCGCTGGAACAGCTTGCTATGGTGTACTTGTTTGCGTCTGCGATGGCCTTTGCATGTTCTACTGTGTAATTGAAGTCATTCCCGGCAATGAATTGCCCTATCATTTCATTGCCGCAATATCCAAGTCCGTTAGACGATTCAACACCCATTTTGGCTCGGTTGAAAATGATTTGCTTGCCACTCCATCCTGCGGTCCGCCCATAGCTAACACCAGGGTCTTTTGTCATGTCGAAGCCTTGCTCATATTCGTTGTCTATTACTTGTGGTGAAGCCAATCGGTGGAAATTGTTGGCAATCAAAATGCGCTTTTTGGCCGTAGGATTGTATAGGGCAGCCAACGTTTCGGATGGGAAACTTTCTCCACCTTTGTTGTAAGCTGTTACTTGGAAGGAATATAGTTTGCCAGGCTCTAACTTCATTTGGCAAGTAGTGCCATTGATAACTTGTCCATTGTCAAATCCGCCGCGTCCTTCAGCCGTATAAAGAATATAGGAAGCTGGAAGAGCTGTTGGTTCGGTTTTATCCTTTTGAGGACTCCATGAAAGAGTGGCAGTTCCTGTGTTGTCTACTTCTACCGAGAAATGGTTGGGAGCTAATGGCTGAATTGTATATTTCCGTCCATGATTGGTGGCGACATATCTCAAAATCGTCTTATAGAGAGACCTCGCTATGGTGAACTTGACCATGGGGTCTTGGGCTAGTTTCATGTCAGGAAAGCTTTGGTGCGAAAGAGTCTCTATAATCGCGGACGGTACTTCCGGCACTCGTGTCTCCGAATAATTCTTATCCCAAAGATACCGTTCTCCGAACTCTCCATAATTTGCTCTCATGTCTGTGACAAGGTTCTTGAGCAAAGCCTTGGCGAAGTCTTTGGATGTATATCGGGAAATTCCCGAGTTTAGCCGTTCATCGTTGAATTGGGTCGTACAGATGGCCAAGGCTCCCCACGTAGACTTTCCGTCGGGGTTGTAACCTGCATCGCTATGCACTGCAAGGGTTAGCTCAAATGGAACCTTTCCCCCGTCAAGTGCCGGCATGTACAAACTTCCTCCTCCTAGCCAATTGGTCATCATGGAGCGAGTGTTGATGTCGTCAGCATAGTCATTGATGCCTTTCCTGCCTCCATATACGGAGTAGGGCGCTCCTGCCCATTGGGCATAATACCTGGCCCCTTCAAGACATCTAGGCAATCCGCTGGTGTATCCTCCTCGGGCTATATTTCCCATTCCACCGCCAAACCGGACGGCATCGCTTGTGACAACTCCTTTGGAGGAGGCATGGTTGGTGACGACTACACGGTTGTACTCGTTGCAGCCTTTATCGAAATCAAATGTACCCAAATAAACCCAAGTTCCGCCACCCATCTGCTGATTGACGGCAAACTCCGTGGCTTGCCCCTTGTGGTAGACGATATATTTGGCATCTGTCACGCTTTTCCGCAAAGACTGATAGCTGACATATACTGCGTATTTCCCTTCTTCTGGTATATTGGGCTGATAGGATATTTTGCTAGCGTTTTTTTTCTTGGTAGCTTTTGCTTGCCGCATTGTCCCGTCTTCAAAAGGATTGTCACCATCTACATAGAGAGCTTTCTTGACCGCAAAGCCCGGCACCTTGCCTTGTTTCCACTTTTTGCTATTGTTGGTCTCTTGATAATATGCTTTTTTGATAGGGTCGTCGTTATCGATGATAATCTCGTATTTTTGCCAGTCACGTTCACGTGGAGTAAAAACGATGGCTCCCGCATTTTGAAGCATAGGGATCAAATATGGAACAACAATGGTTTGAGTGAACAAGTCTTCTGTCGTGCAGAAAAGATTGGGGCGTTGCCATTTCCATCGTTTCTGGTCATTGTCATAGTATCTTCCATGCGATGCCCATACAGAAAGATGTTTGTTTTGCAATCCTTCTGTAATAAAATAGGGATGTGACATGTTGTAGACCCAGGGGTCATCGTTATATTCCATGTTTCCCCATGTCCTAGTGTTTCCATCTAAATATTGTGCATTTAGAATTGTGGAAATCATGATGAAATATCCTGTAAAACAAGATTTTAAAACGCTTTTGTTAATCAATTTGTTCAACTGTTGTATTGTTGCTTAAAAAAATATTAATCCAATTCTCCAATAGTAAATTTCTCTGGTTTTTTCCCCTTGAAATCTTTAAAGTATAGTTTGATATCACGCATGTCTTTGGAAAGATCCCCCGATGGATAGATTGCCTGTGTACATTGGATAAGATGGCGTTGGTAGTCCAATCCATATAATAGAATAGGTATACCCGCTTTCTGCGCTATAAAATAGAAGCCCTTTTTCCAATCAGGATTAAGAGAACGGGTGCCTTCGGGAGTGATGCAAAGGACAAAGTGTTTCCTTTGTTTTGCTTCCTTTGCCAAATTGTCAGTCATGCTTGTATGTTTACTTCGCCAGACGGGTATTCCGCCCATCTTGCGGAAAATGGGACCAAGAGGCCAAAAGAACCACTCTTTTTTCATCAAGAAGTTGCTCTTCATTCCTTCTGCGTGAGCATAGAGTTGCCCAAGCAGTAAGTCCCAGTTGCTTGTATGAGGAGCCAAACAAATGATATATTTGTCGGGAACATCTACTGTGATACGCTTGGTCCACCCCATGCGCTTATATAAAATCCATTGACAGATTTTTTGTATCATATTATAATAAGGTAAAAACGGTGCTTTGTCTATCAGAAAAAGTCTGATGAGTAAACTTTTCTAGAGGCAAAGCACCGTTTGGTTTGCCATTATGCGAGATTTGCAATTTGATCTACAATCTCGCTAGCTTGTTTGTTAAATTTTGCGATGAGATCCTTGAAATATACTTTTTGTGTTATTCCTGGCTCAGGATGCGAAATCCGCTTGATGAAGTCAGTGTTGGTCATGACGATAGCTGTAAGGATGCCATCTACATCTTGTTGTTCTGGCTTTCCATTATATAAGGAGGCAGCCACACACTCTGCAAAAAGCTCACTTGTGATGTAATTGATCGTGCGCTTCAAATCTCTTTTATTAGCCATAATCTTCTATTTTATTCGTTAAAACTATGAAATGAATGCTCAAAGATAACAAAAATCTATGAAATCCAAGCATAAGAAACAAAAAAAAATACGGATTAACTCAATTTTAGCATTTTTCTTCGATTATTTCACGAAAAAAGGTTATTTTTGCAGTGATTTTTAAGTTTTTGAAGTTTCAACTTTAAATTATAACAAAAGAAAATTATGGAAAAAAGTGCATTGCAAATTGCAAGAGCTGCTTATCAGCCAAAGTTGCCTAAGGCTCTTCTGGGCCCAGTGAAGGCAGTAGAGGGTGCAGCTACCCAGTCAGTAGGAAACCAAGATGAAATCAAGGCCTTGTTCCCTAACACTTATGGTATGCCTGTTATTACTTTTGAGGCAGGCGAGGCTAAAGAACTTCCTGCTTTCAACGTAGGTGTTATCCTTTCTGGTGGACAAGCTCCTGGTGGTCACAACGTGATCTCGGGCCTCTTCGACGGTGTGAAGTCTTTGAACCCAGCCAACAAACTTTATGGTTTCATTCTCGGTCCTGGCGGTCTCGTTGATCACAAGTACATGGAGATTACCCCTGAGCTGATGGATGAATATCGTAACACAGGTGGCTTCGACATCATTGGTTCTGGTCGTACCAAGTTGGAGAAGGAAGACCAGTTTGAGAAGGGTATTGAAATCCTTCGTGAGTTGGGCATCAAGGCACTCGTTATCATTGGTGGTGACGACTCTAACACCAACGCATGTGTACTCGCTGAGTACTACGCTGCTAAGAAGTATGGCGTACAGGTTATCGGTTGCCCAAAGACTATCGATGGTGACTTGAAGAATGAGCAGATCGAGACTTCTTTCGGCTTCGATACAGCATGCAAGACTTACTCTGAACTCATCGGTAATATTGAGCGTGACTGTAACTCTGCACGTAAATACTGGCATTTCATCAAGTTGATGGGCCGCTCTGCTTCTCACATCGCCTTGGAGTGCGCTCTCCAGACTCAGCCAAACATCTGCTTGGTATCTGAGGAAGTAGAGGCTAAGAATATGTCACTCGATGATGTCGTGACTTATATCGCGAAGGTGGTAGCTGATCGTGCTGCTGCTGGGCATAACTTCGGTACAGTTCTTATCCCAGAGGGCTTAATCGAGTTTATCCCAGCTATCAAGAAGTTGATCGCTGAGTTGAATGAGGTTCTTACTGACCCTAAGACGGGTGAGTCTCGTGAGTTCGCCAACGCAGAGGAGCAGATTGCATTCGTGAAGGGTGCCATTGCCAAGGACAATCTCGCTGTATTGGAGTCTCTCCCAGAGGATGTGGCTCGCCAGCTCTGCTTGGATCGTGATCCTCACGGAAACGTACAGGTATCTCTCATTGAGACAGAAAAGTTGCTTTCTCGTATGGTAGCCAAGAAGTTGGCTGTTTGGAAGGAAGAGGGTAAGTACAATGGTAAGTTCGCTGCTCAGCACCATTTCTTCGGTTACGAGGGTCGTTGCGCAGCTCCATCTAACTATGATGCTGACTACTGCTACTCTCTTGGTTATAATGCTTCTCGCTTGATTGCTAATGGCAAGACGGGTTACATGTCTGTTATCAAGAATACAACAGCTCCTGCTGCTGAGTGGATTGCTGGTGGTGTGCCTATCACTATGATGATGAACATTGAGCGTCGTAACGGTGCTAACAAGCCTGTTATCCGCAAGGCTCTCGTAGAACTTGACGGCGCTCCATTCAAGTACTTCGCTTCTAAGCGTGAGGAGTGGGCTAAGGAGACTGCATACGTTTATCCGGGTCCTATCCAGTATTGGGGACCTTCTGAGGTTTGTGATCAGACCACTAAGACTCTCCAGTTGGAGCAGGCTAAGTAATGGAATCAATTTCTTAGGAAATCTTATAATTTATTTGTTGGGGAAGTCTCTCGAAAAGATGGCTTCCTCGACAAATTTTGTTTGTGAATGGCAAAAAAACAGACTACTTCTACACATAGCTCAAAGGGCACTACTTCTAGGTCTAGAAAGACTTCGAACAGAGTTTCGTGTGCTCGAAATTCACGCAGGAGAAAGTCGTCTAAGAACTTTTTTTCTCGTAAGCGCCGTCTAGCTTGGTGGATAGGTGGTTGTGCTATTGTCATTTTGTATATTTGGGCTTTTTACGTTTTTTTTGTTAGTCCTACAGGTTTTCGTTGGCGAGCGTTGTATGGTGACCAGGATTATCCGGAAGGTTATGAGATTCATGGTATCGATATTTCTCATTATCAAGGTAAGATTGATTGGGAACAATTGAAAAATGCCATGATTAAGGGTTGTCCTGTGCGTTTTGTTATCATCAAAAGTACAGAGGGGTCTTCACGCTTGGATGACAATTTCCGAGAGAATTTTAATCAGGCTCGTGATTATGGATTTATTCGTGGTGTTTATCATTTTTGGAGTAACAAGTCTTCTGCTCGAGACCAAGCTTATTATTTCTTGGACAAGGTTCATTTGACGGATGGTGATTTGCCACCAGTTTTGGATATAGAACATAAACCCGCCGATAAAAGTATAGATGACTTTCAGCGTGATGTCTTGACGTGGCTGCATATCGTGGAGGATAGGTATCATGCAAAGCCAATCATATATACCTATTATAAATTTAAGGAGAAATATCTCAGCGCTCCCGTGTTTGACGATTATCCATACTGGATAGCCCATTATTATGTGGACAAGGTGCAATATAAGGGAAAATGGAAATTCTGGCAACATACGGATGCTGGTAAACTTCCGGGAATCAAAGGATATGTGGATTTCAACATTTATAACGGGAGTTTTTATGATCTACGAAAACTCTGCATAGGATCTCGTGAGGAAAGTTTCTTTGACGATGAAGATGATGATAGTAGTGACAATGAAGAGTAATCCTTTCATCTAGAGTTCAAACTCTCCAGATGAAAGGAATTTTTTTAGCTCTTCAGTACCAAGCAAGTCCAATTGTTGTCCGTTCTTCTTTCTGTCTCCTGCAAACCTAGTTCGTTTGTTTTTTCCAATAAGACAGGTACGTCTTCTTCATAAAAGCCACTTAGAATAAGATGGCCGCTATCTGATAGTACGCTTCTGAAAGCCTTCATGTCTTCTAGCAGGATGTTGCGGTTGATATTGGCTACTACCACGTCGAAGAGCCCGTTGATATGATTGATGACAGAGGCGTTTCCATAATATACTTCCATGTTGTCGACCTCATTCAACTGAGCGTTGTGCTTGGCATTGTTCACGCTCCATTCATCAATGTCATATCCTACAACCTCTGCCGCGCCTAATTTGGCAGCTACGATACCAAGAATGCCCGTTCCACATCCGCAGTCCAAGACCCTTTTCTTGAACAGTCCGAGGTGTAACAAGGTGGAGACGATCATTCTTGTCGTTTCATGATTCCCTGTACCGAAAGCCAGTTTCGCTTCAATACCAATCTCTATGTGGTCGGGTGAAGTGGTGGGGTGCAGGTCGGGATGTTTGGCGTCATAGATGAGAACTTGGTCGTCCACGCAGATAGGTTCGAAGCCTTGGTCTTCCCATTCTTGGTTCCAATCCTTGTCTTCTGCTTCTTCTATGATGTAGTTGATTTGAGTCCCTTTGATTGGAAAATTAGCAATGCTATCCTCCAATGTTGCTTTGTCAAATAAGTCTCTTTGCACATACGCATCCAAACCCTTTTCGTTTTCTTCAAAGGATTCAAAACCAGCTTCAGCTGCACTGTCGGCCAATAGATCGCGACAAACTTGCATGAGGTCGGCGGTCGTCTCAATTTGAAATTTTGCTACTAAATATTTCATGTTGTTTTTTATTTGATTCCTCGTTTTTCAGAGAGATTTTGTTTAAATTCTTGTTATAACTTTAAAAAAGTACTGCAAAAATATAAAAAATAGGGAAAAACCTACTATTATTTAGGGTTTTTCTTTAAATTTGCACAATAATAAGCAATATTTTTGCAGTTAGAAGATTATAATTATACAGAAAACAAAGAAAAAGGAGCAATATAATGAAAAAGTTAGTTCTTTTTGCAGTCCTCATGGCAGCCATGCCATTGACATCGATGGCACAGGACGATGACCTCTATTTCAATCCGAAACAAGAGGCCAAGAAAGAGGCTGCCCTTCGTGAGCAGAGAATCAAGGCTTATGCCCAGCAACGTGCTCGTCGGGACAGTATCTATGCCATTTATTGGTCTGGTAGTCCACGATCGGTAGATGACTATAATCGTAATGGAAGAATCTTGAGCCACTATCAAGGTATTTCGACTGATTCTCTAGGAAACGACATTATTTCTTTCCGTATAGACAAAGGCCTCAAGCCTGATTCGATATACGATGATGCGGCTTTTGCTCAAAAATACATAAACCAAGACGAGGATTTCGAGTATACACGTGATTTGAGCCGATGGGATGGCTACTACAATCCTTGGTTCTATGATTACTATGGTGTAGGTCCTTATTATTGGCGTAGTGCTTACTGGGGATGGAGAAATCCTTGGCGCTATGGTTATTATGCTGGTTGGTATGATCCATGGTTTGATCCATTCTATGATCCTTGGTACTATGGTTACGCCGGTTGGTATGATCCATGGTGTTATGGCTGGGGTGGCTATTATGGCCCATGGTACTGGGGCGGCCCGATGGTAACTCATGTGCATTACAGTGGCAATCCGGCTGGTTTAGCTGGCAACCGAACTTGGAATGGACCAGGTAATACGACTGGGCGTTATAATGGAAACCGAACGTATACCAACCGTAGTAACAGTAACCGAAACTTTGGCAATCGCTCGGACTACAATTACAATAATAGTTTCAATAATTCCACTCGTTCCAACTCCAATACTTCCTTTGGAGGATTCGGCAATAGAAGTGGCGGTAGCTTTGGTGGTGGAAGTTTCGGTGGCGGCCATTCGGGTGGAAGCTTCGGCGGCGGAGCTCGCTCGGGCGGCGGTAGCTTTGGTGGCAGAAGATAATGGCTTCTGTACCAGGAGATAAAAATAAAAATATTTGAAAAAGAAACAGCAGTATGAAAAATTATAAATATTTTCTAATGGCAGCACTGGGGCTGATGGCAGCTCCAGCCTTAGCTCAAGAGACTTATCAAGATACGAAACTTGCAGAAAACAGTCTCAACGGTACAGCTCGCTATGTAGGTATGGGTGGAGCGATGGAAGCCTTGGGAGCCGACATCTCTACAATCAGTACCAACCCTGCGGGTATTGGTTTGTTTAGAAGAAACCAAGTGAGCATCTCTGGTGGTGTTGTGGCTCAGACAGATGCTGAAAATAAAACGGAGTTTAATGGATTTGGTATAGAGTTCAAGGGGGATAAGTCGCATGTAAGCTTCGACCAAGTTGGCATTGTTTGGTCTCCAACCCGTGGTCGTAGTAGCTACATCAACTTGGCTTTCAACTATCATAAGAGCACGGATTTCGGCCAGATTCTCAATGCTGCGAACAACTTGAGTGGCGCTTCCCAAAGCAAGTTGACTTCCATCAAGTACAGCAGTTATAATGGTTTGCAGGGGGCCGACTATGTTTGGACGGGTGTAGATGCCAACTATGAGCAGTTGATGGGTAAAAGTGATGATGGCAAGTACATGAATTATTACGATGGAAAGCAGTTCCTTTTCGGTCAATATCAAAAAGGATATATTGGTGTCTGTGATTTCAATATCAGTGGTGCCATCAACAACCAGGTCTGGCTGGGTGTTACGATTGGACTCCATGATGTCAACTATCGTAGTAATTCCATTTATTCGGAAGATCTAGAGGGTGGAGCTACTTCAGAGCATTTTGAGGAACTGAGAATTGATGGGACGGGCTTTGATGTCAAGGCTGGTATCATCTTTAGACCCGTGAAGGACTCTCCTTTCAGAATCGGTGCTTATGTAAACTCACCGGTTTATTATGATTTAACCATGAAAGGTGCCTCAGATTTGACTTTGCGTGAAGGTGACAAACAAGGCGATAATGGAAATAAATGTAATTATGATTATCGCCTGAACACACCATGGAAAGTCGGAGTCAGCCTCGGTCATACGGTGGGTAACTATCTGGCTTTTGGCGCAACTTACGAATATGCTTGGTATAACCACATGGACAATCGCGTCAAGGATGGTAGTTATTACGATGCATGGTATGGAGACTACTATGAGACGAGCAGTAGTGACGATGACATGAATGACAATACACGTTTTTCCTTGAAGGGTGTTAGCACGGTTAAGTTGGGTTTGGAAATCAAACCAATTTCGATGTTCGCCATTCGTCTGGGATACAATTATGTATCTCCGATGTTCAAGGAAGAAGGGTTCCGTGACCAATCAATCGCATCAGCAGGTACTGCATACGCAACATCTAGTGACTATACCAATTGGAAGGCTACCAATCGCATCACTGCGGGTGTTGGATTCAATTACCAGAATTGGGCGTTCGACGTAGCTTACCAATACAGTGCACAGAAAGGCGATTTCTATCCGTTCATGAGTTATTATGACAAGAATAGCAAAGACAACGATTGCGTCGCTCCAGTGACAGAGGTCAAGAACAATCGTCATCAGTTGCTGATGACATTGTCTTATAAGTTTTAGTTCTGTGATGCAGAGTTTTCGTGTGCATGTAGGTAGGCACAACGCCAAAAGTGTGTAGTAAAAGGGACATTTTGTGATTAAATAGCTTTTTTAGATATTTTTTACAGAAAAAAGTCTTAAATCTTTTGGTGGTTTCGAATAAATGCACTAACTTTGCAATCGTTAAAAAAGAAATTGTTTATACAATTAAGATATTAGTTTTTTTAGTGGTTAATTTAGTTTTAGTAAGTATGTAAATAGGATTTGTTGTGAAACAAATCCTATTTTTTTTGCAATCGTCAAAAGTAAAGTTATTATTATATGAAAAAAGGTATTCTGTTTACTGTGGAATGTGTGATAGCCATCGTTGTTTTGTTGGCTCTCAATTTGGCTGTAGGTAGTGTGCACATTCCCATTCGTGATACAGTGGCTATCCTATTGGGCTCTGCTGATGGGACGGTCAACGAATCATGGCGTTATATCGTCCTGGAGTCTCGCCTTCCTCAAGTACTGACCGCTTTGTTGGCAGGTGTGGCATTGGCTGCTAGTGGACTTTTACTGCAAACAACTTTTCGCAATCCTTTGGCAGGTCCCGATGTCTTTGGCATCAGTAGCGGGGCAAGTTTGGCGGTGGCTCTTGTCATGCTTGCCTTGGGTGGCAACATGTCTATTGGTGACTATTCTTTTGGAGGGTATTTAGCTTTGATGCTGGCAGGTTTCCTCGGAGCTATGGTTGTCATTGCCATCATTTCTCTCTTTTCCATGTGGATTAGAAACCAAGTAGTATTGCTGATTATCGGTATCATGATTGGTTATTTAGCGAGTAGTGCCATATCTATCCTTAATTTCTTTGCTGCTGCCGAAGGTGTCAAGTCTTATATGATTTGGGGCATGGGTAGCTTTGGCTATGTTACCATGGGGGAGATTTCTTGGCTGGGAGGTGTCGTCCTTGTCGGAGGCATTGGTGCCTTGATGTTGGTGAAGCCCCTCAATGCCCTTATGCTCGGAGAACAATACGCTACAAGTCTGGGGGTTGATGTCAAGAGAGTACAATTGTATTTGCTGCTCATCACGGGACTTCTGACAGCCGCCGTGACTGCCTTTTGTGGTCCGATAGCCTTTGTTGGTTTGATAACTCCCCATATTGCGAGGCAAATTTTGGTGACAGACAACCATCGTCAACTTCTTCCTTTTACAATGTTGCTGGGGGGCGTTTTGTGCTTGCTTTGCAATTTGCTTTGTACTCTGCCAAGCGAGAATGGCGTTTTGCCCCTCAATGCGATCACTCCTTTGCTAGGTGCACCTGTTATTATATATATTCTCGTCAAGAACAGTCGTAGAAAGGAATAGTAAGGATTCTCAGTCCACTAGCGCTTGTGGTATCAATGTATTTGATGCTGGAAAGCTATTCCTTGGCGAGGTCGGAAATTTCGCCAATGTGCTTGATTCTATTTCCATCTAGATTTCTATTTCGTTGAAGAAAATGGGGCGTTCGTTGAATAAAGTTGTGAGTGTCGAAGAATTGTAATACCTTTGCAACGGAAATTTTAAAGGAACAACAAAAGTAGAAAGGAACAGCTTATGAAACGACAGATTGGATTTTCAAGATTGGCGATGCTGGTGTTCGCCATGACGTTGGTAGTGGGATGCTCATCCGACACCAATCTAGGGGAAGACACCAACAACGGAACGGAGAATGGTAATGGCTCTGGTAGTGACAATACCGGCAGCAGTACGACCTACGATAGCTCGCTCGGCGACCTTACAAGTTTTGACATTGCCATCGACAAAACTTCACTCGACGAATCGGAGACAATACCCACGGAGGGCGATGAGGCGGAAGATTACATCGAAAATAACACCTTCAAAAATGAAATTAATATTGCCTTCAATGGTACTTCGGCTACCTCCTCGGGAAGTGTGGATGGCGTGACGGTTTCCGTCAATGGGGCAGATGTCATCGTCAAATCCTCTGCCAAGAAGGTTTGCTACAA
>DHMR01000036.1:97837-100502 GCA_002405875.1 bacterium UBA4637
GATGGCGCTCCTATCAATATCCAAAGCAAGAAACGTGGCTACATCGTGCTTGCCGACGGAACAACCAACACCCTCACCGATGGCAACAAGTACAGCGATGCTACCGACGACGAAGACATGAAGGCAACTTTCTTCAGCGAGGGAAAGATGCTCTTTTCGGGCACCGGAACGCTCAATGTCTATGCTAACTGCAAGGCGGGTATCCGAAGCGATGATTACGTGATGTTCCGTCCCGGCAACAACATCTATGTGAAGGCGACTTCAGGCAATGCCATCAAGGGCAATGATGCCATTTATATAAAAGGAGGAGTCATCAATGTGGAGACCTCTGCCGCAGCTAGCAAGGGTTTGAGCAGCGATGGGTTGATACAGATAGACGGTGGAAGAACCACAGCCATTACAACAGGCACTGGCGAATACGATTCGGATGAGCAGGACGTGAGTGGTTGCGCAGGTGTGAAGGCTGACAGCATCTTCGTGATGAATGGTGGCGAATTGCTCTGCAAGAGTACGGGAGCTGGTGGCAAGGGCATCAGTACCGACCAGACGCTGACAGTGAACGCTGGTACCATCAAGGTAATTACAACTGGTAAGCAATATACATATGGCAAACTCGACACGTCGCCAAAAGGTATCAAGAGCGATGCGGCAATGTATCTGAAGGGCGGAACCATCATGGTGCGTTGCACTGGTGGTGAAGGCTCGGAAGGTATCGAGAGCAAATCGACTATGGATATTTCGGGTGGAACCATCATGGCTTATTGCTACGATGATGGAATTAACTCGTCGAAGGCGATGACCATCAGTGGCGGTAACATCTTTGCCTTGGGAACCAACAACGACGGCATTGATTCCAATTCTACCCTTACCGTAAGCGGTGGAGTAGTGATTGCTTGTGGTACGACCCAGCCTGAGGAGGGCTTCGATTGCGACCAGAATACCTTTACTGTAACAGGTGGTACGATGATTGGCATTGGAGGCACTACTTCTACGCCTACTACGAGTGTAACCACCCAGCCAGTGGCTATCCTCGGTAGCAGCAGCATCTCTAGCGGACAGTACATCACCGTGGCAGACAACAGCGGCAACAATATCCTTGCTTTCAAGGTGCCACGCGACTACAGCCAGCAGGGCTATACCTTATTGGTTAGCTCGCCTAAGATGACCAAAGGAAACTCTTATATCTTCTCTTCTGGAGCCACTGTGAGCGGTGGCAGCGATTTCTGTGGCTATGTTACAGATGCCACGGTGAGCGGTGGCTCCTCTTTAGCTACGCTGACGCTCTCGTCGATGATTACCACCTATAATTATAAGGGTGACATGAATGGTGGAGGACAGCCTGGTGGTCAACCAGGAGGTCCTAATGGAAATGGCGGTCAACCTGGCGGTCGCCCATAATCCACAAAGAATATAGTATAAGACAATTCATACGTTAAGACGGCAACTTGGTGCGAAAACTCTTCATGGAGAGAATAGCGCCAAGTTGTTTTTATACATCATTTTGGAGCAATAATCCGACTATATTTGCGTTATAAACTTTAGATTATAAAAAGATATTGAAACACGTTACTCTAGTTCTTAAAGATTTAGAACATAGCATTCTGCATTCAAAATACATTTCGCTTATGGTCAAGGGACAGAAGAAATCGGAATTGATACTTTATGTGGCGCTGTGGACCGTATTGTTTGCAGCACCTGTCATAAGTATGCTTGTCGGCGATTTCTTCACTTCTAATCCTGAAGAAACACAGGCGATTTCTTCTTCTGCATCCTCTGCTGCAACTTCCTCCATCGCTTCCTCAGATTCATGGGATTGGCAAGGTGTATGGAATGCTTGGGGATTGCTGACGATGTTTTGTATTACCTTCTTCGTTCACAATTTCTTGATTGCGCCTTTGTTGGTGTACGGCAATCGCAAGTGGGCGTTCGGTTGTTTGGAGGTGGTTTTGTTTGCTTGCTTCCTTGGCTATCAAGTACATTTCCGACCGCATCGCCCTGAACCAAAAAATGAGGAGGGGAAGCCAAGGATGGAACAGGGAATGCCGCAGAGTCAGCAGCCTCCTTATGGGCAGAATCTACAACCTCCCCATGAGTTACAACCTGATGAACGTCCTTTTCGGGATGAGGGATCTCACATCAAGCGAGAGAATACTGTAATTTCAGTTCCACCTCTTCGTCCAGAAGACGGGAAGGGCAAACGAATGGGACCTAACAAGAGATTTGAGCCGCCTCGTGCCTTCGGCGGTCAGGATTCCGTCGCCTTCATCATCATGGCATTACTCTTGGGACTGAACGTGGGAACCAAGTACTTCTTCAAGTCGCTCGACGACAAGAAGAGAATCAAGGAGTTGGAGCGAGAAAACCTCAACCGACAACTCGAATATCTGAAGTATCAGATCAATCCTCATTTCTTCATGAACACGCTCAACAACATCCATGCTCTCGTTGACATCGACCCCGAAGAGGCGAAATACACCATCGAGGTCTTGTCGAAGTTGATGCGTTACGTGCTCTATGAGGGCAACAAGACGATGGCTTCCTTGCAGAAGGAACTCGATTTCATCCGCCATTATGTAGATTTGATGAAGATTCGCTATACAGACAAGGTGCGTATTTCCGTCTCGTTGCCTGCTTCCGTTCCCGATATTCAGGTGCCTTCGCTTCT
>DHMR01000041.1 GCA_002405875.1 bacterium UBA4637
ACTACCTCATCATTAGCCAATACTGTACCCAAGCCAGGGCACCAGTTTACCATCGTCTCGCCGAGGTAGGCGATGCGGTAGTTCATCAATACCTGCTGTTTCTTCACGTCGTCGTAAGCCTTCCACTCTTCGGCAGTGAAGTCAAGTTGCTCGTTCTGAGCCACGTTGAGGTCGGCAGAACCCTTCTCCTCGAAGTGCTTGATGAGCTTCTCGATAGGCTGCGCCTTCTGGCAAGCGTTGCAGAAGAAGGAGTTGAACATCTTCTGGAAAGCCCACTGAGTCCAATGGTAATACTTAGGATCGCAGGTGCGAACCTCGCGGTCCCAGTCGAAAGAGAAGCCGATCTTGTCGAGCTGCTCACGGTAGCGGTTGATGTTGGCAACGGTAGTTACCTCTGGGTGCTGACCGGTCTGGATGGCATACTGCTCGGCAGGCAATCCATAAGCATCGTATCCCATAGGGTTCAGTACGTTGTAACCGTTCAAGCGCTTGTAGCGAGCATAGATGTCGCTGGCGATGTAGCCCAGTGGGTGACCTACGTGCAATCCAGCTCCCGATGGGTAAGGGAACATGTTGAGCACATAGTACTTCTTCTTGTTTTCATCCTCAGTCACCTTGTAGGTCTTGTTCTCGACCCATTTCTGGTGCCATTTCTTCTCGATTTCTCTGAAGTTGTATTCCATTGTTTTATCTTGTTTATTTTGTTTTCTTTTGCTGATAGAATCATGGGAAATTTTCCTTTATATAATAAGGTATTCCTATTCAAGGTGCAAAATTACATTTATTTTGTCACACTACAAAATAAATAAGGAGTTTTTTAAAAAAGCGTTGCTCTTCCATGCTGAGAGCAACGCTTTATGAGAGATTTTCAATTACTTAATAGTATAATAGAAGCTTATTTCTCATTCTTTACTCGCAAGAATTTATCCACCATCATTAAGTTATTGAACTTAAACGATGGCTTGCAAGCCTTCTTAGCCTTCCACTTGATGGTGAAGAGGTCGTGAGTACCTTCTACGGCAGGCTGTTCACCTATGTTGACGAAGGTAGGGTAGAGCACCTTGCTGCCATCTGAGTGGAGGCGGTCCTTGGAGATGTTCTCCATCTTGCCCATATCCTTAACGTCAATGCCTACGAACTCGAAATCGTTAGGATTGTATGGCAGGGCAAAGCTCAAGGCGTTGAGTGATACGAGGTCCTTACCCTTGATGGTAAGTGTTACAATATCGTTTACCTTGCAAATCTTCTTGTCGGCAGTGATGCTGATGCTTCCTGCTATTGGAGCCACCTGCTTGCTGCTCACACCACTCTTCAACTGGGTGGTTACCACGGAGATGTCGTATGCATCAATCAATCCATTGCCGTTGATGTCACCCTTGCTTACGTAGCCTTCGAAGTCCTTGTCGCCCTTGCGCAGACCGCAATAGTTGAGGTAAGAGGTGAAGTCGTTCTCGTCGATGCGGTTGTCGTGGTTGATGTCGCCAGGTTTCTCTATCTTGCTTCCTGGCACCTTGAATACATACATCTCGGCACCTGAGCCTTGTCCACCATTGGTTTCTTCCACGGTCATCTTGATGTATTGTGCCTCTGGTTCACCCTTGAATTGGTATTCTTTGGCAGATTCATCCTTGTTCCAGTCGAAGGTTCCGTTCTCAGTCCAGTTGATGCCATCGTTGCTCAACAGGATGCGACCCTTGTAAATCTGTCCGTGGGTCTCACGCTCAGAGGTAGGGAGATACTGAATCTTGTCGAGTTTCACGATGCCGTGCAAGTTCATGGTCACATCGAATGGCAGTACGCCCTGCTTTTTGTAATAGTCTGTGTGCCAGTAGTTCTTCTCGTTGAAGTCGAACATTTTGGTCACTTCGAGTCCATCCCAGTCTGGGGTTGAGTTGGTGGCGGTGATGTCACGAATAGCTTCGTCGAGAGGATCCTTGATGGTACGTCCCTTGATGGTGGTCCAGTCGGAAGCCCCCTCTTTGTTCACGGCTCTCACCTGTACGTCGTAATCGGTCTCAGGCTTCAAGTTCTCGATGGTGAACTCTGTGCTGCGGATGGTGGAGTGAACCATGCCATCTACCTTTACCTCGTAATAGTCGGCGTTAGGTTGGGCGTTCCATGTGGTAGTCAGTTCGAATGCCTTGTTCTTGCCCTCTGGTTCCTTCATGCTTACCTGTGGGGCAGAGAGTGTGCCAGTCTTGCTGAGCAGTGCGTTGCTGCAGTCCATTTGGTAACCTTCCATGCGAAGCTCGATGGCGTTGGCGGTTACATCAGTCTTAGCCACGCGAACGCATACCATCGGATTCTTGCGAATATCTACCTTCTCGAAGTCGCTGCCCTTGGTGGCAAAGCGATTCAACTGTGGAGCCTTGTCGTAGAACCATGCGTTCTCTGTGCTCTGGAGAGCTTCGAGAGAATTGACTTCGGTCAGCTTCACAGTCTTGCCTCCTATCTTGGCGGTCAACTTCTTTGGAGCTTGGCTTACATTGATGTGAAGTTCGGTGGATTGATTCTTTTCCTGTCCATTGAAGCTACCTTGTGTCTTGTCGATAGTGATGGTTAGACGATCCTTGACAAGCGATGTGTGGATATGTGTCGTGGCATTCTCACCTTGGCGGTAAAGCTCCGTCTTGCCATCGTCATCGTAGAGATTGTAATCCGTCTCTCCGTAAGGATATAGTTCGAAGATACGGTTGGTCTTGTCTATCTGTGCGACATTGTTGTTAGGGTTCACCATAGGGATGATGGCACCTCTTTTCACGAATACAGGCAGTTTCCAATAAGGCGCATCAAACTCGTTGATGATTCTGCCTCCCTGATATACGTTTCCGTTGAAGTAATCCACCCATTCGCCCTCTGGCAGATAGATGCCGTTGCGAATGTCGTTGCCCTGTTTGTCCATCTTGGTCTCCTGATAGATAGGAGCTACGAGGAAGTATGGACCACACATAAACTGATACTGTGTAGCCTTGCCCAACGTATAGTCGTTCGGGTAGTCCAGGAACATGGCTCGCATCAGAGGCTTTCCTGTCACGGCTTCATGTGCAGCCGTATAGATGTATGGCATCAACTGCGACTTGAGCTTAAGGTAAGTTCTGTTGACGGATGCGGAAGGCTCTCCCAGAATAAAAGGATACTTAGGGTTGTCGCCCCAGCCATCCATGTTGAGTCCCATGGCGGTGAACGTCTTCCATTCGAACTCACGCATGTTCATGATAGGGTTCTTTCCACCAAAGATTCCGTCGAGGTCGGATGTGATATTGGAGAGACCCGACAGACCGGCTCCGATGAATGTAGGGATATGGAAGCGGATGTATTCCCAGTCGCCGCCCGTCTGGTCGCCCGACCAGATGGAGGCATATCGTTGTGTGCCAGCCCATCCATCGAGAGAGATGATGAAAGGACGAGCATTGTTGCCATAGTAAGGCATGATTTGTGCCACATCGCTCACACCGTTCAGTCCGAAGGAATAGCCGTCGCCTACCCATGCCACGTCGGTCTTGAGTACCCTTACGCCTGCTGTTCCTACCTCTTTCACGATGTCTCGCTGCAAGAGAGGTTCGATGCTATCCACTGGGTGGAGGTCAGACTGTGTCCAAAGTCCGATTTCCACGCCGTGTTTGCGGGCATAGTCGCCAAACTCTTTCAGGTTTTGGATGTTGCCATCGAGGGTTTTCTCTTGACCATATCCTGCTCCGTAACCATCGTTAGGCAGGAACCATCCCAACGGCATGTCGTTGCGCACATAGCGGTCAACAGCGGCACGTGCGGAGAACTGATAGTTGTTCTTCTCACCATTGAGCGATTCCTTGATACCTGTCTTGTCGCTAGCGCTCTCTCGGTAAGTCTTGCCATCCTCGAAGGTCATGGTTCTGCCTTTGTCTGCCTCTTTCCAGTAGTCACGGTTGTAGGCATTGAGGTGTCCCTCGTAGAAGCCAAACTTAGGCAGCAACACAGGATAGCCTGTAAGCTGATAGTATTCGTCGAGCAAGTCGGTTGGCTTTTCACCCACCATGAAGAACACGTCTAGGTTCTTCGATTCATGCGATAGTTGCACACTTCCTTTTTGGGTAGAACCAAAGTCGTAGAGACCTGGCTTGAAGGTGTACCACATGAAACCGTAGCCCGCCGTTGACCAATAGAAAGGAGCAGGAGAGGCCACGCCGCCATCCACCCAGTTGTTGGTGTTGACAATCTCTATTTTTTCTCCCTTATGAGAGAAACGTCCGTTTTGTACACCGCCTCCGAAGAAATATTCATCAGGCTGTTCCTGCAGGTTCAGCGTCACTTTCTCTGGTGTGAATTGAGAAGGAGCATTCTGTGTTACCACCGTTTTTCCATTCTCTACATTTTCTATCTTGAACAATCCTGTAGTCTTGTCGAAGATGATTTTTGCCTTTGCAGTGGCAAGGATGATTTCTCCATCTTGGTCTTTCACCTTCAGGTCATCCACCTTCGTGCGAGGATTGTCTACGAGAATGCGAGCCGCAGGCTTAGCCTCTGGGTCTCTCATCACGCCATCGTTATGGTCTTCAAAAATGCGGAAGATATTCTCGCCATAGAAATCCACTGCCACCCTGCGCTGGTTGGCGAAGACGAGTTCTACGGTCGTAGCGTTTATGCGAATAATCTGCACCTCGTTTGCTTGTGCGGTTTGTGTCGCGACAGCAGGAGAAGTCGCTGCTGTTGCAGTCATCACATTGGCAGCTAATGGCAGGGCTATTGCGACTGCCAAGGCATTGCCAACTGATATTTTCTTGTAGATGTTACTCATAATTGATATCTATTTGATTAGTAAACAACCTTTTGGGTATGACCATCACTATAGCGAATGATGTTGATGCCCTTTTGTGGTTGGGTTAGACGGATACCATCAATGGTATAATAGCTATCAATCTTATGGTCGGCATCATTGCTGATGTTCTGTATGCCAGTTGATGAACCATCGGGAACAAATGATAGAGACATGGTGCCGTCCTTTCTGTTTCTCTTGATGTTCTTGACAGCTACATGCAAGTATTTTGTACCATCGGCATTCTCGTTGTAAAGAGTGGCTGCCGGGGTTGAGGTCTTGGAGAACTCCTTGGTTGTGGCACCATTGTAAAGTGGTGCTCCGCTGAGATCGGCTTTTCCGTCAGCAGGTACCAAGGCATAGCGGGCATGGTCGTTCAGCTTGGTAACCCATTTACCGTTTTCATACGCATAGTAGTAGCCGTAGCTATTTGGCATATTGTAGTACCATATATCTTCATCATAGTCGATGTGGGTAATCATCAGTCCCTCGCATAGCATGGCTGCGTCCGATTTGCTTTTGCGACGGTATTCAATGACATAGAACTCATTTTCGTTTCCTTTGTTTTTGATGATGTAAGCATCACCGCCCTCACTGACGGCCGTTATTCCTGATATATCTACTTGCTTGTCGATATTGGTCATGTCTTTGAGTTCTGTCCATCCACATTGTGCCTTTTCCCATGCGCTATAACCTATTGGCTGATATTCGTCGCCATTGTAGAGTCCATAGTCCATGAGGTCGTAATACCCCATACCTGTATAGTCGCCATAAACATCAGGAAATCCCATGCAGTGGGAGAACTCATGGCAGAAAGAACCGATGCCACTTACTCGGCTGTTGTTATATAGTTCGCAACTGCAGGCATATTGATCTACATAAATGTCATTGCCAACGTCCATGCCTTCTTCGTTATTGTAATCGTCCCATGACAAGTAAGACATGTATGGATTGATGGCAGTTTTGTCTATACCATTGCCCGAAAATAGGATAAATACTTCCTCCACATAACCGTCACCGTCCCAGTCGTATTGTGAGAAGTCAACGTTTTGCTCTTTTGCCCAATTGCAGGCTTCTACAAGCATTTCGTGTCCTTTAGCCTCGTTGTTCTGACTGTAATATGCGCGATTTTGTTTCAGTTTGCACACTCCTAACACATCAAATGATAAGTCAAACTGGTTATTGCTTTGCGTGAGAAAGTAGTCACGTACACTACCTTTGAAGTCTCTTTCGCTAAAGTTGGGTTCGTTGCATACTTTCTTAAAGAAATCAACCGTGTTTTCCTTTTGGAATGGTACATCAGCGTATTCTGCAAGGATGACGAGCGCTTTTTTCTTTCCGGTGTATATGCTACTCTCTCCTTCTGCTGCTCTCGTAGCGTTACGGTGACGGATTTTTGCCAAGCGTTGAGCTACATAAGCCTTTTGCAGCGCAGAGTTGTGAACTTTACTGATAGTTTGAGCATTTACAGTTAGTCCCATGAGGAACGCAATGCAAAGGAATAAAAATTTCTTCATAATCTTTAGTATTTAAAATAAATGATTTCTGCGGTTCTGACACTAGGTTTCAACTCTCCGCCAATATAATAGAAGGCATGGTCGTGAGAGATGACTTGGGCACCAGCCCTTGCAAAGGCAGGGTGGGAGATTGGTTGTGAGTCCCATATACCCTTGGCTACGTCAAAGCGTAAGAGACAAGGATTGAAGTGATACCATTCTACAGGATGTTTCAGATAATTTTCTTTTTCTGTGAGCTGGTAACGACCACTGATGGCATCAAGGAAGATTTCCTTGTTGACACCCCCCAGGCAGAATATCTCGGGATTTCCATCCACCATAGCTGGAGTGGCAGTTGCTCCTGTCAGCGTCAATGGCGTTCCATCGGCATTACATGGAGCTGGCAGAATAGTCCAATTCTTGGAGGATATATCGAAACGATAGCCTTCGGTTGGCACCGTGCTCTGCAATCCATTGGCATAGAAACCACCCCAGATGTAGAGTCCTCCGTCTATGGCTGTACAAACTGGTTGTACTCTTGGGTCGCCAGGAACTAGGGCGATTTGCTGCCAAGGTTGGTTCGGTAGCATTTGCCATAAGGTGCCTGATGGTTTGCCGTCTTGATTTCCACCAAATACATAGAGGGTGTCGTTGGAGGTGGTTACGGCCATGTTGTCGGCTGTGACAGGAAGGTCGGGTAGCTGGTGGACTTCTGCCTTCCCTTCCTTGTTGATATGGATGCTCAATACACTTTTCAGGCTATGCTCCGTGTTGTTGCCCCCGATGAAGACCAGGCTGTCTCCTTTTGCCACGACTCCGCCATAGGCGGCAGGTTCTGGCAATTCGCCGATCAACTTCCAGTCCAACTTCTTGTCAGAAACCTTGGCGGCATAGATGCCCGCATAGTATTTCTTCTTTCCTGGTTCAGGGAAGTTACATCCTCCAGCCATGATCAGGTGGTCGTCGATGACACCTGCATAACAGGCGGAAACACCAAGACCATAGCCAGCCTCCGTGGTAGGGAAGCCGGCTATGGTCTTGACTTGTAAGGATAATACGGTTAAAATACTTGGTAAAATAGTCATATTTACTCGTATGGATAGTTTGTTACTTTACTTGTATTGGTGGGCGGTGATTTCACTCAACGTCAGCTTGTCAAACACGATGTCGTAATGATCGGTCAGGAAGTTCTCCTCCATCAAGAAGAGGATGTCTCCCTTGCGGTCTTGTATCATGGTAGAATAAGCCGATTCGGTGTTGCTCACTTGGTAAGAGCCTTGCCAGTTGGTTGCGATGGCTTGTGGAGAGGCATAGTCGGATGGGGTCTTCAATTCCTTGTAGAAGATGGCCACGTTGGAACGGCCGGGTCCTAAAGGAACACTCTGCAAGAGCAGATAGGTCTTCTTGCCGTCTTTCTTTGCCTTTGCCAATACAAGCTCTCCGTTGCAGGCGTTGCTGCTTGCGGCGATTCCCTTGTCTTCGGCAGAAGAATAAACGACCTCGCCCCATGTGCCTGTTGCCGTCTTCGTGTTGTCGTAGCTGTAGATGTTGAAATATCTTCCACCACCCACACGGCTACTCAAGAGGACATTGCCGTTAGGAAGCTCTTCCACCTTGGCCTCATCGCCCTTAGGGGCGGCAGCGGCTGCGTTCGACTGGGCACCTAACACGCCCCATGTTTTGCCGAAGTCATCACTATAGAGTACACGGTTGCCTTGCTTCGTGGCAAGTACCGAATAGATGCGATAGTGGCTATCTACCTTGATGCGACTGCTCTGTACGATTCTACCACTGGTGAAGAATGCTCCAGTCACCTCAGGCATCAGGTTGTAGATTTGTCGGGTAACTTCTTCACCTTGCCAGGTCTTGCCCTCGTCCTTGCTGAAGTACCTGCCCATCATGATCGGTTTGTCACGGTTGGAATCCCAGTAGCTGATGCCACCCGAGGCACACATCACCAGGATTTCACCGGATTGGCGGTCAACAACAACAGCAGCGTCACCATGTCCACAATGGAAGTCCGTATCGACGTGTCCGCCGCCTTGCGCCACCATCTGTTCATGGGGAGTCCAGGTCTTTCCACCGTCCTTGCTTGTTTTCATGACAATGTCGAGATGGTTTCCCCAACCGATGTCGGCGCCATCGTAGCGATGGTCGGTGAAGGCAATCAACTTGCCCGACTTGCACTCCACGATGGCTGGGATGCGGTATTGCGCCGAGTCTTTGCTGAAAAGCACATCTGATGCCAAGATAGGGGCTGTGACCAAGAGACCTGTGGCAATCGCAATCACACGAGCATAGCCTCGTAAGGCCGTCTGAATCTTATGATAGGTTTTCATGAATCAAATCTTCTTGATTTATTTGTTAAGAATCTCCTGACAGAGCGAATAACTCTTGACCATCATTCTTGGGATATGGAAAGGCCCCTTAAAGATGTTACCCTTGGCTGGTTGTGCGACTGTTCCGTCACGGTGGAGGTAGCCATACCACTCGCCATATTCCTTGTCAGGGAAGTGGGCGTAGGTCCACTCGCTGATGCGCTGGTGCCTGTAGATGTATTCGTCGTCACCTGTGGCAAGGTAAGCATAGAGCGATGCGATGATGCTCTCACACTGTGGCCACCAGAACTTCATGTCCTGCGAGTAGTCCTGTTGTGGCAGGTTGCGGCAGTCGCGGAAGTTGATGATGCCGCCATACTGCTTGTCCCAGCCCCAGTCCCATGACCAGTCGAAGATTTGCAGGGCAAGCTTGAGCAGATCCTTGTCCCAGTTTCTGAGTTTCGACTCCTCCATGATGAACCAGGAGGTCTCGATGCAGTGGCCCGGGTTGATGGTTCTGCCCATGCAGGTGTCCACGAACTCGCCGTTCATGCCCACGGTCTCCAACAGGCACTTGAACTCTGGATGGATGAAGTACTTCTTCAATTTCTCAATCGACTCGTCGATTTGCTGTGTCAGCTTCGGGTCGTTGATGACCTTGCGGATGCAAGAGCCCACATTGATGAGTATCATGACGATGCTATGGCTCTGGAGTTTCACGGATGGCTCATACTTCGGCTCCAAGAAGCCAGGGGTTGTCAGGAATCTCTGGGTGTCCTTGAAGATTTGCAAGGCACGCTCGGCGTATTTCTGCTCACCTGTTGCCAAGGCGTATTCCGACATGGCGATGGCGGCGAAGGTCTCCGAGAACACATAGCGACGTTTGCGCAGTGGCTTTCCTTCGGCAGTTACCTCGAAGTACATGTGCCCGTCCTCGTCGAAGCAATGCTGCTCGATGAAGTCGATGGCGCTCTTGGCAGCCTCCAACCATTGCAGGTTGTGCTCCACATGGTTGTAAGCGAAGGCACATACAAAGGCGAAGCGTCCCTGAAACCATACTGATTTGGTAGAGTCTATCAAACTTCCGTCACGGTCGACGCAGGTATAGACACCCCCGTTCACTCGGTCCCAGCCGTGCTCCATCCAGAACGGCATGATGTTCTCCGTGAGGTCTGTCTTGTAGGATGTAGCCCACTCGTTGATATAGTCTTTGATATTCATATCTTTCTATTTCTTCTTCGTGATTGGTTATTCTTCGTACCCTTGGGATGAGGGTACGAAGTTTTATGTTTTAGAACTGGTTGCAGCGGTCAAAGAAGTGGATGTCTTCCAATTCCTTCTTCATGGCAGCTTCTTCCTCGTCGGTCATGTTGCGGAATGGCACACGGTTAGGGCCGAGGTTGAAGCCCATCAACTTCATGATGCGCTTGCCGCCTACGATGTTGCCACGGTAATGGCAGATGACGTTGATGACCTCCTGTGCGAAGTTCTGCTTCTCACGAGCGGTCTCGATGTCGCCCTTCTTCCAAGCGTCGATGATGCCTACGAGCTCACGGCCGTTGTAGTTGGTGGTACCGCCGATGCCGCCCTGTGCGCCACCCTGTGCGAGGCTAGGGAGGATGGTCTCGTCCTGGCCATGTAGCATGTCGTATTTGCCGTTCTTGTACAGGCGGCACTGGTTGTACTCATAGAGACTCTCGTAAGTGTACTTGATACCTGCGAAGTTAGGGATTCTTCCATCCACGGCCTTCAGCAAGTCGAGCATTGGCAAGTAAGCGCCATTGAAGGCAGGAATATGATAATAGTAGAAAGGAAGTTCTGGTGCAGCGGATGCAATCTCCTCACAGTATTTCACCAACTCCTCGATGCGGCCGATGTGTGGGAATGGAGGAGCCATGGAACCGATACCCCATGCACCCAACTTCTGGGCATGTTCAGCCAAGCGACGGCTCTCGCGTAGGCAGCAACTACCCACATGGACGATGACCTTGAATCCTTCTGGAGCGACTTCCATCCAGCGTTCAGCCAGTTTCATGCGCTCCTCGGTGGTCAACATATAACCTTCACCAGACGAACCATTGATGAAGACTCCCTGGAGTCCGTTCTTCTTCAACATCTTGGCGTATGCCTCGATAGGTTCTAGATTGACATCTCCATTGGCATGGAATGGAGTGAAAGGTGCATCAATTAATCCAATAATCTTTTCCATAATGATTTATTTTATCTGTTATTTATAATCTATTGTTTATCAGTTGTCATTTATTCTAAGTTGTCCGTGGTTGGGCGGAGGAAGGTGACCTGCATCACCAAGGCGATGACCACGACGATACCCAGCATGGCAAATCCCTGTCCGAGATTGCCACCATCCGTCCATTTGCCCAACAGTTGGGTTACCAGCGCTCCTACAAAGACACCTACCATGTTCATGATGCCGTAGGCTGTGGCACGATACTTGGCAGAGATAATCTGACAGAGGATAGGCATGTTGTTGGCATCCCAGATACCATATCCGATGCCGAACAGCAATCCTGCTCCGACGACAGCCATGAGGCTATGTCCAAATCCCAGCAATACCAAGGCAGGGATGGTCATGCCCAGACCGATGGCGCTGGTATAGATACGCCCACGGATGTTGTGCTGTACCCATTTGTCGGAAAGTACTCCACCTGCCAAGACACCGATGAATGAGGAGGTGGCTATGGTGATGGTGGAAATCGGTCCAGCCTGTGACATCGGTATGCCCAGATTGGTGGCAAACAGCGTAGGAAGCCAGTTCTTGGTCGCCCAACCTGGCAAACTTGGTGCGGCGAAATAAATCAAGCAAACCCAGAAGGTCCAGGTCGACAAAACCACGGTCATTCCCTTGAAGATATTTTCCTTTTTCCTTTCTTTTACCACGTTTGGAACCACGGCATCCTTGGGCTTGTCCTTGTCACGAAGGAAGAGGAACAATACGACCGAGTAGGCGATGCCTATGAGTCCAAATCCATGGAAGGCAGTGTGCCAAGAGAACAAGGCTGCTAGCGTGGCACCAAAACCACCGATGGCTTGCCCCACGTAGAGACCTGTCATGTGTACGCCGATGGCCAGTGAACGTGACTTGCCTTCGTGCCAGTCGGCGATGAGCGACAAGGCAGAAGGTATGTAGAGTGCTTCGCTGATGCCCATGAGGGCACGAAGGCAGTAGAGATGGTCGAAGTCTGTGGCGTAGCCCATCAGATAGGTGACAGCCGACCATACGAATAGACTGCCTATCACGAGGTTCTTCTTGCTGAAACGATCGGCGATGACACCTGCGAATGGACTTACGATGCCGTATATCCATAGGAACACCGCCATCAAGGCACCGAATGCCTCGGCATGGTTCAGTTCTACGATATCTACTTTCATGGCACCCTGCATGGTAGAAAGCATCTGGCGATCCATGTAGTTGAGCAGTGCCACTACCCAGAGCAGTGCTACTACCAGCCAAGGATAATATTTATTATTCTTCATGAGATAAAGGTTTTGTCTTTGCTAAGTTGTTGTTTACTAGGTTCTTCGAGTTTCTTGTTTCGCTTTTCTCAAGCTTACTTCACATCACCGCGAAAGGTAGAGGCAGGTAGCCCATCTTCATTGACGAGGTTGGCACGGGTGAAGGGTTGCCAAGCATAGCGTACCAATCGTGGATGCTTCACTTGAGGTGAGGTGAGTCTCACTTTGTCGCCCTCGATGGTGACGGTGGCTGGATAGAACATACCGTCTTCCTCTGCTATTTCGAAGCAAGAAGGTGCCTTGCCGTCTGAGGTGCGAAGTCCCTTGCCGTAGTCGAAGGAAACGACCAATGCCTCGCCTTCTCTTATTACCTTATTATATAATGGGCCGGAAGGTGTGAGTTGATGACCGTATGTCTTGTTCAATGCCCAGCGTGCCAAGCGTTCGCCTACAGGTTGCTTGCGGTTCGGATGTACGTTGAGTGAGTCACCGCAGTCGCTAGATACCGCCATGCCCGTGTTAGGGATGTCCTTCATCAGACGGAGCTGACTGTCTCTGAACCAAGTCCAAGATGGACGGTTGAGGCTGGAGAGTTGTACGAAGTAGAATGGCATCTGAGGATTCTTCCAGTTGGTGCGCCAACTGTTGACCAAGAGATGGAACAGTTGTTCGTGTGCCTCCATGTTGTGTGCATTCGACTCTCCCTGATACCAGATGACACCCTTGATAGGATATTGTTGCAATGGCAGAATGCCGCTCTCGTAGAGATAGCAAGGTTCGTATGGATGGCGTCCCAATCCCGTGGTATCGTTGGACAGATTCTTGTCGGCACGCCCTCTTACCCAGTCTTGGATGAAGTCGTTGTCGAGCCAGTTCTTCAGGATGGCAGGGAATTTTGTCTCCAAGGTATTGCGGTCAATCCAAGATTCAGTTGGTGCTCCACCGATGGCGTTGCAAATCAGTCCAACAGGTACTTTGAGGCTATCACGAAGCATCTTGCCGTAATAATAAGCTACGGCAGAGAAGTCGGAAGCCGTCTCAGGAGTGGAAGGCTGCCAAGTGGTCTCCTCGAAATACTGGAGGTGATTGAGAGAGTCGAGACAAGATGCTGGCCATGCCACATCGTAGGTCTCCCATCTTCCCTTCATGTCGTAGAGGCGCAGGTTCGGGTCGTTGGCTTGCGGAATGTCACGCTTGCCGGTGGCTGCTTGGAAGAGCATGAATGCCATGTTGCTCTGTCCGGAGCAGAGCCAAACCTCGCCAACGGCTACGTGCTTGAATAGCTTCTTCTGTTTGCCAGCCTCGATGGTCAAGGTCTGGTCTTCGCTTACAGCGAGTGGCTGTAATGTCACGCTCCATTCGCCTCTGTTGTTGGCTACGGAGGAAACTTTCTGTCCTGCGATGCTGACGGTCACCTTTTCGCCCGTATTGGCTGTGCCGTGGATGTCGAGTGGCATGTCACGTTGCAAAACCATATAGTCGGTGTAAAGGTTGGAGAGTTTCAGTCCACCGTAGTTGCCTGTGATTCCTCCATATACGGTCTTGGCAAGGATGCCAGCACCCTCGGCATTCGGATGGACGGCATCCGGCAAGAGGTTCGGATAAGGGTAGAGAGGGGCATGGAAGTCGATGAGTTCAGCACCGCTGATGCGAGCGATGGTCTCGATAGCGTCTTGTATTTCATCGTGCCACAGTTTGGTACCCGAGATAAAACGAGGATGGCGGTCGGCGATCGGAGTCATGCGCGCCAAGATAAAGCGTACCTTGGGGTTGGCTGCACGCAACGAGTCCATGATGGAGAGGTAATCCTTGACGAACTCATCACGGTAGTTAGGCCAGTTGCGAGGGTCGGTGTCGTTGATACCCAAGTGGATGACGGCAATGTCGCCCTTGAATGCCAAGGCATCCTTGAACTCCTTTTGCTGAACGTATGGGCGATGACCATGATATAATAAGGTGGCACCCGGTTTTCCGAAATTACCCACTTCATATTTGTCGCCTAACATCTTCTGCAATTGCACAGGGTAAGAGAAATGCTCTCTGTCTTTGATTCCCGTACCGTATGTGATACTGTTTCCCACACAAGCCACTTTGATCGGCTTCACCGTTTTCTTCCTGGCGGCAGTCAAAGTGAGTGAGGCAAAACAGAACACCCCCAGCAAGATTGCTGAGAGTGTAGTGTGAAATCTATTTTTTGACATGTTTATTTTTTTGCTGTATTTTTAGTATATCCAGGAGTTTGCTTCAGCTTGCTGTTCTCGCCCAGGGCGTTCTCATCGATAGGCCAAAGAAGTCTGTCTTTCGTTGCAGATGAGTACTTGGTAGCCTTGTCCATCAAGCGGATGTCATACCAGCGTTTGCCTTCGAACATCAGCTCACGCATGCGCTCCTTCAAGACAGCTTCCTCAGGGTCAGCATCGCTGCCTACGAACTTGTTGCCATCGTAATATTCGGTATCGGTATCATTAGGATACTGTACCTCGGGATGTGCATCGAAGTAAGCTTTACCATAAGCGCGCTCACGAATCCAGTTGATTTCTTCTGAAGGATCCTCACCTAACAATACCTCTGCTTCGGCAAGACCGAGGAGACAGTCTGCATAGCGGTAGATTGGCTGGTCATCATACCAACTAGTTTTGTTGCCGCCTGTAAGAACTGTTCCATGATACTTGTTGGCTAACAAACCTGCATAGGAGCCATTGGAATTCCATACGTCACGTAAGGTGGCACGGGCACGTTGGTCACCGTTGCGCCAAACACGCCAAACTCCGTTTTCACCATCGTCATAGAACATGTCTTTGTTGATAGGCAAGAAGTTGTTGCCATCGTGTTTAGCGTAGTCAGTACTTGAAATAGACACAAAGAAGTCTGGATTGCTAGGATCACTAAATAAGTATGCGCCCATTTTGGCTGCTTTCAGTACTAGGTTACTGCTATAGCTTCCATTCCAAAGAGTCTTTTCTTTTTCTCCATTGTAGATGGCGAAAATAATTTCTTTGTTCTCTTTATTGTTAAAGGAGAATACACTAGCATAGTCATCAAGCAGGTCTACATCTGCATGGTCTACATCAAGGTATGCTTGTTTGGCTGTACGATAGTCAGCTTCGCCGCCGCCCATCTGTTTGCCGCTCCAGAGATAAACTTCACCTTTGAGCATCTTGGTTGCAGCAAGCGACCAGGATGTGCGTCCTTCTGTGTCTCTGTCTGTGTCTGTGAAGGAGTAGTTGTCATTGTATGCCTCCTCTGATTTTTGGATGTCATCCTTGATGAGTGCCAAGACGTCTGCCGCAGGTGATTGCTCCTTGCTGAGGTTATTTAGGTCGAGTGTCGCACCTTCTGTGTGTTGAGTGTATATCACGACATCACCGTATGAACGTAGCAACTGAAAATACATGAATGCACGCATGCCGTATGCCGCGCCAAGGTATTTGTTCTTAGCTGCTTCAGAAATGACAGTAGACTCGTTCGCCTTGTCTATCATGAGATTTAGCTGGTTGATGCACGTGTACACACCTCCAAAGTCGCTGACTCCTGAGTTGGAGGCATCGAGGTTGTTATTGAATATTCTTTGATAAGTGTTAGATTCGCCGCTGAACGATTGACCTGCGTAGATGTCTGAGCGAAATTCGCCCCACACGACAAAATCGTAGGCATAATTACGGAATTGACCTTTCAGACCTGTATGGAAAGCGTCAAATTGGTCTTCTGTTTTCCAGAAGTTTTCATCGGTATATTCGCTCGTTGGGTCGAGGTCGAGACAGCTGTTCATGCAGAGTGCCATCAATCCAGCTGCAATATATGTCATTAACTTTTTCATATTGTTCATCTTTAATGTTTAGAATGTTAAAGAAACTCCAAAGAGCAAAGTCTTAGGGGTTGGATATGTACCGTCATCAACACCACTGGATTTCGGCTCTGGCATAGACCCCGTATATTTGGTGATGTAGAACAAGTTTTGACCTGTTACATACACCGATGCTCCCTGCATGCCAATCGTGCTAACAATGGATTTTGGCAAAGAGTAACTCAATGTAATATCACGTAAGGCGAGATAGCTGCCGTTCTCAAGGAAACGAGAACTCAACTCGCTGCCATAGTAGTCACGCATGATGTTGGCTTTGTTAAATTGGTCAGCGTATGTGAATGCTGGATAATCGGAATTTGGATTGTCCTCAGACCACATTTTCTTTACTTCTGTGATAACATTAAACTCTCCTTGTCCTTGTGCCATGGAGGTCGCCTTGCGATAGTTCCAAATCTTATGTCCTAGGGCATAGTCGAAGCGGGCATAGAGGGATAGACCCTTATAGGCAACGGTTGTAGAGAAACCACCTGTTACTGTAGGCAGGTAGTGTCCTAAAACCTTGCGGTCAAGTGAGTTGATGATGCCATCGCCATTGATGTCTTCCCAGCAAACATCACCAGGTGCAAGAGCTTTCCAACCACTAGTCTCTGCATAAGTCTTCTTGGTGCCAGGGACTAGTTGGTCTGCCATACCTGGACCATAAGTCATGCCAATTTCATCAATACGATTATTGGCATATTGCTTTACTTCATCCCAGTTCTTGAAGATGAACTGCTGGTGATAGCCGTAAAGTTCGTCCAGTCTGCCGCCTTCTCCATAGCCGCCAACCCACTTGGTTGGAGTAACGCCGTTTGCATCTACCTTGCCTGCGGCTACTTCTACGCCACCCATATAGTTGTTTGGCTTGTCGCTGTTTGGAAGTTCCAAGATGGTGTTCTTTACGGTTGAGAGGTTGGCTGTGACATCCCAACGGAAGCCATGTTTGTTGATGATATTGGCACGCATTTCCATCTCGAAACCTTGGTTGCGAAGCTTTCCGAGGTTGGTTGTGATGGAACTGAATCCTGTATAGGCTGGAAGGTTCACACTCGTTATCAAGTTGCTAGTGTTACGAACGTAGTAGTCGAGAATGAATGCCAAACGGTTGTCGAAGAAGCCAATGTCAAGACCTGCTTCGAATGTCTTGCTCTGCTCCCAACGCAGTTTGGTATTCTTGAGCGTTGAGTTCCAATATGCACTTTGGTTCTTGTAGGTATTTGGGGTATATAGGGTGTATTTACCATATATATAATAGTCGCCGATACCATTCACGTTACCATTCACGCCATAGCTGACACGTGGCTTGAGGTTGCTGATGATGTTGGAAATCTTAGACTTCTTCCAGAAATCCTCTTGTGTGACATTCCAACCCGCAGAGATACCAGGGAAAGCGCCCCAACGATGTTCCTTCAACTTGGAGATGCCATCGTAACGCATGGTGAATGAAAGAAGGTATTTCTCCATGTAGTTGTAGTTTACACGACCGAAGAGAGATTCGATGCGATGTCCTGTCTTGGATGAAGTTGCGGTCACTGCCTCTGCACCTGCATTCAAGGTTGGTATATCATCGGTAGGAGAGTTCTTGGTGGAACCCTGGAGTACAAAGTAGCTGTAATCGTAGTATTCAGAGCCTATCATGGCATCAATGTTGTGCTTGCCTGCGAATTGGTCAGTATAGTTCAACATGGCGTTGAGCTGTATCTGGTTGTCCTTTGTCATGGAAGCGCTGGCATTGCGTGTGGTATTGATGGTAGTTGGATTGGTGTCTTGATAATATGACTTGGCAAAGTTCTCGTCTTGATAAAGACTGTAGAGTACAGAACCATTTGCGGTAAACTTGAGTTTCTTAGGAATGATGTCCCAGTCGAAACCTGCATTGAATGTCTCGGAACGGTAACTGTTCTCGTTGGTATATATATCTTTCCAGTACTGCATATTGCCATCTGTCCACGTGTAGCCTGGAGCTGGCGAACCGTCTTCCTTGTATGGGTTCCAAGTTGGTGGCAACATCAGTGTGCGAGTGTAGAGACTAGTTGCACTAGAATATAAAGTAGGTTGTTTGGACCACATTAAAGTGGCACCTGCCTTGACGTTGAAATTAGGCTTGATTTTGTAACTTCCGTTCACGGAACCTGTGAATCGCTTATAGCTGGTTCCTTTGACGATACCATCCTCACCATAGTAACCAAGACTGGCTGCGAAGGTAGAAACATCGTTACCACCAGTTACACCCACATGGTGATCTTGTGTGAGGGTACTGTTGTTGAAAGCAGCATCAATTACTTGCCCACCATAGTCACGATACCAAAGCTGTTCTCCTTCGTTGATTGGGTCGTCCATGACTAACCACCCGTTTTGGCGCATTTCGTCACGAGTGGTCTTTTTGCCATATACGCCATAGGTATCAATCTCGCTGTCATAGATACAGTCGAAAAAAGGAGTAAACCATGCTCCATATTCATCAACTTCGGCACCATAGCCAGAGTAGCCTCGCTTATCATCGACAGAGCTGAGGCTTGTGCCAGTGCTTTCTGCATAGCGCTTGTAGCCCAAGCGGTTATAGTAGATATAATCGTGAGCGTTCAGGTATTCGTAATCATTGCGTTTGAAGTTGATACCCATCTTGGTCTTGTAGTTGATGCTCGTGCGCCCACTTTTGCCTTTCTTGGTCGTGATAAGAATTACACCACCATTGGCGCGGGCACCATAGATGGCGGTAGAGGCTGCATCCTTCAGAACTTCGATCGACTCGATGTCCTCGGAGTTTACTTCGGAAAGGTCGCGTACGATACCATCCACAATGACCAATGCGGAGGAGGTACTGGTGATGGAGGCACCACCACGGAGCGTAATCGTAGGGCTGGCACCTGGAGTACCCGAGGTGTTGACAACCTGAAGACCAGACACCGTACCCTGCAATGCCTGACCCACATTGCCGAAGGCTGCATTGTCGAGCACTTTGTCGTCCATCTTGGAAATGGCAGTTGTCAAGGTTCCACGCTTCTGCTGGCCACCATAACCTGTAACGACCACCTCGTTCAAGCTATGGGCATCTTCCTTGAGCGTCACTTTGATAGGAGCGCCGGCATACTTGATTTCCTTAGGATCCATGCCGACGTAAGAGATAACCAAGATGTCGCCTTTCTTGGCATCTGCCAAGTGGAATTTACCGTCGATGTCGGTAATCGTACCCTTGGTTGTACCCTTGAGCATGATTGAAGCACCAATCACTGGCATACCTTGGTCGTCAGTGACAACTCCAGAGCAAGTGGACTTCTGCTGCTGGACGTTCTGGATAGACAGGTTGCCTATAGAACTTGCGTAAAGCGGAGCGATGCTACCTGCACTTCCAAGCAGCAATGCCAAGCTAACAGATTTAAAGCGTGTTGCCATACCTAATATTATTAGTTAGTTAAAATATATAATTTGTGTTTCGGGGGCAAAGATAAACTTAATTTTTTAAAGTATCTATGACAAACCTGTTAAATAATATGAAATGCGATTAAATAATTTAGTTTAAATTTGGTTTTTAAATAAAATAGAGTATTTATGTTTTGATTTTCAATTAAACCAATTTATTTAATACATCACGTTTCGTCTCTAAATTTACTTGAAATGAGGTCGTTTGGTGATTGTATTTGAAATTTAAGGTTAAATAACGTTATATTCTCGCTATTTAGAATGCCAGAATCTTTTTGCTTCATAAATTTTGTCTATATTTGCACCATAACTAACATAAACGAACCATGGTACAACAATTCTTAAACAACATTTTGAAAGATAAAAGCAAAACCAATGCTAAAGCCCCACTGTTGAATCTATTGTCAGAACAGGATGGACTCACCATCTCTGAACTGTGTCAAGGTATGGGTTATAGTACGCCTTTCGTCACTAAGTTGGTGAATGAACTGATAGAGATGGGATTGGTAAGAGAAACGGGGAAACGTGACAATTTTGCCAAGCGTGCCCCTCGTGTATATGACTTGGTGCCCACTGCGGGGTATTTCTTGGGTGTGGCGCTAGGACACAACTATGTGAGCATCGCCCTCTCCGACATGTGTGGAAAGATCGTTTACGGTTTGTCGAAAGAGCCGTTCGTTTACGAGGATAGGAAAGAATGTTTCGATGCTTTCATGCAGTTGCTCGCCGAACAGATCGAGAAGTCGGGCATAGCCCGGGAACATATCTTGCAAGCATGTGTCAGCCTGGGAGGTCGTGTCAATCCGAGTGAAGGGAAGGCTTACAATGTATTTACGAGTCTCGACAAACCTTTGGCTGAGGCTATTGCCCAGAAGTTGGGCATCCCTACCTGTATCGACAATGATTCTCGCTGCATGGCTTACGGGGAGCACTTGAAAGGTTGCTGCAAGGATGTGGACAATGTCATCTTTGTCAATCTGAGCTGGGGCATGGGCATCGCCATCATCTTTGACGGAAAGTTGTATTGTGGAAAATCGGGATTCGCGGGAGAGTTTGGGCACATGCACCTCTACCGCAACGACATCATCTGCCACTGCGGAAAGACGGGATGCCTGGAGACGGAAGTGTCGGGTATGGCTTGGCGACGAAAGTTGAAGGAGGCCGTGGCTGAAGGCAAGATTTCCATCCTGTCGGAGAAGGCTAAGGCTTCGGACGGCGACATCCAACTGAAGGATCTCATCGAGGCTGTCAAGAGGGAAGATGTGCTGAGCATCGGTATCTTGCAGGACATGGCTCGTGAACTGGGCAACAACTTGGCTGGCATCATCAATATCTTCAACCCGGAGATGGTGGTCATCGGTGGAGAGTTGTCGGTGGTGAACGACTATTTGATGCAGCCGATCAGTATGGGCATCAAGAAATACTCGCTCAATATCGTGAGCGAAGATTCCCAAATCGTGCCTTCCACCCTTCAAAATAAGGCGGGCATCGTGGGGGCTTGTCTCATGGCTCGTCATCAATACTTGAATTTTTGAGATTTCATCTCTATACATTAATTGACATAAATAATACGATTCTATCTTACATTTTTATGAAGAAGATTTCTTTGATCATGATGGCTTGCCTCATGGCTGGCTCGGCTGGGGCAGCCGATCGTCTGGGAGGCTATTTCTATCAGCCGCAAACGGCACCCACGGGTTGGGAGTGGCAAAGTCCCGACTCGTTGGCTTATAACAAGGAACAACCGCATGCCTGGTTCTTCTCTTTCCGGACTGTCGAGGAGGCTCGCAAGGTGCTTCCTGAATATAGCTCTTATTGGAAATCACTGGATGGCAAGTGGAAGTTTCACTGGGCCTCCAATCCTGATGAGCGGCCGAAGGATTTTTATCGCAGCGATTATGATGTGTCACAATGGGATGACATCACCGTTCCGATGAGCTGGAACATGGCTGGGCTTCAGAAGGATGGACACAATAAATATGGAGACCCGCTCTATTCCAACCAGCGCGTCATCTTCCAGCATCGTTATCGGGTGGATGACTGGAAAGGTGGCGTGATGCGTACCCCCAAGAAGGACTGGATGACTTATCGCAATCGCAATGAAGTGGGTTCCTATCGGCGCACCTTCACCGTCCCTGCAGATTGGAAGGGGCAGGAGATTTACCTTGACTTCGATGGGGTGGATTCTTTCTTCTATCTTTATATCAATGGTCGATATGTGGGATTCTCCAAGAACTCACGCAACTTGGCTGAGTTCAATATTACACCTTATATATATATAGGGAAGGAAAATGTCGTCGCCGTAGAGGTGTATCGCAATTCCGATGCCTCTTTCTTGGAGAGCCAGGATATGTTCCGCTTGCCTGGTATCTTCCGCACGGTGGCGTTGACCGCCAAACCGAAGGTGCAGGTTCGGGATCTCAAGGCGCTTCCTGACTTGGATGATACCTATACGAAGGCAAAACTGCATATCACGGCTCAAATCGAGAATCTCTCGAAAAAAGCCATCCAAGGCTATAGCTTGCAGTATTCCCTCTATGCCAACCGCCTGTATGCCGACGACAATACTTGCGTGCCTGGTGTTGCAGCACAAGTCAAACTTGCGGGAAAACTAGGGGCGAAAGCCGACACGGAGTTGGAGGTGACACTCGATGCCCAGGACAAGGTGAAACTGTGGAGTGCCGAAGCCCCTTATCGCTATACCTTGGTGGGTGAACTGAAGGACGCCAAGGGCAAGACCGTGCAGACCTTCTCTACCATCGTGGGATTCCGAAAGGTGGAAATCAAGGAAACCCCTGCCAGTCAAGATGAGTTCGGACTGGCAGGTCGATACTATTATCTCAATGGCAAGCCTATCAAACTGAAAGGTGTGAATCGACACGAGAACAACGAGCAGACAGGACATACCGTGACCCGGCAACAGATGGAGCAGGAGATATTCCTGATGAAGCGTGCCAACATCAACCATGTGCGCAACTGCCATTATCCAGATGCTCCTTACTGGTATTACCTTTGTGACAAGTATGGCATCTATCTGGAGGATGAAGCCAACATCGAGAGCCATGAGTATTACTATGGCGAGGCAAGTCTTTCGCATGTTCCCGCTTTCCGCAATGCCCATGTTGCAAGAAATATGGAGATGGTGCATGCTACGGTGAACCATCCTTCGGTGGTCATCTGGAGCTTGGGCAATGAGGCCGGTCCTGGCGACAACTTCAAGGAGTGCTATCGAGCCATCAAGGCTTATGACACCAGCCGCCCTGTGCAGTATGAGCGCAACAACGACATCGTGGATATCGGTTCCAATCAATATCCTTCCATCGCTTGGGTACAAGGTGCCGTGAAGGGAACTTACCACTTGAAGTATCCTTTCCATATCTCGGAGTATGCTCATTCCATGGGTAATGCCTGTGGTAATCTGATAGACTATTGGAATGCCATCGAGAGCACCAACTTCTTCATGGGGGGTGCCATCTGGGATTGGGTGGACCAGGCACTCGACAAGGTAGACCCTGCCACAGGCAAGACTTACTGGGCATACGGTGGTGATTTCGGCGCAGACAACAAACCGAATGACGGCATGTTCTGCATGAATGGCATCTTGCGCCCGGACTTTACCCCGAAAGCCCAATATTATGAGGTGAAGAAGGTGTACCAGAACGTAGGTGTCAAGGCGGTTGACATGAAGAAAGGTATCATCGAGATATTCAATAAGAATTACTTTGAGCCTCTGAAGGGTTATCAGATCGTATGGTCACTCTATAAGGATGGTGTATGTGTAGCCCAAAAACAACCTTTGGAGGGTGCCAAGAATATCTTGGGACCTCGTGAGCGTCAAACGTATCGCTTGGCTTACGACTATGCTTCTCTCGACCCTCGAAGTGAGTATTATGTCACCATCCAGTTTTTGCAAGGCAAGGATATGCCTTGGGCTTCAAGGGGTTATGACCAGATGGACGAGCAACTGAAGGTGAAAGGTGCTGAGGTGGAAGCTCCTGCCATCGCTTCAGTGACGAGTCAGGGTAAGGCAATCTCTTGCCAGGTGTCGAAGGAGGCGAAGCGTATCGAGGTGAAGGGAGACAATTTCCAGGCTGTCTTCGACCTAAGTACAGGTGCCATCAGCCGTTTGCAGTATGGTGGAAAAGATATTTTCCAAGTAGGCAAGGGACCTCAGTTGGATGCTTATCGTGCTCCGACCGACAATGATGCTGGTATGGGCTATCCTACGACCTGGTTCCAGAATGGCTTGTACGACTTGCAGCATACGGTCAAGGAATGGAGCTGGGAGGCGAAGAAAGATGGAACTTACCAGCTCAACTTTATCGTGGAAAGCCAGGGCAAGGAGGGAGCCGACTTGAAATATAGCAATCGTGATCGTGACCCGGAGTCGGTATATCGTTTCGGAGAGAACAAGCGACCGCTCAAGGATGAGGACTTGAAGTTCACGACTCGCCAAATCTATACCATCTATAAGGATGGTTCTATTGAGTTGCAGAGTGCCATCAGCGCCAATCGCCACAACATCGTGCTGCCTCGCATTGGCTATTCGATGGAACTTCCTGCCGAGTACAATCAGTTTGATTATTATGGCCGTGGACCTATCAACAACTATGCCGATCGCAAGACTAGCCAGTTTGTGGGATGGTATCATGATGCGGTGGCTCGTATGGGAATCATGTTGCCTAAGCCTCAGGCTCAAGGCAATCGTGAGGAGGTGCGCTGGTGTGCTGTTACCAACCCGGAGAAGCGAGGAGTAGTTTTCGTGGCAGATAGTTTGATGTCGGTTTCGGCACTTCCTTGGAGTCAGCAAGAACTGACGTTGGCGGCTCATCCGTATCAGTTGCCGAAGAGCAGTGGCACCCATCTCCATCTGGACACCAAGGTGACAGGATTGGGAGGAGCCAGTTGTGGACAGGGTGGTCCTCTGCCTCCTGACCAAGTGGTTAGTGGGTCCTACAATTTTGGCTTCATCATCCGTCCTACACAACTTGATGGCCTCCTGACAACTACGAAGGTTTCTGCGTCAGGCGAACAACCTATCAATGTTTCACGTGGTCGAAATGGCGATGTCACCATCAGTACGCTTGCCAAGAACCGAACCATCTTGTATCGTGTGGATGATGGGAAGAAGGGCATGGATGCCGGCAAGAAGAACAGGGTCTATAACCAACCATTCAACCTGCGTAAAGGTGGAAAGTTGACTTGTTGGTACAAGGATTATCCGAAACAGAAATTCTCGACGGTATTCGATCGCATCGAGAGTATTCCAGTGGAAGTCATCTTTGCTTCGAGCGAAGAGCCCTACGAGGGTGAGGCTTGCCATTTAGTCGACGATGATCCCGATACCTATTGGCATACTATGTATTCCGTCACGCTGGCGAAGTATCCTCATTGGGTGGATTTCGATGCAGGAGAGCCTCGTACCATCAAGGGCTTCTGCTATTCGGCGCGTCAGGACGGTTCGCTGAATGGTTGCATCAAGGATTATGAGATTTATGTCAGCAATGACAAGGAAAACTGGGGCGCTCCTGTTGCCAAGGGTCATTTTGAGAATACGGCCAAGCGTCAGCGCATCCTGTTCGACAAGCCAGTTCGTGCTCGCTACGTCCGCCTTCGTGCCTTGAGTGAGCAGCATGGACAAGACTATGCGTCGGGAAGTGAATTTTCTATCATCGTAGAATAAAGAATGCCCCTGCGGATGGGCACAGAATTCCCCTAGGCATGGGGTGTCTGTGCCCGTCCGCAGGGGCATTCTTTTTGTGTGTGGTAGCCAAATTTTCTTAGTTTGGGAGATTTTTATTTTAGCACTTCTTCGACGAATTGTTTCATCTCAGCCTCATGCTCCTTCGTCTTGAGGAAGAGGTGCCATTGATTTTGTGCTCTGACGAGATTATGCTCTGGATAATTGCATTTCCAGTAATGGTCGCCATTGAGATAATCCCATAGAAATCTTACGGCTTGCATGTATGGGAACAACTCGGCGGCGTGAGGCAAGAGTGAAATCTCCAGCGGGCTGAGGAACGAGGAAGCCGACATGATGTAACCACGGGTAAAGGCATAGAAGATGTCCATGCGGAAATCTATCTTGTCAAACTCGGGAGAATCTTCGGCGATGGTGTTGGCGGCAGTACGCAGAAAGTCGCCATAGTCGCTTACGAAGAGTGACGGCATGACGGTATCGAGGTCGATGACGCAGAGCACACCCCCCTCTTCGTCAAACATCATGTTGTTGACCTTGGTATCGCAGTGACATACGTGTTTCTGGAGTTTGCCTTCGCGAAACAGTCGTTGGCAGAGACACATCTCGTCCATGTATTGTGCGATGTTGGTGAGCAATGGTTTTACCCCTTCTACTCGTCCTGCACGGTCTTCTTTCACAGCCTGTTGCAGTTGGTCACGACGTAATTCCATGTTATGGAAATCAGGGATGGTTTCGCCCAGGCGGTCAGTAATATCCGCCACCTGTGCCTCAAACTTTCCGAATGCCTTGCCTGCGCTATAGGAACTTACTGGTGTGACTTTCTCTACGGTGACGGCATGAGGAATGAACACGGAGATGCGCCAGTATTGGTTCTGCCCATCCTTGATGTAGGTCTTGCCATTGTGTGCCTTGACGAAGGTGAGTACCTTGCGGTCGATGTCATCTTCCCCTTCCTCCACGAGTTTTTGGCGTATGTGGGTTGTCACTTCCTCAATGTTATGTTGTAAGAGCTCAACATTGGTGAAGATGGAGTCGTTGATGCGTTGCAACACATAGTCGGGTGCATCAGGCTCTCTGGTGCTCACCTTGTAAGTGTCGTTGATAAGTCCGTTGCCGAGCGGTTTGATTTCGCCCACGGTACCTTGGATGTCAAACTGGTTGACGATGTCATTAAGATTGTTCTTCATTGCTAGTCTTTTTTAGTTGCAAATTTACGATAAAAATTTAATATCATGGATGAAAGTGTGCAAAACTTTGCTAAAATACATCCTATGAGACCTATCTCTGTCAAGGTGAGGCTTCTTATCGCTTCAATTATCGTTTTTCTGAATACTTTATTATCGAAAAGTTTGGTAAATACTTTCTTTTTTGCTAACTTTGCCATCAAAATATCATTTTTACTCAGTCCATTGAGTAAAATTACTCAGTCTATTGAGTAAAATTACTCAGTTCGTAGAGTAAAACAGTTGCAGAATATAAAAGAGGAAAAGACATGTATAAAAGAGGTGTTTATGATACGATTAAAAAGCGCATAGATGAGCCAAGAAGGTTTGTCCAAGTGATTATGGGACCTCGCCAAATCGGAAAATCCACTGTGGTAAGGCAAGTATTGGATGATTGTGACAAGCCTTTCCTGTTTTACTCAGCGGATACCATCCCATCCACTTCTCCAACATGGATTAGCGAATGTTGGAATAGTGCTCGAGTCCAGATGCGTGCCCAAAATCTCGGGGAAATGATCCTTGTCATAGATGAGATTCAGAAACTCCACAATTGGAGCGAATATGTGAAGAAAGAATGGGATGCTGATAGTCTCAATCATTGTAATCTAAAAGTATTGTTGCTTGGGTCTTCTCGGATCTTGCTGGAAAAAGGCTTGGCAGAGTCTATGATGGGACGATACGAAGAGATAAGGATGAGCCATTGGAGCTACCCTGAAATGAGAGATGCTTTCGGAATGACGCTTGAACAATATATTTATTATGGTGGCTATCCTGGTGCAGCACCTCTCATAGAGGAAGAAGAAAGGTGGAATAACTATGTGAATGGAGCTATCATTGATGCCACCATCAACAAAGACATCCTGATGGATTCGCCTATCAGTAAACCTGCGCTCCTGCGCCAGACATTTGAACTTAGCGTCTCTTATTCTGGGAAGATTCTTTCGCTTACCAAGATGTTGGGAGCATTGCAGGATGCTGGCAACACCGTTACTTTGGCAGGTTATCTCAACCTACTTGGCGATAGTGGCTTGGTAACAGGGCTTCAGAAGTTTTCTATGGATGTGGCTCGAAAACGTGCGAGTATTCCTAAATATCAGGTTTTCAACAATGCCTTGCTCAGTGTGCAATGTGGAATGAGTTTCAAGGAAGCTATTGCCGATGGCAAGAAATGGGGGCACATATTTGAATCAGCCATTGGTGCTTATATTGTCAGCCAAGCTTTCGTGCATCGTTTTGAGGTATATTATTGGAGAAATGGCAATGACGAGGTTGACTTCATCATCAAGAAAAACCAAAAGTTTGTTGCCATTGAAGTGAAAAGTAATGGTGAAAGCCATACTGAAGGTTTGGAGAGATTCAGGAGACAATTTAACCCTGTCCTCTCCATCATTGTGGGTGAAAATGGTATCATGCCTGAGACCTTTCTAAGTATGGACTTAAACCAGTTGTTTCTTAGCTGAATTTTTGGTAGACTCTAACGTAATCTATGTAATATTTCATAGGGAAAGCTTTATCATCAATGATACCGCCATTGTCACCTCCTAGAGCTAGATTCAACAAGAGATATTGAGGTTTCTTGAAAGGTTGTTCACCATTTCCCAGTTTACCATTGACAGCTTCACTCTGCTTGATTTCATTCAAGAGTTCGTCATCTAGGTATATTTTGATGGATTCCTCGTCCCAGTCCATCCTCCACATGTGGAATTTTTCAGCCCATAGAGTGTCCTTGTTGGTGAAGTGAGTAAACGGAATGGCCTTGCTGTTCCATTTGACGGCCATTCCATGTTTTCTCCCAAAAGCAAAATGGCAGGCCAGGCTCCTGAAGCAGTAGGAATCTTTGCTCTTACCTCCAAACGACCATAAAGAAAGTCTTTTTTCTTGGCTGTATTGACAGAAGCAGAGGTATAAGTAACTTCCTTGATAGTATGAGGCCATAGGTTGCTGTTTGGGTCATAACTTGGGTTCTTTCGTCTTTTTTTTTTCTTTTCTAGCTTCAATAATCAAACAACCATCTTTGCAATAAGCATTCTCTGGCTGATACCACTGGTCTTCATGATTGCGCTGAAAACCTACTTCATAATTCCATACTGTGGAGTCGAGCTGTCCATCTGTGTTAAATTCATCGCTCCATACTAATTCCCATTCATTGTGATTTGGGGATGTATTTGGTAACTCTTGTGCATTTGAACAAGAGAAATGCAGAAATGTTGTCACAAAAGTTATGCTATAAATTAATTGTTTCTTCATTTCGCTTGATTTTTATTAGGAGGGTGTGTCATAAGTCCATGA
>DHMR01000115.1 GCA_002405875.1 bacterium UBA4637
ATCATACTTATTTCTCTTTTTATTGTTAATGTATTTGTTTCTTTTCGAGTGCAAAGATAATACAATTTAGAATAAGGACAAAATAAAACGCTCCTTTTTTGTCTTTTTTAGTGGAGTATCTTTTGATTTTCCCGATAGGATGGTATTGAAGACAATTTTTATGTCCGACTCAAAAACACCCTTCACCCTTCACCTTTCCTCTTGAAACGCCGATGTACAGGCGGTTTTGGAGGGGTGAAGGGTGGTGAAGGGTAGCTAGGTAACCCTTCACCTCTCGAAATGTCAATAAACACTAGTGTTTCAGACGATTTGGTGAAGGGTGAAGGGTAAAAACTCCGAACTTGATAAATTTATCTCCGAGACAAAATAATATATCTCTGAGTTTTGTTGCCGCTGTTCTAGTCAAACAGTGGACTGTCGTTGGTCGGACAGCGTGCTGTTTGACTAGGACAGTTCACTGTCCGATACTCTGACAGTGGGCGAAAATGAGGCTCTATATCGCTAAAACTAAGGCTGAAAACAAGAAAATGTGGAAAAAGTGGTTAAAATAACCTAAATGGATTAGACAAAACATGGTTATTCGAGTCTTATTCGTAACTTTGCACCGTAAAGTATTGAAAGCGGTAAAAGTTAATGGACATCGTATATTTGCAATAGATCGTATATTTGCAATAGAGTGAAATATCAACTATCAAGAATTTAAAAACCATAAGAATATGAAACAGAGTAAATTTTTAGTGATGACTTTGATGGCTGGTGCCTTGTTGATGACAAGCTGCGCAAGCAAGAAGGATCTCCAGAATTGCCAGAACGAGAATCGTGAGTTGACCAACAACTACCAGAACGCCAAGGAGCAGCTGGCTGCTTCGCAGGCTCGTGTTACTTCTCTCGAAGACCAGCTCGCTCAGATGAAGAAGGACTATAAGTCCATGCAGACAGCTCTCGACAAGAGTTTGAACAACGCTAGTCAGAATAATGTCAGCATCGACAAGCTCGTAGACCAGATCAATGAGTCTAACCAGTATATCCGTCACTTGGTGGAGGTGAAGAGCAAGAGCGATTCCCTCAACATGGTGCTCACCAACAACTTGACCCGCTCTTTGAGCAAGGATGAGTTGAAGGAGGTAGACGTTCAGGTGATGAAGGGAGTGGTTTACATCTCTTTGGCTGACAACATGCTCTACCAGAGCGGTAGCTATGAGGTGAACAGCCGTGCCAAGGAAACCTTGAGCAAGATTGCCAAGATTATCATGGACTACAAGGATTACGAGGTACTCGTAGAGGGTAACACCGACAATGTTCCTGTTAGCACTTCTAGCGCTAAGATGAAGAACATCCGCAACAACTGGGACCTCTCTGCTCTCCGTGCATCTTCTGTCGTACAGTACTTGCAGGATCACTTCGGCGTGGATCCTAAGCGTTTGACCGCTGGTGGTCGTGGTGAGTACAATCCTGTGACAAGCAATGACACCGAGGTAGGCAAGCAGCGCAACCGTCGTACTCAGATTATCATCACTCCTAAGCTCGACCAGTTCATGGACTTGATCGACAAGGCTCCAGAGAGCGATAAGTAATCTTTTTAAATGTAAAAGGGTAAAAATGTAAAAACACCTTAGATAGATGAAGGCATCAATGAGTTTAACCTTGTTGATGCCTTTTTCCGTATAAATATACGCGAAAGTAGTCAGTAAAACTTAAATGTATGCCAAAAAGAAAGAAAAATAAAGCATTTTCTTTCTTTTCTGAAAATATTTTGCTAATTTTGCAAGCAAGAAAGAGCTGCATGGCACTTCTGTACTTATAATTTGTCAATTATTAATTATACATTATATATAATATAGTATATTGCATGATGGAAAAGATTCAAATGACAACTCCTTTGGTGGAGATGGATGGTGACGAGATGACTCGTATCCTCTGGAAGATGATCAAGGACGAATTGATCCTTCCTTTTGTAGACTTGAAGTCTGAGTATTATGACCTCGGCTTGCCTTATCGAGACAAGACCAATGATCAGGTAACCATCGACTCAGCCGAGGCTGCCAAGAAATATGGTGTGGCTGTGAAGTGCGCCACCATCACTCCGAATGCCCAGCGCATGGACGAATATCATCTGCATAAGATGTGGAAGAGTCCGAACGGCACCATCCGTAGTATCATGGACGGCACCGTGTTCCGTGCTCCTATCACCATCCCAAGCATTCACCCTTGTGTGAAGAACTGGGAGAAGCCTATCACCATCGCCCGTCATGCCTATGGCGATGTCTACAAGAGCGTGGAGCTTCGTGCCGACGAGCCGGGAACCGCCAAACTCGTGTTCGAGGGCAAGAGCGGTAAGAAGCAGGAGGTGGAAATCCACAACTTCGATGGTGCAGGTGTCATCCAGGGCATGCACAACACTGACAAGAGTATTCGTAGTTTCGCCCATAGCTGTTTCAAGTTTGCCATTGATACCAAGCAGGATTTGTGGTTCGCTACCAAGGATACCATCTCCAAGACTTACGATGCACAGTTCCGCAAGATATTCGAGGAAGTGTATGAGAGTGACTACAAGGAGAAGTTCGCCGAGTTGGGCATAGAGTACTTCTATACGTTGATAGATGATGCCGTGGCTCGTGTCATCCGCAGCAAGGGTGGATTCATCTGGGCTTGCAAAAATTATGACGGTGACGTGATGAGCGACATGCTCAGTACCGCCTTCGGTTCTCTCGCCATGATGACCTCCGTATTGGTATCACCAGATGGAAAGTATGAGTACGAGGCAGCCCATGGCACGGTGACCCGTCACTACTATCGCTACCTGAAGGGTGAGGATACCTCTACCAACCCAATGGCAACCATCTTTGCATGGAGCGGAGCGTTGAGAAAACGTGGAGAACTTGATGGCATCCAGGCATTGCAAGACTTCGGCGACCAGCTGGAAGCTGCTTGCTTCGATACCTTGAACGATGGCATCGCTACGAAGGACCTCGTCAACCTGATGGAGGGCGTGGAAGCAAAGGCTGTGAACTCCGCTGGCTTCATCGCCGCTATCCGTGAGCGATTGGAGAAGCGATTGGGATAAATGCAAAAAAATAAAAAAAAGAGGGTGGGCTTTAAAAAAAAACCACCCTCTTATTATTAGGTTGAACAAATTATTGTTGTTCTACTTTAATTTCAGCAAAATCATCCGTGATGCTTCCTCTTACGTATAAAGTTCGTTTTTTATGAGTCGTATTTGGTTCTGCTGTCAAAATCATCTTTGTTTCACCCCATTTCATTTTTATGGTAAGCCATTGGTAATTAACAGTAAGAGTGTCGTTACCGTTACCTGATATTATTGGAATTGTGCTCTTGCCGTCACCATTGTAATTGGCGATTTCGATGTTGTAGAAAGAATCGTCTCCTTGTACAATTTTTTCTCCACCATTGTTGGCAAATGTAATTTTTGATGGGTAACCAAAATTGTTTGTGCTGTCACATGCGCACAAAGCCCCCAAAATTCCTGTAAGGAGTAAAGTTGATATAATCTTTTTTGTCACCTTAATTATTTGGATTGTCATATACGATGATTCTTTTATGGTGATTATAATTGGTGTTTCTATTGTGGTTGTTGTTGTCGAATTCGTTTTCAGAATTATTTAACTTAAAGATACCGTCCACATAATAGCCATTACATTTGCCACCCCAGCCAAAGTCACAATGTACCATTTTACTGGTTTCTGATTCTGTTTTTGTGGATACAACTTTACCATTTTGAAATCTTGTAATAACATTGTCCCTTGTTTTAATCTTGTACCCATCTATAATCCAGGCATGACTACTTGTTATTTTAATTCCTGGCATAGCATAAATAATGACAGGACATCCCTTGTCTATCATAGAAGTCACTCTGTCATATTTGTAATCGTATCTTTTAACATTGGTGAACCCAATGTCTTTCAAAAATGAAGATGCATGACTTGGTATTGTAAATGTTCCAGCATAGAAATACCAACAGCCACACCAATCAGCTATGCCTTTGAGCAAAACTGCTGCCGAATGTCTTCCTGTGTCACTAAAATAAACATTGTTTACAGAATTCCAATCCACTTTCTCTCCATTGTATCTAAAAACGCTAGGATATTGAAAGTGTGTTAAGACTTTTGCTAAAGCCAAAGGAAAACATCCGGCCGGCACTTTTCTTCTATGGCCAAATATTAAATATTTTCGTCTTCTTGGAAACATATCGTTGAATGGTGAATTTTGTTGCCAAGAATAGTATGAACTCAAAATGTTTCCTCTCTTGATAACATCTGTCCAACTTCCATAGGTGGTACGTGTTGAAGTGAAGCTGCTTCCTCCACCACCGCCACCAGTCTCATAGCCATAGACTTCATCTACAGCATAACTTAGGCACATAGCCATAACCTTTCTGTTGCATGCCGATGCTTGTGTCAGACTTGTTGCTCGTGTTCCTGCTGCGTTGTCTATGAGATTCCCATTTTCGTCCTCTTCACCAATATTATCTTCGGAGAAGTCACCAACCCAACTATCATTTGAAACGCTATCATAAGGGTTGAATGTGTTAGGATTCAAGAATTTTTCATTTGGATATTCTGGAATAGAAATCAAACCATCTCCTGTTGTGGGATAATCCTCAAAGATAGTCTTTTGGCTGTCATCCATATCAGCTTTTGCAGCTTCGATATCATTCTGTGATATGGAACCTTCTGAAGTAACAGCAATAACTGCATCTTCGATTCGGTTGTCGGCAGACAATAATGCATATCCATTTTCGTCAGAGAAATTTACAGCATACATAAGTGTATTGCAATCTTCAGGGAGATTAGTTGCTCTCGTATGAATATGGTTTGTACGAACAGTAATGACATTTGTAAGACTAATGCCATCAACCAAACTTCTAGTTTTGGGGCTGTCGTTAAGGAAATCTTTTAGATTTTCCAAAGCTTGATCAACAGGAATCGTGTGCGAACTAGTTTCTCCTTGTGAAACGGTTGGCGCAATTGGCTCAATGTTGTCTTGACAAGAAATAAGACTGACCATTGCTATAGCTAGGACAGATAATAATAAATACTTTTTCATAATTGTGCTTTTTATGTTGATATATACAGATTAGAATTTACCGATATACATTTTGTCATTAACAATGAGACGCAAAGAATAGGCGTTGTCAATGATGTCATTTGGTATGCTGATTGACCAAACAGAAGTGGTGGCTATAGTTGTCATATCATAGATGATATTGTCATTCTCGTCATACAGCACCAAATTGAGATTTGCTCCATTTACAAAAGTGCTAATCTGAATGGTGTTCCCATCTAGTAGAATAACTGTAGGAAGTTTGGGGTGTACAGAAGGTGCATGACGAATGCCACCCTTTTGATTGTTTCTCTTACCTTCACTTGAGGCAGAAACTTGTTGAAGCGAAATTTCAACTTCTGCAGCTTTTACTGTTCTTACTATTGCAGATAATAGGAACATCATTAATAATACCTTTTTCATCATAAACTTGATACTTATGTTAGAATTTTGGTTGCAAATTTACATCCTTTTTGGAAAGGAAATGAAAGATACGGTGTACAATAAGTGTACAATTTGAAAAATGAACTTGTACATTTGTGTACATGGAATGTAAGGTTTAGAATATCAATGTATTATAAGGATGCTATAATGTTGTCCCATTCAGCAGGTGCACCCTTCTTATGAAAAGCTTTATAGTACATTCTTCTTCTAGAAGCAGTTATGGCTTCTTTGGTAAGGCACATAAATTTTGCGATATTAGTTGGGGTGATGCCAATTTTTAAGAGCAAGCAGACTCTGTATTCTTGAGGAGTAACGTCAAGGAAACTTTTCAAGTTACTATCAAAATTTGGATAAACTTCATTTATGAGTTTTTTGAGTGAGTCCCATTGCTTGACATCTAATTTGAAACTATAGTTGTCTCTTTCTTGGATGATCCAATTGTAAATATCTGAGCTTTTTATTACGTTTAATTCTTTTTCTATCTTTTCCGTTGTTCTTTCTTTTTCTTTGAGACTATTATATTTGTCAACTTTTAGTTTTAAAATTTCTTGTTGCTGTTTCATATTTTTAATACGCATATAAGAAAACAGACAGACAAGTAAACACATAATTACAATTAAAGCAATCATCAGATTCTTCTTGAAGTTTGCAGAGCGTAATTGGTGATTTTCTTTTTCTTTTTGTTCATAGTTATATAATTCTTCTACTTTTTTTACGGCTTCAGCATCGTTTGCATTTATTACAGAGTCAGTATATTGAATGTATGTATGTAATTCTACTTTTAGGGGGCTTTCGTTTGTGATTTTTGAAAGTAATATGTTTTCATAAACTTCTTGTTTTACAAAGATGTTTTTAGAAACCATAATTTTCTTTGTGAATTCTTCAATTAACTCTTTATTTCCCAAATTCTTATATACTTCTAATGCAGTCAGCAACATACCACTGTTGTCAGGAAACTCATCGACATGCTGTACGTATTGATTGACGTGGAAAAGTGCCTTTTCCCACTCTTTTCTTTCTTCATAAATGACTGCGAGTTCATGGTGAAAGCTTCTTATCATAAAAGTATCTTTCAACAACTCTGCCATGTTGAGTCCTTGTGAAAAATATTTTTCTGCTAATTTTGTGTTCTTAAAATCATTATGGATTTCACCCATATCTCTCAAGTCATAAAGCATATTGTGGCTGTTTTGACTGAGTGAATCTGCTTGGTAGGCCAGTTGTAATGATTCTAAAGCCTCCTTGTTCAGATTTGTATATTTATACACATTTGCCATTTGACAATAAATGTCGCCTTTCAAGGCATAATTGTCCTTGGCAACCTTTTCGCTTGCCTTTTGGTAGAATTTGAGTGATTCGGGTTTGTCGCCTGTTTCGTAATATACTCTTCCTGCATAGAAAAATGCTTCTGCTAGAATGTTATCATCTCCTGCATGTTGGAAGTAAGAAACCAGTGAATCTATTTGGGACTTTTGATGTTTGATAGGACGAAAAGCCTTGTCGGCAGCTTTTAATTTCAATAGTTGGTAATATTTTTCGTCGGCAGTAGACATGTTTGTTTTCGACTGGTAGATGCTATCAAGCAGGAGTTCACCTTTTTGATAATCAGTAAAGAGTATTTTGTCTGCCTCTTTTAATGAAGGCAAAAATGATTTAGAGCAACTTGTTAAAAGCAATACTGTAATAATAGTTGTGCTTATTATTATATTTATAGTCGAATTTCTCATATTTTCTACATTTTCTGCAAAAATAAGATATTTATTTATTACGACCAAACAAAAAGCATATTTTTTACATGTAATTTTCTTTCGCAAGTGTTAATGAGCTAATGGTATATATATAATAAGGTGGCTAATGCAATAAGAATTGCATAGCCACCTTATTATATTTCAACGAAGAATACCTCGATAGGAGTATGGGATTACTCGTGAGGGTTCTTGGCATATTCTTCTGAGTACAACTTGAAGAAGTCGTAACCAAGTATGCGGCTGATATGCAAAAGCATACCCGTGTCAACTGTGGATTTAGCGTACACCTTGTAGATGTTTGTGCGATGGCATCCCAATTGCTTGGCGAGCCATACTGAAGTTTTACCTTGTCTTTTGAGTTCCTGTTTTATACGTTCACCAATGACCAAGGAATTGTTACCGTAATTTGTCATTTTCTTATTCCTTATTTAAATACTAATAAATTTTATAACGTTTGCAAAATTACGAAATAAGATGGGAAACAAAAGAATTTTTAAGTAGCTAATGTAACGACACGCTATTAAAAAAGTGTAAATGCAATGTATATTCATAGTTTTTGGGACCGATTGATCGCATGTTGTAAGTGGCGACATGTTATCGTTTCCTACTCATTTGCATGGTATATTTATCTGCAAACGTGTCGCTTTTGGGAGCAAAAATATTTAATGAAGGTTAAATATCATCATTTTTAGGTATGGTTTGTAAATTTGTAACATTTTCACATACGACTTTTATGAAAAAGTAGTAACTTTGCGGCATCTTAAGAAAAAAGATGAGAAGATAAGATGAAGATGTGCTTCTATGCACTGGATAAGTTTGATTTAAAAATATAGACATTTAGCAGCAAGATATAAACTACTGATGTTGTATAAGTAAAAGGTGATTTAACAATTTTCTATTTCAACTTTGTAGCGAAACGATGGCGTACCTTTATATAAAAGGTACAACTGTTGCATATTATGTTCTGCGGCGAATGTTCAGATGAAAAAGGATATTGTATATAAGTAAAAGATAAGATTTAAAAGATGAAAAAGGTTCTACTTTCAATGCTCGTGATGCTTGCTGGTACAAGCGCATGGGCGCAAACATTTACATCAGATGGAAAAACTCTTACCATCACTGTTACTGATGAGGCAAATCCTCAGAAGGTAGCTGAAGCTATGAATGGCAAAAGCTATTCAAAGGTCATTGTTAATGGCGGTGGCACGATTAGCGAAGAGTTCGTACATGGTATTTTGTTTACTCAATATGCAGCTAACTCTAGCATTCTGTCTTTGGACTTAAGTCAGGTTTCTTTGGAAGGGAATCGTATTAAACCCACTTTCTTTACTCCTGCGGATAAATCATGGCGTGGTGGACAACTTAACATTGCTAGTTTAGCTTTGCCACAAGTGGAGACGATTGACGATAATGCTTTCTATGCAAATACTAAACTTACTCAGGTCGTTTTGCCATCAACGTTGAAGACTATTGGAAAACTCGCTTTTGCTTCTACAAAATTGACAGAGGTTACTTTGCCAGAGAATTTGGATAAAGTTGATGATGCCGCTTTTTGGGAAGTTAGAAGTCTGACTTATGTTCGTTTGAACAACAAGTTACGTTTTATTGGTGCTGGTGCTTTTGGATTGAATGGTGAGCTCACTGATAAAAGCCAAAAGACAATTAAGATACCTTCTTCTATAAAATATATTGGTCCTAAGGCTTTCGCTGAACGTAATTATGAGGATGTTTATTTCTTGGGGAAAGATGCTCCTTTGTGTCCGCAGGGTGAAATTAAGGTTAAGTTGGATCAATGGGGCAACATACTGCCTTTGACAGGTTCTGCATTTTCTGGTACATCTGATCGAGTTTATTATGGCAATAATGGTTTCACTTCAGAGAAAAATGGAATTGCTGATGATGCAACGACAGGTTTTGCGAATCGTGAAAACTATAAGAATCAAGGTGTGTATTTTACTGTCATGCATTATCCTAATGATTTAACTGAAGAGCAACTGAATAAGTATACAGATTCAACTCGCAAGTATGAGACTATTTCTGAGGAAAATCTACAGAAGTTAAATAATTGCTTCCCTTATGGAAAGTCAGACAACCCAGCTTCATATTTTGTCGTAGGCAATCAGAAATTGACTTATGGCTTTAAAGATACGTATGTTGGTGGCCAATATATATGGCCTAGTCAAGAACAATGGAAACGTGCTTTTGATATGGCTGAAAATGGATTGGTCTGGGACGGTTCAAAAGTATTTGCACCAACTCTTTCCTCTGATGAGATTTCAATTTTGGCGGAAGCTGGTTGGAATGTTGCTGATGCGGATTTGGCAAAAAAAGCATATATGGGCACTCGTAAGTTTGTGATTGCTAATGGTGATGTAAAGGGACAGACTCCAGATTTCCCTATTTCTGTAAAGGGTGGAAGATGGTGGACTCTTTGTGTGCCATTTAACATGACGAAGAAGATGGTTGATGAGGCTATGGGTGAAGGAACTCAGGTTTGTCGCTTCTCTTCTGTAAAACGTTTGTTTAATGAGGATGATGATTATAACCATATTACTTTGTTGTTTAGAAATGACGTTTATAAACATAAGACAGAAAAGGTAAATGGTGTATATGAGGCTTTCAATCCTGATGGTGCTGCGCCAAGTGATGATGATATCGTTATTTATGCGCATGAGGCTTATATGGTATATCCAACCAAAACTTCGCAAGATCCAGCCTCTTACGTAGTGAAAGATTACGAGCCAGTAGAAGGCTCTCCAATCCCAACATATATCTTAGCTGATACAAAGACAAAGGTGAATGGTATGGAGCATCAGGCAGAAGGTAATCCGTGTGAGTACCGCTTTGTTGGTAATTACTTGGATAAGACGAGTCGTTCAAAAGTTGTTTTGCCAGCTAACGTTTATTTCTATGGTCGCCAAAGTGCTGCTGAGAAAAATGGACAGTTCTGGTTCCATAATGGTAGTTATGATGTTGCGTGGGGTGCAAATAAGTGTGTCGTAGAGACAAGTGATGCTGAAGTTGGAGCAGAGGATGCTGATTATTTCTTCTCTGTGGCAGGTGGTGTTGCAAACAAAGCAAAACAGTCTTCTGTATTTGGTGAGGATTCTTCTGACAACAATACTACTGGCGTTGAAAAGGTAACAATCATTGCTTGTGAAGATGCTGATTCTGCAGTTTATGCATTGAATGGGCAGATTGTTAATCGTAATGGTGAGACCAATAACTTGCCAAAGGGCGTATATGTCAAGAATGGCAAAAAGTTTATTGTAAAGTAATCAAGAATTAATGAAGAAAAAATATATTAAACCTTATTTAGAAATAGTCACAGGAGTATTGAATGCCTCTATTTTGGCGGGATCTCAATCTGGTGGTGGTAGTGCAGGACCTGGAGAAAATGACCCGACAACACCTATCAATCCGACACCACCACCAGGAGGGGGGGAGAGCGGACCAATTGTTGATGCGAAAAAGAATTTCAATGCCTGGGAGAACTGGGATGAGTATTAATAACATAGTAGAAAAGTAGAATTTACATAAAGCGGAGAGTGCAATCCAAGAAGGATAAGTCACTCTCCGCTTCTTTTTTGCTCAAATATTTGCAAGTATGGAAATAAATGTTTATCTTTGCGTCCGTGATAATAATGTCACGACAATTTAATACGATTTATATTATGGCTGTAGCAGCATTAAACCCAACGCAATTGCATCTTTTAAAGATGTTTTCGTATGCAAAGACTGATTCTGCTTTGTCTGAAATAAAGGAGGCACTTACTCAATATTTTGCAGAGAATATAGATAAGGCTATGGACAGACTTTGGGATGAAGGAATGTGGGATGATGATAAAAATGAAGAAATTCTTCATGAACATTTAAGAACTCCTTATCATGGATAGAATAGTACTTGATACCAATTGCTTGATAGCTTCCTTATCAAGAAGGGGTAAATACTATGATATTTGGAAGGGATTACAAGATGGTAAGTATATATTGTGTGTTTCATCAGAAATATTATATGAATATCAAGAGATTATAACGCAAAAAACAAATGCCTATATTGCTGATAATGTTATCCAGTACTTGTTAAATAGTAAATTTGTTCTTCTGAAAGAGCCATCTTTTAGGATGGGCTTGATTGATGAAGATAAAGATGATAATAAATTCGTTGATTGTGCTATCATTTCTGAAGCAATATTTATAGTTAGCAATGACAAACATTATAATGTCTTACAAATGATAGCTTTCCCTAAAGTTGAAGTCGTTGATATAGAACATTTTCTGGCATTTTTAAGAAATATAGAAAAATAAGAGAAGCGGAGAGTGTGCTATCCATCATGGATAAGTCACTCTCCGCTTCTTTTTATGCTACAAATCTTGATTTCACCTCTATCGCTATTTCACGGCAATTTTCATTTGGTGATGCTTGTTGTTGCTGCTCACGTTCAATACGTAGATGCCTTTTGGCAAACCCGAAGTGCTGAAGGTGATGGTATTGCCGCTCGTGGAGGCAGTGTTTACTTTCTTGCCCTCCATGTTGTATATAGAGGCGGTTAGGGAAGTGGCACCAGCGCAGAAAGCTTCGTAATCGGTCGTAGAGATAGGACGGATCAAGAAACTCTTCTCGGTAGGAATATCTATCTTCGTAGTCATGGCATCCTCGTTGAGAATGTACAACAGTCCTGCATAGGCATCGACTTTTCCGGCTCCAGCTTGTCTCCCTTCTTCCTTGAAATAGTTCTTCTCGTAGCAAGCAGAATCGTTGGCTGCTGTTCGCATGGCGATGTCTCTAATCTCTCGATGAGTGAGCGTCGGGTCGGCTTCGAGCCAAAGCGCTGCTATACCTGCCATGTATGGAGAAGACATGGAGGTGCCGCCCATAGCACAGAATGAGTAAGTCTTGCCTTGATAGGTATCGCTACGGGTGATGGACTTTTTACCGGAACTCAGTGTGTAATATCTATTGTAAGAAGATTCCAAATAAGCACCTGGGGCACAGATATGAGGTAATTCTTGTCCGTCATAGCGAGTTCCGAAACTAGAATAGTAAGTGATTTCACCCTCTTGGGTTCCCCATGGTTTGTAGGTATCATTTTCCAAGACTTTGGTCTTGCCATTGGCCAATTTTAAGCTAACGGTGGAATTATAGGCTCCTACGGCAATTACTTCGTTGGCACATGCCAGTTCGTTGATGGCTCCATTGCTAGTCAAACCTTCCTTCCAGTTTTTGAAACCTGTAGAGAATAGACAGTCGTCCTCTACATAGCTTGAAATCTTCTGTCCTTTTTGAGCATGGATGATATAGCCTACTCGATAATCGCTGTTACTGAGTTTGAGCTCTTCGGCATTGATGGCATATCCGCTTAGACCATCATGAATTTCTTCCTTCGCAATATTGATGGTGCTCTTGATGATGTTGTCACATTCAAAAGGCTTCACTTCTCCTTGTTCCACCACTCGATAGGTTTTGACAATTTCCTCGTTGTGATAATTGATGACAGCGATATCAATGTCTATAGGAGAAGGCTCGCTAGTGGTAATGTAGTTCTTGATATAATTGTTGCTATAGTAAAGATCATAGATGGCTTTCATTTCTTCATCGTCACTGGTGAAAGTATGCTTTTGGACGATAGATAGGTTTGCATCATTGCCCGAAGAAATGCATGCCACGATGTCATATTGGTTGATGATTTCATCTAATGCTTGGAGAAATAAGTCGCTTCCATCATGTGGTCCATAGAAATTACCGTATGACATGTTGATGACAAGTCGCAAGTTGTTCTTTTGGCAATAGTCAGCTATATAAGTAAGGTAATTGAGTTCGTTTGCTTGGGAAATCACGGGAGCCATGGCGAGTTCTGCTCCTGGGGCAACACCCTGTAACTGGAAATTGTCCCCCATGAAATTACCTGCTGCAATGCCGCTTACATGAGTTGCATGACTAGAATATTTAGAATCGTAGGTAAAGGCTGCAATTTTTTCGGAATCTTCCGTGATTGGAGTCTTGCTGCTGGCTACAATCTTGAATCGACTCACTCCGTTCTCATCCAGGAACATGGCGTGGTTGGGGTCGAAGCCTGAGTCGAAGATACCGATCATCACGCCCTTGCCTGTATAGGGAAGTATGGGGGTGACGACTCTATCCATTGAATTGACACCGAATCCGCCTTCATGCACGAGGTCCACCCCCGTCATTCGGTTGGCTCGGTTTAGCATCAGTTTCATCTTGCGCTCGCCGAAGGAGATGCGCTCCACATCCTCCACCTCAGCCAATGCCTCCAGGCTGTCGGCGGAAAGGGTGACGATACCAAAATTGTTGCAAAGGGGCTTGACATCGAACCCCTCGCCCGAAAGGACGGAGGCATCCATGCCTGGATGCAACTTCACGATGGCGCTCACGCGGGGAGCGACATACGGGGTCGCACTTTTGCCCATGAAGGACTTGGCAGCTGCTGCGGATGCTTGTTCCGCCTGCTGCATCTTCTGCACCTCTATCATGCTCTGGGCATCGAACTTATGGGTTCTCACAACCTGATGGTAGTCGATGGCCATGCCTACGGTGGCGATGTTCCAAATAATAATAGTGGCGCATAATTTGGTGATAAGATTCTCTAGAATGTTCATTATAAGTATAAGTAAAAGATGATTTTAACGTTCGCAAAGTTAGGGAAAACTTTCGAATAAACCAAGTTTCCTAACATTCATTAACGTGCTGACGTGCGATTTTCTACATTTGCGTTGCGGATAGGGATGTGTGTGCGAGAACACGAAATTGGTCGTTGGCGGACGTAACGACTTTTCAAATATTTTGAAACAAAATTGTAATCAAATGTAATGCGTGTTACAAAATAAAAGTCGTATCTTTGCAGCCGAGGAAATACCTCAGGGCCATTTGGGGCAAATTGTTGTCTGTCGGATGGCTTATATATATAAACAAGGTGTAGAATAATAAGATGGAAGAAAAGAATTATAAGATTCTTGTGGTGGATGATGAGCAGGACCTCTGTGAGATTCTGAAGTTTAATCTGGAGACGGAAGGGTATCTCGTGGAGACAGCCAACTCTGCTGAGGAGGCCTTGGAGAAGGACATTGCTTCCTTCAACATCCTTTTGCTCGATGTGATGATGGGGGGCATGAGTGGATTTCAGATGGCGAAGCAGTTGAAGGCGAACCCTGCCACCGCCGGTATTCCTATCATCTTTTTGACGGCACGTGATACCGAGAACGATACTGTGACCGGATTCAACCTAGGTGCCGACGACTATATTTCCAAGCCTTTCTCGATCCGCGAGGTCTTGGTGCGTATTCGTGCCGTGCTCCGTCGCACTGCCGACAAGGACGGCAAGGAACATGAACCTTCTGTCATCAGTTACCAGGGATTGGTGCTCAATCTCGACAAGAAGACTGTGAGCATCGATGGCGAGAATGTGCCTTTCACCAAGACTGAATTTGAGTTGCTTCGGCTCTTGCTCGAAGAGAAGGGACGTGTGTTCTCTCGCCAGGAGTTGATAGACCGTGTCTGGCCGAAGGACGTGCTGGTGCTCGACCGTACGGTGGATGTCAACATCACTCGCATGAGAAAGAAAATCGGCAAGTTCGCCAAGTGCATCGTGACCCGCCTGGGATTCGGGTATTACTTTGATGCTTGATTTAGTTAGAAGTAAGGAGTTAGAAGTAAGGAGCTTATGTTTAAGATAAATAATGTAGGTAGAAAGTTGTACTTCAGTGTGCTGACGGTGTTCCTCGTGTTCGCCGTCAGCTTTATCGTGTTCCAGCAGACTCGTGAAAAACAGTACAAGATCAGTACGCTCACCATGAAGCTGGGAAACTATAATGCGCTTCTTGCCGAGGACTTGGCTCTCTCGAAGGACACGGGCATCCTGCGTGGTGATAGTGCGCAAGCTATCAAGAAAGTGGTGGTGTCGGAGGATAAGTTGAACAACTTTGTACAGGAACACGAGAGCAAGGATCTTCGTATTACGCTGGTTCGCCCCAATGGTAAGGTCGTCTACGACAACATGAGCAAGGACTATGAGCATTTCGCCAATCACCGCAATCGCAAGGAGATACAGGAGGCGCTGAGACTGGGGCAGGGCTCTAGTGTGGAGCGACAGTCGAAGACCCTGAAACAGGACTACTTCTATGTGGCTTCCTATTTCCCAGCCGACTCGATCATCATCCGTAGTGCCTTGCCGTACAACAATGACCTCTCGAAGTCGCTCCAGGCCGACCAACACTACATCTGGTTTGCCGTCTTCGCCATCATCGTGCTCACCATCGTGCTCTATCGCTTTACCAACCGACTGGGCAAGAATATCTCCAAGCTCCGCATCTTCGCCTATAAGGCAGACCATAACGAGAGCCTGGAGATAGAGGACTTGGCCAAGTTCCCGAGCGACGAACTGGGCGAGATAGCCGAGCGCATCATCAAGATGTACAAGCGCATCCAGACCACCCGCAAGGAGCAGGACATCCTAAAGCGCCAGCTCACCCAGAACATCGCCCATGAGTTGAAGACACCGGTGGCTAGCATCCAGGGGTATCTGGAGACGATACTCGACAATCCGCACATCAACGAGGACACGAAGGCGCAGTTCTTGCAGCGGTGCTATGCGCAGAGCGAGCGGCTCACCTCGCTGCTACGGGACATCTCCACTCTCAATCGCTTGGACGACGGTTCGGACATGATAGACTTCGAGGCGGTGGACATCACCCAGATGGTGAGCGACATCATGAAGGAGACTGCCCTGGAGCGAGAGGAACACAAGATGAGTTTCCACAACTTGCTGCCAGAACGCATCGTGGTCAAGGGCAACCGAAGTTTGCTCTACAGTGTGTTCCGCAACCTCACCGACAATGCCATCGCCTACGCCGGGGAGGGGACGACCATCACCTTGGAGGCCAACGAGATTGGCAACAAGTGGCATTTCATCTTCCGAGACAATGGACAAGGTGTTCCACCGGAGCACTTGCCTCGTCTCTTCGAGCGCTTCTATCGGGTGGACAAGGGGCGCAGCCGCAAGATGGGAGGTACGGGACTGGGTCTTGCCATCGTCAAGAACTCCGTGCTCTTGCATGGCGGCACCATCCGGGTAAACAATCTGCCGGAAGGCGGACTGAAGTTCGAGTTTACGATCAAGAAATAAGATTTTGATTTTCTTAGATAAAGAAATAAATCTTAAAAGTCGCAAGGAGTTTCGTCTTTGCGACTTTTTTAGTGTATCTTTGCATCTGCTATTAACAGATAATATAGAAATGAATCAATTTACGAAATTGATCGCAGCCCAGCTCAACCTACGTGAGCAGGCTGTCGAGAATACATTGGAGCTGCTCGAAGAGGGCTGCACCATCCCGTTCATCTCCCGTTATCGCAAGGAGAAAACGGGCAACATGGACGAGGTGAACATCGAGGCCATCGCCCAGGCCAGTGACAAGTTCAAGGAGATGGCGAAGCGCAAGGAGACCATCCTCAAGACCATTGACGAACAGGGCAAGCTGACCGATGAACTGAAGAAGCGCATCGAGAACTGCTGGGATGCCACTGAGTTGGAGGACATCTATCTGCCTTACAAGCCAAAGCGCCGTACTCGTGCCCAAGTGGCTCGTGAGGCAGGTTTGGAACCATTGGCACAGCTCATCCTCCTTCAGCGAGACAACAACCCGATGCAGACTGCCAAGAAGTTTGTGGGGGAGAAAGTGAAGGACGTGGAGGCTGCCATCCAAGGTGCCAAGGACATCATTGCCGAGACCGTCAGCGAGAATGAGTTTACCCGCAACTCCGTGCGCCAGCGTTACAAGCATGGTGCCATCATCACCTCGAAGGTGATAGCCAAGAAAAAGGATGAAGAGGAGGCGCAGCGATTCTCCGACTATTTCGACTTCTCCGAGCCATTGAAGAAATGCTCTTCCCATCGCTTGTTGGCGATGCGTCGTGGTGAGGCGGCTGGATTCTTGCGTGTCAGCATCTCTTGCGATGAGGAGGAGGCGACAGACAGACTGAAACAGCGTTATGTGCGTGGCAATGGCGAGGCTTCCAAGATGGTGGCTGAGGCTGTGGACGATGCCTTCAAGCGACTGGTGAACCCGAGCATCGAGACCGAGTTTGCTGGTCTCAGCAAGCAGAAGGCTGACGAGGAGGCTATCGCCGTGTTCGCCGAGAACTTGCGACAGCTTTTGCTCGCAGCCCCTCTGGGACAGAAGCGAGTGATGGCGGTGGACCCAGGTTTCGCCAACGGTTGCAAGACCTGTTGCCTCGATGCGCAGGGCAACCTAATCCATCATGAGATCGTTTACCCACACCCTCCTCGCAACAAGCGCAGCGAGGCTACCGCTGCCATCCTGCGCATGGTGAAGATGTATCATGTGGAGGCAATGGCTGTGGGCAATGGTACGGCGAGTCGTGAGACCAGCGACTGGTTGCACGGCATCAGTTATCCACACCCTGTGGATATCTATGTGGTGAGCGAGGATGGCGCTTCCATCTACTCGGCTTCCAAGATAGCCCGTGACGAGTTCCCTGACGAAGACGTGACTGTACGTGGTGCAGTATCCATCGGTCGTCGCTTGATGGACCCTCTCGCCGAATTGGTGAAGATAGACCCTAAGAGCATCGGCGTGGGGCAGTATCAGCATGATGTGGACCAGACTCAGCTCAAGAAAAGCCTTGACACCGTGGTGATGAGTTGTGTGAACTCGGTGGGTGTCAACCTCAACACGGCTTCGCAGCATCTTTTGACCTACGTGAGTGGCTTGGGACCTACACTCGCCAAGAACATCGTGGAGTATCGCAAGGAGAACGGAGCCTTCGCCTCCCGAGCCCAGTTGAAGAAGGTGCCTCGCTTGGGACCTTCAGCCTTTGAACAGTGCGCCGGCTTCCTCCGTATTCCGGGTGCCAAGAATCCATTGGACAACAGTGCCGTTCACCCAGAGCGTTATGCCCTCGTGGAGAAAATGGCGAAAGACCAAGGGGTGACGGTGAAACAACTGGTGGAGGACAAGGCTCTCCAGAAGAAGATAGACATCAAGAAGTATGTCACAGCCGAGGTGGGTATGCCAACCTTGACGGACATTATGGCGGAGCTTGACAAACCGGGCTTGGACCCTCGTGGCAAGGTGGAGAAGTTTGAGTTTGATGCCTCCATCAAGGAGATTGGCGACTTGCAGGTGGGCATGGTTGTGCCAGGCATCGTGACCAACATCACCAATTTCGGCGCCTTCGTCGACATAGGTGTCCACAACGATGGCTTGGTGCATATCTCCCAGTTGGCAGACCGCTATGTGAGCGACCCGAACGAGGTTGTGAAGCTTCATGAGCATGTGATGGTGCGTGTCGCCGATGTCGACTTGAAGCGTAAGCGCATCGCCCTGTCCATGAAAGGAATCTAAGATTCAGTTCCTTTGAAAGCGCCCAAAATCATCAGAAAATACTCGCAAAAGCCCTCATATGAGGGCTTTTGTCTTTTAGACACATTCTAAATTACCTACTTCTAGGTATTGCATAATTATTCTTTTCGTCGTAACTTTGCAGCCGAAACAATGTAATTATTATTTGGATATAAGCAAAGGCAGGATGAAAAGAATCATTATCGTCTCTTGGTCACTTTTATGTGTGGTAGTGATGGAGGCGCAATCCATCATAGGACAGGTCATTGACAGTAATACTCAAGAAACCATTATCGGTGCAACCATCTCTGTTGTAGATGACAAGAATGTATCGGCGGTAACGGATGTCAATGGACAGTTTTCTCTCCCTACTCGCTATCAAGGTAAGCAGGTGAAAATCTCTTATATCGGATACAAACCCTTGACAGTAGCCTTGACGGCTAATGCCACTTATCGCTTGCGCCAAGATGTGAAGGCTATTGGCGAGGTGGTGGTGACGGCTCGTGCCAGCGATGGACCCGTCACTTCGTCGATCATAGGCAAGGATGCCATGAGGCATCTCCAGCCGAACAGCATCGCCGACCTCATGGAACTTCTTCCGGGCGGTTATGCCAAAGACCCGAACATGGGGACCGCCAACACGATAACCCTGCGTGAGACCGGTACGATGGGGGCTTACGGGGCAAGTACGAAAAATAATAATTATGCGATTTCTTCCCTGGGTACTCAGTTTGTGGTAGATGGGGTGCCTATCTCCACGGATGCCAACATGCAGTATTCGCCCTTGTCGGATACGCAGTCTTCCACCAGTTCCTCAACGACAGAAAACAATCGCAACATCACCAACCGTGGTGTGGACATGCGCTCCATCTCTACGGATGACATCGAGAGCGTGGAGGTGGTGCGTGGCATTCCTTCGGTGGAATACGGCAACTTGACCAGTGGATTGGTGAACATCAAGAAGATTCGCCGTGCCATCCCGCTGACGGCTCGTTTCAAGGCGGATGGCTATAGCAAGCTCTTCTCCCTTGGCAAAGGTGTCAACCTCGATCAAGATGGAAGCTCGATTCTGAATGTCGATTTGGGATACATGGATTCGAAGATAGACCCAACCGACAACTTCGAGAACTACAAGCGTGTGACAGGTTCCGTGCGCTACACCTATCGCAATGAGAGACAGGACAATCGTATCTGGCAATGGAACTCGGCCTTTGACTACTCGGGGTCTTTCGATGACAGCAAGAGCGACCCTGACATCAACTATGGCAATGTGTCGGAATACAAGTCGTCCTATAGTCGCATGGCATTGACCAACAACTGGAATCTGAAAATGCCGAAGTCATGGTTGCGTGAGATGGAGGTGAACACCTCGCTCAGTTTGCAGCTCGACCGCTTGCGCCAAACTCAGTTGGTCTCTCCTCAGCGTTATGGCATCGTTCCCCTTTCCTGGAATGAGGGAGAGAATGTGGCACAGGCTGTATTCTCTGAATATGAGGCAAGCTATCTTTGTGATGGCAAGCCTTTCACGGCATACGTGAAGGCGAAGGCTGTGATGGGATTTGATGTGCTGAATACTCATAGTATGCTCAAGGTGGGGGCTAACTGGGACATCGCCAAGAACTTCGGGCGTGGACAGGTGTATGACATGAGCCGCCCTCTGAGTCTCACTGGGTGGAGCTCCCGCCCTCGCAGATATTCCGATATTCCTTCCTTGCAGAACTTCTCCCTCTTTGGCGAGGAACTCTTGAAGTGGGGATGGGGAAGAAGCCAGTTGGAACTGATGGCGGGTGTGCGTCTGAACTCTCTCTTGGGATTGAATCGTCGGTTTGACATGAGCGGCAAGGTGTATGCCGACCCTCGTGTCAATCTGGCTTGGCATCTCCCGATGTTTCAGGTAGGTGGCAAGCCGATGGCTGTCTCTTTCAATGTCGGCTATGGTATCACAACCAAGATGCCTACGCTCAACTATCTCTACCCGGATAAGAACTACAGCAATTTCATCTGCATGTCGTATTACGATACACAGAATCCTGTGGAGAACAGTCAGTTTGTGGTACATACCTATATCCAGGATCCTACCAACTATCATCTCAAGCCTGCCCGCAACAACAAGTGGGAGGTGCGCATGGACATGGAGTGGAACGACAATCGCCTTTCGGTGGATTACTTCCGTGAGAAGATGACTTCCGGCTTCCGCTATTCCAACATCTACGAGGTCTATGCGTATCGCAGATATGACGTGAGCCAGATGGTGGCGGGAGTGGATTACACCACCTTGCCTTACGAGATGAGACAGGTGCTGGATGGGTATCAGCAAGTTACGAACGGAAGCGAGTTGACCAAGCAAGGCATCGAGTTGTCTTTTACATCCCAACGCATCAAGTGCTTGCGAACTCGTGTGAACGTGACCGGAGCTTGGTTCCGCACATGCTATCAGAATAGTCAGCCGATGTATGAGAGCGTAAGCACGGTGGTGGACAACCAACCTTTGCGTGAGAAGTATGTGGGACTGTATGATTGGAATGACGGTCGCCAAAACGACCGATTGAACACCAATGTCACCTTGGATACGCAGATACCCGAGTGGAAATTGATTTTCACTACGTCCGTGCAGTGCATGTGGCTCGTGCGTACCCAATTGATGAAGAAGAATGGAACACCGATGGCTTATCTTTCCTCAGAGGATGGCGAGTTGCACGACTATACCGAGGAGAGCGCCAAGGATGCTTATCTGATGCAGCTCGTCAAGAGTTACAATGAGGATTCCTTCAAGCCATTCACGGTACCGATGTCGATGATCGTCAACCTGAAGGTGACCAAGGAGATAGGCAAGTATATGCGCCTCTCGTTCTTTGCCAACAAGATACTCGACTATCTGCCGGATTACAAGGCAAATGGCAAGGTGATACGTAGAAACGCCTCTCCTTACTTCGGAGTGGAAGCGGGATTTACGATTTAATTCAAAATTTTGTTACGATGAATGAAATGGCTATATATATAATAAGGTGTAAGCGGATGGCGATGACCTTCTGCTGGATGCTGATGATGGCAATCGGCGTGACCTCTTGTTGGGATCATGTCTCGGAAGCGATACCACAGACGCAAACCGCTTTCCAGGTGGAAATGCCCGAGGGAGTGGAAGTTATGCAGGTGATAGACGAGACTTTGAAAATCACCAACCTCTCGACGGGTAAGATGGCAACCTATGCTGAGGGATTGGGTCATATCTATTTGCCGGAAGGATTGTATGACATAGTGTATTCTGCCCATGTCACCTATCGGTCACAGAATGAGGATGGGGAAAACTCTGAGCAGAAAGGATGCCTTGTGGGCAAGGCGGAGAACGTGGAAGTGACAGGTAGCAAGAAGGCGATTTCTTTGGAGACCTACCTGTCGGCAGATAAGGACGACTTCATCTTCGAGGAAATCTTCTTTGCCGGTACACTTCGTTCCACGGGTTCTTCCTATATTGGCGATGGTTATGTGAAGATATTCAACAATACCGACCATGTGCTCTATGCCGATGGCTTGGCTTTGGTGGAGGCGAAGTTCAACTCCACCCAATATTGGCAATATACTCCCGACATTCGCAAGGACACCATGACGGTGGATGCCATATATGTCATTCCGGGTAGCGGCAAGGAACATCCTGTGCAGCCGGGCGAATCGCTCGTGCTCTGCGATGTGGGTATCGACCATCGCGTAGCCAATCCCTTGTCCTTCGACTTGAGCCATGCCGACTTCGAGTGGTATGACGAGTCTAGTTCGGCGAGCAACATGGACATTGACAGTCCGACGGTTCCTAACCTCGACAAGTGGTATAGCTATACGCAGAGCATTTTTATCTTGCACAAGCAGGGGTACAAGGCATACGCCTTGGCTCGCATACCGATGGATAAAGATACCTATCTGAAACGGTATTATTATACCTACGATTACGTGATGCAGACAGCGGCAGGCACTTTCTATATGTCGGGTGATGCCTACAAGATACCTAACTCATGGATCGTGGATGGTGTGAACCTCTCGGTGGAGAGCGAACGCAAGTGGAATACCTTGCCTCCTGCTGTTGACGCAGGATGGACGTATTGCAGCAAGGTGAAGAATGACGACAGCCGCTTCTTCCGCAGTGTGCGTCGCAAGATGCAGTATCTCAACGAGGATGGCACGATGCATCTGCAAGATACCAACAATTCGTCGGAGGATTTCAATGATACCTGCATCCCTTCCATCGTCGAACTGCAGCATACGGCGATAGATACCAAGGGAAATGTGGCAACATCGGAAACTTATGATGGGAGGCAGGTAAAATAGTGTTGAATGTTGAGTGTTGAATGTTTAATTGGAATGTCAATGAATGCAAGATATTTGATGATGATGGCTCTCATGCTGTGTGTAGGCATGAATATGAATGCACAACGAGATGTGGAGAATACGCCAAACAGGGAGGTGTTCTCCAATCCTGCCATGAAGAGCTATCAGCAACGGACTTTGCAAACGGAGGTGAGTGTGGGCTATGATTATCGCCATGCCACGACTCCGATTCGTTTGGAGCAAGGGACGGGGCATAGCCGTGCCTTCGCCGACGTGGATGCCTTTTTGCGAAAGGGCAAGACCACCTTGTGGGGAGAGGCGAGCTATAGCAATGGTTCGACCCGAAACATACAGTTTTGCGAGACTTCCGACTTCGAGTTGCTTTACCCTTATCTGATGGCGGACACCGTAGGCGGCAAGTCGCAGCAAGAGCGTTATCACTTCTTGGGTGGTTTCTCTCATCCTTTGGGTAGATGGACGGTGGCGGCAGAAGGCTCTTACACCGCCTTGATGGAGTATCGCACCCGTGATCCTCGCACGAAAAACCTGTCAGGTGACTTGAAGGCAAGCCTTGCCGCCTCCTATCGCTTGGGAAATCCACGTGACGGCTATGTGTTGGGATTGGCTCTTGATGCTCGCAAGTACAAGCAAACCAACGAGGTGAAACTCTACAACGAGGTGAGCGTGCCTACCATCTACCATCTTACGGGCTTGGGGTATGATTATTATCGTTTCCGTGGCATGAACACTTCCACCTATTATAAAGGGTATGGAGTGGGAGGCAAACTCGACTGGTCACGTGTGAACCAGCGTGGGTGGTTCGTTCATTTGGAGTACGGCTATCTCGACATCGACAAGATCATCTCTTCGCTCAACGAACTCCCGATGGCGAACATCAAGGAGTATCGGGAGAGGATAACCTGTGGGTATAGTATAGGCGGTGACCGGAACATCTTTGGGCTTAATTTCTCGGAACAATGGATTCGCCGTCGTGGAAGAGAGAATATCTTCGGCACGGCACAAGACAATGTGTATCCACAGATCGCTATCACAGCACCGTATGTAGCAGACAAGGCGTATTTTACTACTGAATTGAATTATCGCCATATTTTCCCCAATAAGTCGGAGATAGGTATCACAGGAAATCTCAGATGGGACAGTTGGGAAGAATGGTATGACGTAGCTGATGAAAATAGAGACGAAAATAAAGATTACTATGATTATAGCGATGGGAATTGTGTGATGGCTCGTGACTTGTTGGGTGATGCCTGGGGATGTGGCTTGGCACTTTCCGGGAAGTTGAACCTTCGCCATTGGCAACTGAAGGCTGACCTCTCGGTGGAATACCAGATGAGTTCGACAAGTAGTCCCGATAATTTCTATATATCGGATAGGGATGATGTCAACTATACTTTGCTCAAACCTGTGGAGCATTATTATGATTATCTGAGCAGCGACCGCCAGTTTGCCAATGCCATGGTGGAGGCTGGGTACACCAAGGACAAGCGTTTCAATCCTTTTGTCCGCATCGGGTGGCAATATGCCCATTACATGGAGACGGAGCATCAGAATACCTTGCAAGTGTCGGTGGGTGTGAAGTTTTAGTGGGAAAATAATGAATCATGTACAATAAATAATAATGTTAATAATATAAACTAAAAGTAATTAGCGTATGAAAAAGATTACTCTTTTGTTGATGGCTGTGCTAGCTTTCTTGGCTTCTGTCAAGGCGCAAGATGCGCAGAATGTATTGACCTATCAGTGGGCACACACCTTGGAGGGTGCTGGCAATGCAACGAATAATGTCTTTGAGTCAAAGAAATCTGCCGATGGTTGCTATCTTGTAGCCAACAAAATTGGAACCAAGGCTAACTTGCTTACGGCTAAGTTTGATGGTGTGAAGATTGAAGGATTTGAAGGGGGAACTTATGGTAATTCAGGTGCGGGCAACCTGTATTTGCAGAAGGTAAAGACTGATGGCTCCGTGGCTTGGAATGTTCACTCTAGCAAATGTGATGTGAGCGACGTGAAGGTGGCTCCTACCTCAGACGGTGGTGCCATGCTTTTCATCAAGAGTCGTGTCGAAGCGAAGGATGGTGACGTGGCTAAGGTTCTGACGCTTGTTGGCGCAGACAGCAAGACCGTTGAGGTCGGAGATGCCAGCACTGTCATCAAGACGAATTACTTGGTCATGGCAAAAGTCAATGGCGAGGGAACCGTGGAGTGGACACGTCTTGTGACAGGTACGAAGAAAGGGGTTGCTGCCGATTGTGTGACGCTTGGTGATTGTGCCGTAGATGCCGCCGACAATGTTTACTTGGCAGGTAAGTTTGTGGGTGATGTCAAAATTGCACAGAGTGCTGATAACACAATCACTCTTACAGCCCATAATGCCACAAGCGATTTGTATGTATTCAAGTTTGACAAGAATGGTTACTATTTGAACAGCTTGCTTCCTGATGAAAACGCAAGTGTAACTTCTCAGGTAGATAGGGTGGCCTTGGATGGAGAAACCTTGTATTTGGCTGGACAGGTGAAGGGCAATGGTTTGTACTTGGCTGACCAAAAGGTTGAGGCTTCCGCAACTTTGTCCACATTGTTCTTGGCATCCATTAAGACTACGACTTTGGATGTGAACTATGTGAAGACTTTCACTTCTGTATTGAATGCCAACGAGGTGGAGAGCAAGAAAACTTTTGCCATCCAAAACAAAGCCTTGGATTACATCGGTGGCAACCTCTACCTGACAGGTGGCATTAATGGTGGCTTGACGGCTGACGACATCACCCTCAACACGAATAGCACTGTTTATAAAGGTTTCGTTGCAAAAGTCCAGGCTTCTGACGGAAAGGCATTGGCGATGGGTGTCAATGACCAAAAGAATAATGGTATCACCAACTATTTTGGTGTCTATGAGGGAGCAAACACTATTTATGCGTTAGGATACGACATGGCGCAGAGCAGCAGTGCCATCCTCTTCACATACGATAAGAACACCTTGGCTAAGCAGAGTGAAATCAAGTTCTCAAATTTGGGCTCAGGTGCCATCAATGCTCCTTTGCTCGCCGATGGCAACAACCTCTTGCTGATGACTCGTGGCAAGGCTGCTCCTCTTACCTTCTTGGGTACAGACACCCAGTTTGAGGGTTTCTCTGATTGGGGCGTGGCTTATTGCCTCTATTCTATCAGTGATGTTCCTACGGGCATCAAGAATCTCTCTACGTCAACTGCCGATGCTTCTGCCTTGGTGAATGTTTACACCTTGAGTGGCATCTGTGTAAAGCAGAACATTTCTGCTGCTGAGGCTACCCAAGACCTTGCAAAGGGCATCTATGTGGTAGGTGGCAAGAAAGTAGTTGTCAAGTAATACAATCTCATTTCTGAAACTCGAATCATACATTATTAATCATATATAAAGAACTGAACATTTATGAAGAAACAATTCTTAGGTCTGTTCCTCCTCTCGGCTATCCCGCTTTCCACATTCGCACAAAATGTGGAGCAGGATGCGTCTGTCCGTCAAGGCAAGTTGAAGAACGGACTTACCTATTACATCCGTCATAATGCGAAGGAGGCAGGACTTGCCGACTTCTATATCGCCCAGCGTGTGGGCTCCATCTTGGAGGAACCTCGCCAGCGTGGCTTGGCTCACTTCTTGGAACACATGGCTTTCAACGGTACTAAGCACTTCCCTGGCAAGGGCAAGAAACTCGGCATCGTGCCTTGGTGCGAGACCATCGGCGTGAAGTTTGGTGCCAACCTCAACGCCTATACATCCGTTGACCAGACGGTCTATCACATCGGTTCCGCTCCCATCAAGCGTGAGGGCATCATCGACTCCTGTCTCTTGGTGCTCAACGACTGGAGCCAGTACATCAACCTCGAACCGAAGGAAATAGACAAGGAGCGTGGCGTCATCCACGAGGAGTGGCGCAACCGCCGCACGGGCATGGCGATGCAGCGCATGATGGAGAACGTGATGCCTAAGATTTACAAGGGCAGCAAGTATGAGGACTGTCTGCCTATCGGCAATATGAACATCGTGGATAATTTCCCTTATCAAGACCTCCGTGATTATTACAAGAAGTGGTATCGCCCGGACTTGCAGGCCATCGTGGTGGTGGGCGACTTCGACGTGGATAAGATGGAGCAGAAGATTATCAAGCTCTTCGGCAAGATCAAGGCGCACAAGAATCCTGCCGAGCGTGTGTATTATCCTGTCACCGACAACGACAAGATGATTGTCGCCATCGAGAAGGACAAGGAACAGCCTATCATCCTTGGTCATCTCTACATGAAGAGCGAGACGACTCCGGATAGTTTGAAGAACACCGTGAAGTATCAGCGTGAGGATTATGTCAGCGGCTTGATCACTTATATGCTCAATGGTCGTTTGGCAGAGAAGAAACAGGTGGCAAACCCTCCTTTCATGAGCTCGACGGTGAAGAACGGCGAGTTCTTCGTGTCTCGCACCAAGGATGCTTTCAGTTTGAGCATCAGTTGCAAGCAGGACAATGTGCTCGGGGGCATCTCCGTGGCTGTGGGCGAGGTAGAGCGTGCCCGCCAGCATGGTTTTACACAGAGCGAGTTGGAACGTGCCAAGCGTCTCTATCTCAATGCTGCCGAACGACAGGTGAAGATGGAGAGCGACTACAGGAACTCTCATTATGTGAGTCAGTGTGTGAACAACTTCTTGGATGCCGAACCAATCCTGACACCTGCTTACAACCTCCAGTTGGTCAAGCAATTCGATGGCGAGGTAAGTCTAGATGAGGTTAACAAGCAGGTCGTCGACATCATCACCGACAAGAACCAAGTGTTCGTGATGTATGGTCCTGACAAGGAAGGTTTTGACATTCCATCAGAATCGGAAATTGAGGGCACTGTGCTTGCCGCCCAGCAGAAACAATATGACGCTTATCAAGAGGAAGAGATTCCTAAGACCTTGATGGCTACACTTCCGGCTCCAGGCAAAATTGTGTCGGAGAAGCCTTACGGCAAGTTTGGTATGACGGAAATCACCTTGAGCAATGGCATGAAGGTGTATGTGAAATCCACTGACTACCAAGCCGACCAAGTCACCATGAGCATGAGAGGCGAGGGTGGAACATCTGTCTATGGTGACAAGGATATCCCTAACTTCTCGCTCTTGTCGAGTGCCATCACCGAGGCAGGTGTGGGTGATTTCACTGCTACCCGTCTTCGCAAGGCGTTGGCTGGCAAGTCATTGAAGTTGGCTCCATCCGTCAACAGTGAGGGACAGCGCATCACGGGTACTTCGTCGGTGAAGGACTTGGAGACGATGCTACAGTTGGCACATCTCTATTTCACCGCTCCTCGTAAGGACAGCGTGGCTTTCGAGGGTTTGATGAACCGCACCTTGTCGCTCTTGAAAAATCGTAACGCCAGCTCGAAGGTGGTCTATAACGACTCTCTCTCGGCCACTCTCTACGACCACAACCCTCGTATGGCTCCTGTGACCCGAGAAGTGGCAGAGAAAGCCGACTATAACCGCATCTTCGAAATCTACAAGGAGCGATTCAGCGATGCCAGCAACTTCAAGACCGTCTTCATCGGCAAGATCGACATGGCTCAACTTCGTCCGTTGCTCTGCCAGTATCTCGCCACTCTGCCAGCTACCCATAAGGCAGAGAAGACCAACAAGGCGAATGTACCTCAACTCGTGAAGAAGAACGAGGTGGTGAAGTTCGTACACAAGCAATCGACTCCGCTTGCCAACGTGAGCGTGTTCTATACAGGCAACGTGCCTTTCTCACCGAAGAACGACTTGACGCTCGATGTCCTGACACGTGTTCTCCAGATAGCCTATACAGACTCCGTGCGTGAGGAGAAGGGCGGCACCTACGGCGTGGGTGTCAGTTTCAACCTCGAAAAGGATGACAACCCGAATGCCTTGGTGCGCATCTCCTACAAGAGCGATCCGAAGCGTTACGACGAGTTGAATCCTATCATCTATAAGCAACTCCAGAACATCGCCGCCCAAGGACCTGTGGCAAGTAGCATGGACAAGGTGAAGAAGTATCTGAAGAAGCAATATGGGCAGATGATTATCACCAACGATTACTGGAGCTATATCATCTGGCATCAACTCGATGACCATGCCGACTTCGACAAGGATTACTGCAAGATGGTAGATGCCTTGACTGCCGCAGATGTGCAGCAGATGGCAAAGGAACTGTTGAAGCAGAACCACCGAGTGGAGGTCACCATGCTTTCGGAGTAAAAATAGAATAAAACCTAAAAAGTGATGTGTTTGCATTGCTTTTTAGGTTTTTCTTTTTACTTTTGCAGAAAAATTGAAAAATGAACGATAAGATTACAAACGATAGCATCGAGTCGGCATACTGCTTTATCCATCAGAAGTTGCGGGTTTATGAATTTTCTCACAATCCGACACAGAAGGATGGCATCGAGTATGCCATCAGTCAGTATGTGGAGGGCATGAATCCAGCCTTGTATCAGTTGCTGGCAGGGGATAGGAATGATTTCTTGCTTGACCATACTCGGTTTGAGGAGGATATGCGAGAGGCGCAAGAGAAACTGGAGGGAATGATGTCGTGAAGTTTTATGTTCCTTAGAATAGGTATTTTAGCTGTTTGGGTTAGAATACCTATTTGTGTTTATTCATAAATATGCTAGATATTTTTGTTAAATATGGAAGAAGTCTTGCTTTTCCCTAGATAAAGTTGTATCTTTGTGCCGTTGAAAGCTTAGTTCAAAGACTTTGATTCTACAAACAAAGTCTTGGTTTCTATATTCAAAGTCTTTGAATGGAGAAACAGAGCCTTTGTACGAAACCTTCATGAGGGTTTGTCGATAAGTGCCAAGGCATGAAAACAAACTTAATAACTATGAATTATGAACTTTATAAGAAAGGAATAATCTATGGCTAAGTACAAGTTGCAAGAGTTGCCTGCGTTGAGCAATGTCGGCAAAAGAAGAGTTTATCCGAAGGTGGTGATTAACAGGACCCTGTCAACGGCCGACATGATTGAGAAGATGAAATTGTATCGTCGTACTTGGTCGCCAAGTATGATAGAGGGTGTTCTCATGGACGTAGGCGAGATGTTGGTGGAATTGCTTTCCATGGGATATAACGTCAAGTTGGATGGCATCGGAACCTTCTCCTTGTCTCTTGACTTCGAGGATGATATGTCTAAGGAGATGCAAGGTGATGATGACAAGATGATTTATCGCAAGGTGGGCGTGAAGAATGTCAACTTCAAGTCGGATCCAGAACTCGTAAAGCAAGTGAAACGAGCAACTGACAGGGATTTGGAGCGAGACATGAGTGGTGTGAAGGTGATTCGCAAGGAGGTATATACCCAGGAGGAGCGCATCGCCCGTGCCTTGAAAGTGATAGAGCGAGACGGTCTTATCACCCTTACCGATTATGCCAGCATCAACAATATGAGTCATACGGCGGCTTCCTTGGAACTGAGGGCAATCACGGCGGCTTCCGATTCTCCTATCCAGTCGAGGGGAAGTGGAAGCCATAAGGTGTGGGTGAAGAGAATCCTTGTTTGTTTATTGGTGCTGTTAGGGATGTTTGGAAATTTTGGCGTAAATGGTTATGCTCAGAAAGTTCGGAGAAATTCGAAGACTTCTGCTCATTTTGTAGCTCAGACGAAGCCTGTTGTTAAAACGGATATGCAACAAATTCAGAAATATGTTAGGGATCGTTTTTCTGAATGGTCTGACAAGGGTGAATTTGAAAAGGCTGTTGCGGTAGAGGAGAGGCTTCAAAAGTATTCCGTGCCAACTTTTGACAAAATTTGCATGATGGCAGTTGAGTCTCGCATTTATCAGTTGAAATATGCTTCTGATGGTTGCCAACGTTCCATTTCTACTTATGATTCGGAGAAAGAGACCTTTGACGTTACCCTCGCAATAAATGGGCTGAAGGTGAACGAAACGGTCAATGTGCCAATAGATAAAGCTCCTCAATTTAAGGAGGATTTCCCGCACCTGCCGTTATATTTTGGAAGGGAATGGAGCGAGTTGAATGGGCTAATTTATCCAAAGTCAATTAGGATAGTGGATGTTCCGCTTCAGTTTAAAACCGACATATCGCTTTCTTATAAGGATTCCAAGCCTATCATTGTCAACTTTGATGAGCTAGGCTTGTCTAATCCTTATTTGGAGGGGCGAAGTTTCAACTATGATGTGGCTTTGGGTGATTCTGAACTTTCTGATGTCGCAAATCATATGTCAATAGCTTCGCTTCCTGGTCCTTATAGAGTTGAGTTCGATAAAGAAAAGGTGTTTGATGTTGTTGAGGAAAAGCCTCGTTTCCAAGGTGGAGCGGGAGCGTTGAGTGCTTATCTTAAAAGAAATGTCCAATATCCAGTAGAGGCAAAGTCTGTTGGTACACAAGGGCGAGTAATTGTTAGTTTCATCGTGGAGATAGATGGCTCTTTGTCTCATGTCAAGGTTGTGCGGAGTGTAAATGAAAGCCTTGATAGAGAGGCTGTCCGTGTGGTAAAGTCAATGCCTCGTTGGATTCCTGGGATGCAAAATGGACAAGTTGTAAGAGTGAAATACACGGTGCCGGTAGTGTTTCGGTTGTAACTTGAACTAGGAATGCCAGTATTGTGATTCAGTAACAATGTTTCTATATTCATTGTTTCTGCAAAATTACAAAAAACATTGAGCTTACCAAGATTTCGGGAACTCTTCATCACACAGAGAAGAAAAATCCTAACCGCTTATTTCCAAGCAGTTAGGATTTTCTTAGGTGCGCCTGATAGGCACATTTTAATTTAAATTCAGTAAATTGTGAGTAATTTGTAAGTTATTGATAATCAGTAATTATTATCTGTATATACTTTCGTAAAGTTTCTTAAATTTTCATCAGATTACTGTTATGTTGGCAAAATGTTGGCAAAAATTATATACCTTTGCAGAAAAAATAAATAGCTTATGTCAAACTTTGATTTGAAACTTTCTTCACGAATAGATGAAACTACTCAACGCAGTGAAATACTCTTGCGTTTTCATTGTGGTCGTAATGTGGATTTTAGGGTAAAGAGTGGATTGTATGTTCAACAGAGCCACTTCCGATATTTTGTTAATCGGGAGGCTACCAAGAAATCTGGAATAGAAATTTCAGATAAGGTTATCTCTGCAACAAAAGAGGATGCCAAAAAGAAAGGCTATAAATTAAAAATGTATGGTGAGGTCGTGATTGCAGAACGCTTAATCACTCCAGATGTTAAGTATGACCAAGAACAAAATAAGTTGTTGGGAAATTTACAAAATGCGATAATGGAAGCTTATAAGGAAGAAGAAAATGAGTCAATTGATTCTAAATGGCTTGAAAAGATAGTTTATAAGTTCCATCATCCAGATAAGAAACTTGTAACTCGTTCTCGAAGAAGTAAAAGACAGGAATCAATTTATGAACTCGCTGAGGAGTATTTGGAAAAGAAGCGTTTCTCGTATGATCATACCAAGGC
>DHMR01000026.1 GCA_002405875.1 bacterium UBA4637
GTTTTTATCGGACAGCAATAATTGAAAATATTTTCTTTCTCATGTTGTTGTCTTTGATGATTGATTACTTGCGTAACAAATGAGCATGGTGTTACATCTTCTTTCTTCTTCCGACGGACGGAGCGCACATTTTGCGTGCCATTGCCAGGCATCTTCTTGCCCACTCCCTATCGTCTTCGTCTGGCCGTTTCCCCCATCCTGAGCCTGGACTGCCGCCTCCACCTCCATGCGTCTGTGCGATGGTCGTGGCATCATCCACGAAACCGCACACGAGGTTCAAGGCTACCTTGACGACATGGTTTCCGTCTTCAGCCAACTGGCAGAGAAGCGTGCCGTCGAAGTCGTGTTTCACGCTGTCAGGGAGATTCGGGAAGCGAATGGCAAACTCATGTGCCATGGTGTCGAGCATCACTCCGTTGAGATGGTAGCGCATGTTGTGAGCCCAGGAAAGTTCAGACTGGTTGGCTTTGTCTTCCAGTTCACTTGCCTGCCTCTCAATCTCTTCCTTGTCCTTGCGGAGGGTGTCAAGCAACTGGTTGGTCTCTGAAAGTTTCTTCTCCTTGTCTGCCAGTTTATCTTCCACCAAAGCCTTCTGCTGTTCAAGACTCTGAATCTTACGGGCGATGTCGGCACTGATGTTGTCGCTATTAGCTTGCAAGGCTCTCAGCGGTTTGAGTTCTGCTTCAAGGCGGTTGATTTCTGCCTTCAGATTCTCGATCATGGAGGTGAAGGATTTCTGCTTCTTCTGGGCGATGGAGAGTTCCATATTCAGATCTTCGAGGGCTTTCCGGGTGTTCAGCATCTGGGCTTCGAGTGTCACGCACTCGTTGGCAAGCCATCGTCGATACTCTTCAGTAGAACGGTGACGTGCTCCTGTCTCTGCTATCGACACCCCTCTCGTGAGTCCCCATTTCTCATTGACCATGGCAAGCTCGTCGTGCAGGGCAAGAAGATAGTTCTTGTAATCTATGCGGTTCTGACCATGGAAGATTTTCTTGAAGGCGAACTTCTTATCTTTATCTATCGGCAGAAGCGCAGCGTGGACGTGCGGATTTTTCTCATCGCAGTGGACGATGAAGGAGACGATGTTTTCCTCTCCATATTTATCTGCCACAAAGCGGTAGATGTCCTGTGCCCACTTTTCTATTTCGGGCATTCGCCGGATGTGCTCGTTACCACCCTTGCTTTCAAAATCTACCTCCTGATTGCCAAAGGCAAGTTCTCGCATACGTTCCGTTGAACCACCGAAAATGAAATTCACCACAGTTCGGTAACGTGGCTCTGCCAGTCCTTCGTTGGGATCTTTAATGCCACGTGAGGCGAGATTTTCTGCCATGCGCCTGGTAAGCGGACGGCTCTTGTCTATCGGGGCGACCATGCCACCTGGACGGATCTCGAAGTTGAGATGCTCACGGCTACGGTCGTAGTTGCCTTCACGCATGGCCTGGTTCCATCCCTTCTCCGTCCAGTCTCTCAACTCCTCGTTGCCTACCGAAGCAAGACCTTTGGTAACCTTGATGTCCATTACCTGTTTTGATGATGTTCCCATATCGTTTTTCTTTGCTATAGTCCTTACTCCAGGAGCCTTTTTCAGTCTTGGCAACACAAGGAAATCTGACCCAGCTTGCTGTTTATCTGGTCAGCCCTCCCGACTACTTCAGTAGGTCGGGGTATTAGGCTTCCCAAGACTGAAAAAAAGTGGCACGTGCAAGCACGCTGCCTCACGTTGCTTGAAATCATTCAGCGATGTGCTAACGGGCGTCCTGATCGCATCAGCGTGCCTCGCATGGAATAAGGGGAATATGACTATTGTTTTTAATCGTCGGAAGATTCCGCAGGTGCTACCTTTTCGGATGGCTCCCTGACCTCAGTAAGAGGACGAGGGGGATTCACATAGTAGTGGGATGCGGAGCCGGAGATGTAGTGCTCGAAGATGCAATCCAGGAGTACTATCTCCGCTTTCGAGTATCGGGTTGCCACTTCGTCCATATAACTCGGCTTGGTATTGCCACTGATGGCTTTAGCCAGAATGCCAAGAGAATCTATCACTTTGTGCCAGTCCCAGACATGGTCTTTTCCGAAGAGCAGGCTCACGGAATCGGAAAGTTCCTCTGGCAGTTCTTTCTCCTGATTGAGATAACGGAGGATGGAAACTGCCAGTGAATCGAACACCTGGGCTTGCTGATTGACTACACGTCTGGCAGGAATGCTGCCATATCCTTCCTGCTTGGCCATGTTCATCTTCAAGTCGTAATAACGGCTGTAGGATTCGGCCACTTCCTTGGCGGTGGATCTGCCTTTGATGAAGCGGATGAACTGCATGGCGCAAAAGTCGAGAATGTCGTCTGGACTCTCGATAAGAAGAGACAGACGTTGCTCCAGGTTGACAGAGAAGATGAAGCTCTTGGAATATGGCTCTACGGAAAGCTGACCAAGTTTGGTGAGTCCGGAGATAAACTGGCGAACCGTGGCACGCTGCCATTGCCACTGACGGGCAAGTTCGGAAATGGTGGCAACAAACTGACCGGGGAGCAGCTGGAGGGCTCCGTCGGTTCCCGGCGACTGATAGGCTCCTGAGGATGCTTTCGAAAGCAGGTCGCAGTAGGCTTCCAGCTTGCTGTAACGTTCCTCTGCTTTCGGCTTCAGAAACTCCAGCAATGAGCGATCAACACCTTTAGACTTATCAGCCTCGGGTGTGTGATGATTTGAATTGTGAGTCATTTGAGTCATTTTTGAATGTGGAATGTAGAGCAAGTGGATATTGTATTGTGCCAGTTGTAAGTGGCATCTAATAGTAATTTTTGATAATCAGCGCAAGCAGATCCTTCGGGTTGTTGATGGCCTCAGGATGGCTCTTCATGCGGAGCACTTTTCCAGATGGATAGAACACTGCTGCCACGCTGACGGCAAAGAGGAACAGAGACATGCTATTCATATAAGGTAAGGCGTAGCAAACCATCGAGAGCAGCAAGGTGGCGAACCACAGTCTTTTTCTCTCATGCAAAAGATGGAAGGTGCTTTCTGCAATTTTCCTGTTCAGAAGCACCAGGGTCAGGAGTGTTGACACTACGACTGAGAGATTGGGTGCCGTTACATGGCAACACCAGTTGACGAAGATAAGCATCAGCACGACCAGGTAGGCATAGAGATTTCTTGCACTCTGAAACATGGTCATTTTCCACATAAACCGCTTCATGAATCCATATTCCTTTCTGTAAAGACAGAAGAATGCTGTCAGCAAGAGGAAGGGAAAAGCGAACCGGATGAGGGTTAGAATTTGTATCATATATTCCTTTATTTTACTTGTTTTTATCTCTGTCGAGTGATTCAAGTCGCTCGGCAATTCTGTTATTTAACTGGATGTTGTAACTGGGCGACATCTGGTCAATGGTAGGGTCTTTCGCCAGTTCTTCATCAGCCTCGATGAGAAGACGGAGATAGAGATCCACATTTGAATTGTGGTCTAACTTCTCTGTAGGCATGGCTTCAGACGATTTGCCATGAGGCTCTATCGGGAGCATCGTATCAGGGTCGATGTCATCAGGAAGTTGGTAAGCCGTCTGTATGCTTCGCATCAAGAAGATGCAGAAGACTATCATCAGTCCAACAATCGCCTTGGCCATGATGTTCAGATTGCAGAGCATCAGAACCAGCACCATCACCAGGATGGCTATTATATAGAATGTATATACTTTTCTTTTAGTACTCATAATCGCTTAATTCAAGTTTGATGATTCCGAAGGATGCTTTCTCTATAATGTATTCGACATCACGCTGGGTGAGAGTGCCCTTCTCTACTCTACCCTTGGCGCACGGATCTTTTTTACAAAGAGCTGCCAACCCCTGGTTCAAGTCGTATTCATTGATTTTCCAGGTTCGCTTCTTTCTGAAAGAGTAATGATCTCTGTAACTCTGGAGCGAGAGTCCCTTGTAAAACAGGGTCTTCAACGCTCCATCCTGAAGGATTCTCATCTCTACCAACTGTTCCGTATCTTTAACTATTATCCATGTTCTGTATCTTTGTATGATGTCTGCAATCAGGTAATACGTCTTCTTGTTCATCTAGAGACCGCAGTTGAAATCATTCATGATCTGTACGTGTTCTCGCTTTGTCTTGAACGTGCCACGGCGTTCGTGCAGCCGGAGGTCTTCGAAAAGATCTGCCGACATGAGTTCGATGGAGTTGTAAATCGTCACATTCAACTCATGGATAAGTCCATCGGCGGAAGTCTTGCAGTTGATCTTGAACATCCTTTCGGTAACCGGATAGCAGTAGGCGCAGCATTCATGTCCGAACACCGTATGGACTGATGGTTCCAGATGGTAGAGAATGGCAAGGTCGGCATTCATTTCGAACATATCAATCACCTTGTCTATAGGTTGTGGGATATGCACTTCGTAGGGAAGAATGGCATAATCTTCGTATGCCTTTATCTCGCCAATCCAATAATTGTCAATCAGCTCTGGCAACAGCATGGGGCCGGATGCCTTGAATTTATAGATAGCTTCCTGTAACATGATAATGAAAGATTAGAGGGTTGATATGTAAAGACGCATCAGCTGGGCTGGAATCTTGTTGGACACTTCCTTGTTGACAAGGTGCTTGCCTTCAAGTCTCGTGATGATGACAGGGTAATCCTTGGCGATGTCCGTCATCAGCTGAGCCTGCTCCGGGGTGAGCATGGCGATGGCCAGCGCATCCATCGAGAGATAGGGCTGCAATATCATCCAGAGATAAGCATTGGCTTGGATGGCATCTTTGATTTTTCCTCGCTTCAAAGCGTCACGGCAAACCTGGGCGTTGAGAATCAGACGGCGGTCTGTTCGCATCGACATGAGAACGAGGCTCTCAGAAGCTGGCAACTTATTCCTGGAAGCGGACTTGTAGATTGCCGAGCAGATGTCTGCCGTATGGTTGGTGATTTCCGTCATTCCGATGGATGAACATTCGTCGATATGGGCGAGGAACGTGCGGAAATGGCGGTCTTCCTCATGCAGGAACGCCACGAGTTCCTTTTTTGACTTGATGCCATGCGACTTAGTGCTCAGCAGGAACTTGGAGTAGTTGGCCAAAGCTTTGTGAACTTCCAGGTCATAGGCAGGCGATTGATCCAAGGACTCGAAGAACTTTAGGGCATTTTCCTTCAAAGAGCCGAGTTCCTTGTTGTCCTTATATAAAGAGGTGTGGAGTTTTACGTAAGCCACATCGCTCAAAGTACTGTTGCCAGTCATCCCAAGGAGTTCTGTGCGGATGGAGTCTGAAATCATATCATACTTCATGGAAAGCCCACTGTGCGCATTGAACGAAGGATCCTTCCTGATAAAGTTCAAGACGGTGTCTCCATACTCGCGCCACTGGTTGATGAAGCCTGCAAGCTGCTCTGCATCAGAGTCAGAATGCCCTTTTATCGTCTGAAAGAAAGCCTGGTATTGTTTAAAAGCATCTTCTGAAGACTTGAAATCATATTGACGACTTCCACTGCAGGAGGTGATCATGAGTAAGGCACATAAAAAAAGCAAGTGAAAGAATAAACTCTGCTGAGTTGTTTTTCTTTCACTTGCTTTACTTTCTTTCATTTGGTTTTTGAGACCTGTTGCTGAAGAGTTACCGAGGTAACCGACAAAACTGTTCAACTGTACTGTATTCCTATTATCCATTGGCATGTAATTGAAAATTTTGCGTGCAAAGATACAGATAAAATTCCACATTAACGACACTACAATCAGACTTTATGTTATTTTATGTTTCATACTCTTTGCAGTATGATTCTTGCTGAAGCGCTCCTAATTTATAAATTAGGTTAAATCCAGTCTACTGACCCAACAAAACCAAGCAGTATGAATCCATTTCTGAATATAATTTGTATCTTTGCAGAAGAATCGTGCCTGAGCAGGTGTTATCCTGCCGTAAAAAGGCGCATAACTATCAAGTTATCAGTCAATAAAACATTTTGATATGGCAAAAGTAGGCTACATCATGGCTACATCCCAGTATGACAAACTGGAAGAAGACCGCAAATGGATGAACGAGTTCGGTTGTGTAAGAATCATCGAAGAAAGTGATGATAATGAACGCCACAGACCGCTGTGGAAACAACTGATGGCAGCATTGCAAAGAGGCGATGAACTCGTGATTCCGAAATTTTCCAACGCTCTGCGTGGCAGTCGTGAACTGGCAATATTCCTGGAATTCTGCCGGGTCAAGGTTATTCGCATCATCAGCATCCACGACCGGATTGACTCCAGCAACGTCCTGTTTCCGGAAACCAAGCCATCTGACGTATTGGTAATGATGGGTTCCCTGCCCGACGAAGTACTTGCTCTAAGGAAATCAGCAGAGCATGTAATCAAGCTGCAGGAGAAGATGATTGTGTCCCTCCCTCCTGTTTCTGTCAGCAAGATGAAGAAGCTCGACAGAGAGAAGACTGTAGTGAACCTCTATGTTGCTGGACATCCGATAGATGAAATCTGGAGAGCCAGCGGATTCAGAAGCCGAAGTTCCGTATTCCGCATTCTCAACAAGCACGGAATCAAGCTGAATAGAGGCAACCACTCCGGACCAATCAAGAAAAGAGACACAAAGTAAACAAGACATGGAAGATTAGAGCATGAAGAAGATATTATTCCTACACGGATTCTTCGCCACGGGCAGTTGTCCGATGGCGAGAGCCTTGAAAGAGGCGTTTGAGGGGACGGCGGTGGTGCTGACTCCCGACCTCCCTTTGCACCCCAAGGAGGCACTGAAGGAGATTCGCTCCATCATCGACCGGGAACAGCCCGACTTGCTTCTGGGCAACAGCTGCGGCTCATTCCTCGCCCAGATGCTGGCTCCGGTGGTGGGCATTCCTGCCCTGCTCGGCAATCCGTATTTCATGATGACGGAGTTTCTGAAGGAGCGAATCGGCGAGCATGAATACAAGGCTCCGAGAAGGGACGGCAATCAGCGGCTGGTGATAGACGAGGCGCTGATTGAGGAGTTTGCGGAGCTGGAAGCCGTGCAGTTTGACCATTGCAACCCCTATTATAAAAATCGTGTGTGGGGACTTTTTGGTGAACAGGACACCCTGGCTCACTTCTCCCCTCTCTTCCTGGAACATTACAATCAAGCCTTCCATTTCCCTGGCGGTCATACGCCTACTGAGCAGGAGGTGAAGACCTGGTACGCTCCCCTTGCCCAGAAAATGCTGATGGAGTTTTCGGCAAAGGAAGAAAGATATTTCCAGCACTTTAAGGGCGGCAAATACAAATTCATCCATTCAGCCTTCGACTCCGAGACTCAGAAGCGCATGGTGGTTTATCAGGCTCTCTATGGAGACCAAGCCTATTGGGTAAGACCGGAAGATATGTTCTTCGGGAAAGTAACAAGGGACGGCAGAACTTTCAATCGTTTCACAGAGATAGACATAAAATAAATGATAAAGATACGTTGCGTAGTAGAACACATTACCTACCAAAATCAGGAGAATGGATATTCCGTGATGAGGGTTAAAGTCAAGGATTATTCAGACCTTGGTGGGCAACCTGCTGGATGTACCAGTGGGCGCTGTACTATTGTGTAATGGTGACTGGAAAGTAGATAAGCGATACGGACGTCAATTCGTATGCGAAACGTGGGAAGAAGTGATGCCTGCAACTGTATATGGCATAGAGAAATATTTGGGAAGCGGACTGGTGAAAGGCATTGGTCCGAAGTATGCTCATCTGATAGTTGAGAGGTTCGGTACTGATACCATCGAGGTAATCGAAGATGACATCGAACAACTATATGAAGTAGCTGGCATCGGTAAGAAGCGTGTAGAGAAAATCCGAGACAGTTGGGAGAAACAGAAGGACATCAAGAATGTAATGATCTTCCTGCAACAATATGGAGTAAGTACCGCTTATGCCGCCAAAATATATCGCCAGTACGGCAAGGAAAGCATCGACATCGTGAAAGAGAATCCTTATCGCCTTGCAGATGATATTTGGGGTATCGGATTCAAAACCGCTGATGGTATTGCCTCTAATATGGGCTACGAGAAAAACGATTTGAGACGTTGCAAAAGTGGTATAGGCTATACATTGAATGAACTTTCCAACGAAGGACATGTATATGCTATAGAAGAGCAGCTTATAGAAGCTGCCAAGAAACTGCTTGAAGCAGACGAAGAACCTATCAGACAAGCCATCGCGGAAATGATCATATCGGAAGATCTCATCCGTGAGAATGAAGCTATATATCTGCCTCCATTCTATCATTCTGAACGTGGAACGGCTAAGAAACTCTTGACATTAATAAATAGTCAAGGAGCAAATAACCTCGGATTAAAGACTGATATTAAAGCGATTGAAAAGGTCTCGGGTATAGAATATGACGAGGTTCAGATTGCTGCCATCCAACAAGCGGTCCGCTCGAAAGTGATGGTACTGACTGGCGGTCCTGGTACAGGTAAGACCACAACTACGCAAGGTATTATTGCTGCGTATAAAACGGCAGGAATGAGGATTTTGCTTGCAGCACCTACTGGACGTGCGTCCAAGCGAATGAGCGAAGCTACCAATATGGAAGCCAAGACCATTCATAGACTATTGGAGTTTAATCCGCAAGATGGTTACAAACGAAATGAGGAGAACCCACTGGAAGGTGATGCGCTGATTGTGGATGAGTGTTCTATGATTGACATCATATTGATGTATAATCTAATGAAGGCTATTCCCGAACACATGCGCTTAGTGCTTGTGGGTGATATTGACCAGTTGCCAAGTGTTGGAGCTGGCAATGTTTTGCGCGACATTATTGACTCCGAGAAGATTCCCGTAGTTCGACTAACCCGCATCTTCCGGCAAGCTCAATCCAGCAGAATCGTCATGAGTGCCCATGCCATCAACCAAGGGCATTATCCAGATACGAGCAACGGCAAGCACACCGACTTCTTCTTCATCAAAAATGAAGACCCGGAACAAGTGGCCGAAGAAATAGTAAAACTTGTGAAGTATCGCTTGCCAAAGGCTTACAATCAGCCTTTAAGCAACATCCAGGTACTTACGCCGATGCAAAGAAGTGTGGTAGGTGCAGCCAACCTGAACATGATGCTACAGCAAGCACTCAATACAACAACATTGGGCATAAGCCGTGGTGGTACAACCTATAAGTTAGGCGACCGTGTGATGCAAATACGTAACAATTACGACAAGAATGTGTACAATGGTGACATCGGAACTGTAGAAAAAGTCAACATAGAAGACCGCACACTATGTGTCAACTTTGACAACAATCTGGTGGAATATGAAGCAACGGAGCTTGATGAACTAACATTGGCCTATGCTTCTACCATTCACAAATCGCAAGGTTCTGAATATCCGATTGTGGTAATCCCAGTTTTGATGACTCATTTTGTGATGCTTCAGCGCAACCTCATCTATACAGGCATTACCAGAGCTAAGAAAATCTGTGTGCTTATCGGCCAGCCCAAAGCTCTCGCTTATGCAATACGCAATCTGACGGTAATCAACAGAAACACCAAGTTGAAAGAACGACTGCGTGGAGAGATAGAAGCGAACAGTGATTCTGGTCTCCACATCAGCAGTAGATACATACCTCCTGAGGAACAGCCAATGATGGCTGCGGAACCAGAGCCAAATCAAGACATTAGAAATAATATTAAATGATCATATATATAGCAAGAAAGATGTATCTTTTCTGATATGGTAAAGGTGTTTAGTATAACAGATATAAAATAATGGGATAAAAATGAGAAAAGAATCAAGAGCAATGGATAGTCTATGGGCATTGGAAGTAATGCACAAGGCTCCGTATATAACTGTCAGTTTTATTGACGAAGACGGCAAACCTTACGGCTTACCGCTGTCGCTCGCATCTGATGATGATGTGAACTGGTATTTTCATGGTGCCTTGGAAGGCAAGAAACTGGAGGCTATCAAGGCTCATCCCGAGGTTTGCCTTTCAGCCGTAACCCGTTGTGCGCCTACGGTTGGTCCGAAGGACGGCAGTTTCACTCTGCAATTCAAATCAGCCATTGCATTCGGCAAGGCTGAAATCGTGACCGATGATACAGAGAAAAATCATGGTCTCCGACTGGTCTGTGAACGATTTCTACCTCAACACATGGATGCTTTCGACCAGAGCATCGCCCGTTCCCTATCACGCACGGCAGTAGTTCGCATCACGCTTACTGAGCCACCAACCGGCAAGCGCAAGCAGTATGATAAGGAAGGCGTGGAAATGAAATATGGCAGAATGGAATAAACGAACTTTAAAACATATTGATTATGAAGAAGATAAAGTTAAGCAATGGCGTGGAAATGCCACAACTGGGATATGGTGTTTATCAGGTGGAACCTGATGAGTGTGAGCGTTGTGTGCTGGATGCTCTCAGCGTGGGCTATCGGATGATAGATACTGCACAGGCTTATCTCAACGAGGAAGCCGTGGGCAACGCATGGAAGAAGAGCGGTGTGAGTCGTGATGAGATTTTCCTCGTTTCAAAGGTCTGGCATTCCAATTATGGCGATGGACAGACTATGAAGAGCATCGATGAGAGTCTGCGCAAACTGCAGACCGACTACATCGATCTGATGCTCCTCCACCAGCCTTACTGCGACCGCTATGGTGCTTATCGCGACTTGGAAAAAGCTTACAAGGCAGGAAAGGTTCGTGCCATCGGAGTGAGCAACTTTTTCCCTGATCATCTCATCGACCTGGCTTCCAACATGGAGATTGCACCGATGGTGAACCAGATGGAGACGCACGTGTTCAACCAGCAGCATGAGACCCGAAAATTCATGAATGAGTTTGGCACCAAGCTCATGGCGTGGGCTCCGTTGGCAGAAGGGCAGAACGGAATGTTCACCAACCCTACCCTCACCCAGATTGGCGAGAAATACGGCAAGACTGCCGCACAAGTAGCCTTGCGCTGGCTGCTGCAGAGCGACGTGATCATCATCCCGAAGACCGTTCACAAGGAACGCATGGAAGAGAATCTGAATCTCTTCGACTTCGAACTCGATGCTGAGGACATGCAGAAGATAGCCAAGCTCGACACCGCCCATAGTCTCTTCCTCGACCATCATAGCGGAGAAACAACCAAGCAGTTTATGGAGTGGAGAGCTGTGGTGAAACCTACAGAATAAGTAACAATCACTCCTTTTATGTTGCATTATAAAGCAAAGAAATTATGACTTCACTTCAAGAAAGACTGTTCGCCATGCAGGATAAGCAGTATGCTGCTTTCCAAGCCAAACTGACACCGGGAGTGCCTATGGAGAGTTTCATAGGCATTCGTGTGCCCGTGCTTCGCAAGTTTGCGAAAGAATTTACAAAGGAGCCTGAATGCAAGGATTTTCTTCAGCAGCTTCCTCACGAATACTACGATGAGAACATGCTTCACGGTCTCCTCATTTCCGAGGTGAAAGATTACGAGGAATGCATCCGTCTTACAGACACCTTCCTGCCATTCGTGGACAACTGGGCAGTTTGCGATATCATGTCTCCGAAGGTGTTTGCCAAACACAAGAAGGAGTTGCTGACGAAGATCAAGACTTGGAGTAAATCATCACATGTCTATACTTGTCGCTTTGGAATAGAGACACTTATGTCTCATTACCTGGATAAAGACTTCAAGGCTGAATTTCTTGAAATTCCAGCATCAGTAAGAAGCGAAGAGTATTACGTAAAAATGATGGTAGCCTGGTTCTTCGCCACCGCCCTTGCCAAGCAATGGGACGCAACGATTCCCTACATCGAGCAAAACCGTCTTGCTCCCTGGACGCACAACAAGACCATCCAGAAAGCCATCGAGAGCTACAGAATCACACCCGAGCAGAAGGAATACCTACGGACGTTGAAGATAAAATAAAAGGAAAAATTTAGAAACGGCGAATAACCATGAAATGGGAAATAGCCTTTTTAATATCCTGTACAAAACTACCACACTTAGCAACATTTGTGGTAGTTTTGTACTAAAATAGCTATAAAACTGTTGAAAGGTATTAAAAATTAGGTGGATTTTAAAAGATTTCCGTACAAAAGTACCACAATTAAAAATATTTGTGGTACTTTTGTACCAAAATTAGGAGAACAATTATGGAAACAAAGAATTCATTCATATCATCTGCAAGCGTCAAAGTACAAGGACGAACAGCTTACTACAAAATGCTGGAAGCCGTTCGCCAAGGTGAACTGATTCAGGTTTGCCGTGGCGTATATGCTAACATAGACCAATTGTCAGCATGTATGGTTGATATAGAGTCTATTGTTCCAAACGGCATTCTCTGCCTTTGGTCTGCCTGGAATATCCATCAGCTTACGACATCCATGCCGCAGGCTTATCATGTCGCCATCAAAAGGGATAGAAAAGTAAAAGTTCCTTCATTCCCAAAGATAGAGCTCCATCACTATACTTCCAACATTCTTGAAATCGGCGTGATGGAGAAAGTCATAGATGGATTTAAGGTAAAAGTATATGATGTAGAACGATGCGTATGCGATGCTGTAAAGTTTCGCAACAAGGTGGGCATTGATGTCTGTTCTGAAATCATCGATAATTATCTTTCAAGACCAGGAAGAAATATCAGTAAACTAATGGATTATGCCAGACAATTGCGTGTTGGCAATATCCTGGAAAATTATCTACAAGTGAAGCTATGAGTAAAGAACAAAATAAAAACTACGGGAAGTCAATACGTACAAAATTGCTGAACGTTGCAAGAAAGGAAAACGTCTTTAATCAGACTATCCTAACTCGGTATTTTCAAGAGAGGCTTCTCTACAGAATATCGCAGACTCATTATAGAGGAAACTTTTATCTAAAGGGAGGTGCACTCATGTATGCTTACGAAAAATTTGCGGCTCGTCCTACATTGGATATAGATTTCCTTGGCAATAATATCAGCAACGAAGGCTCTTCTATAATTGCAGCGTTCAGAGAAATTTGTTCTGTGCCATACGAGGAAGATGGCGTAATATTTGACACGGAGCACATTACAGCACAAAATATAACAGAGTTCAAAGACTATCATGGGATTAGGCTCAGCATTCCAGTCAAGATGGACACCATTGCCCAGGTTTTAACAATGGATATTGGTTTTGGTGATGTGGTAACACCTTCCCCAATAGATCTTGATTATCCTGTATTGCTTGAACATCTGCCGAGTGCCAATATTCTGGCCTACTCGCTTGAAACGGTCATTGCCGAAAAGATGCACGCAATTGTGGATCTTGCAGACCAAAGTAGTCGAATGAAGGATTATTATGATCTCTACAAAATCTTGCAGAATGAAAAATATAATCCTATAATACTACAGGAAGCTATCAAACATACATTTGAAAATCGCCACACACCTTATAATGAGAACACCATGTTCTTCAGAAAGGAGTTTGGGAGCAATCAGCAAATGCAAGTCAGATGGACTGCTTTCATGCGCAAAATAACGTACACAGACAAATTGTCTTTTACCGAAGTGATAGCGTTCTTACAGCAAAGACTTCTTCCGTTTTGGGAGAATATGAAAGATGAATAGCAGAAAATACGATATATATCAGTTTCCAGAATGCAATAACGTAGTAGTTTCTGGAGATATTCACGGCGACTTTAATCTCCTCGTGAACAAAATTTGTGTGCAATATCAAATGCAGAACACGTTAGTTATTGTAGCTGGCGATTGTGGATTTGGGTTTGACAAGAGAGGCTATTATGACAATATGGTGAAAAGGAACGCCAAACGTATGAATGATGCCAAGAATTGGATTGTATTCATTAGAGGCAATCATGACAACCCAGCATATTTTGATGGTAAAAGTTTTAAGTACAAACGCTTTATTGCGATTCCAGACTATTCTGTAATCAACGCTTGCAACCATTCGATTCTTTGTGTAGGAGGAGCCATATCGGTTGACCGTACATATAGGCTTGAAGCATGGAGTAAAGAACATCAAAAACGGCAACGTTATGGCAACACGGAAGATGTTGATGATTTTTCACCTTCATACTATTGGAAGGACGAATCGCCTACTTATAATGATGAAGCACTAACATTGATTTTGTCAGAACAGAAGGTTGACATTGTAATAACACATACGTCTCCATCCTTCTGCGAATTGTTAAGCAAGGAAGGATTAGACAAATGGACTGGCAACGACAAAACTCTGTTATCAGACATACAGCAGGAACGTGAAGTTATGAATCGCCTATATGAAACTCTGACAAAAAATCAGCTGCATGTAACTCATTGGTGTTATGGGCATTTTCATCAAAGCTGGCATTCTTCTATTAATGGCACTTTATTCAAGATGCTGGATATTATGGAGTTTTATGAGTTAAAATAATTATGACACAAGATACTTCTACATATTACGTTTGGATAGGTGGCTCATGTGATTATGGCCATAAAGAGCGAGCTAGTGGTGCTGCCGTTGTAATTGAGAACAATGGCAACATCATCAGCCGTGATGTAATCAGTGACCTACACACCACGGAGTTCCGAATGATGCTAACCCTCATGATCAAGGTAATGCAGGAAATCCCGGAAGGTTCTGATATTCTCTTCCTGACCAACGCTGCCTATATTCAGAATTTCGACAAGACTCCAACATCAAAGTCGGCAAATCCGGACTTGATCATTCAATGCATCGAGAAAAAGAAAAGGCACAACTCTGTCGGAGTCAAGATTGTGCAATATCACAAGAGTCCACTGCTGATAGAAACCCATGACAGGGCTACGGAAGCAATGGCAAAGACAAGGAAGGAGTTTCATCTGAAAAACAAATGAAAATAATGGAATACAAAGATAAAGTAGTCATCGTGACAGGTGGCGCACAAGGCATTGGCAAATGTATTGCCGAAGAGTTCAGAAAGCAAGGAGCTCTGGTAGAAGTCATCGACAAGCAAGAAGGACTTGATCATTTTGTTGGCGACCTCTCAAACAAGTATGCTATTAAGGAGTTCACGAAACTGGTAATCGAAAAATACGGCAAGGTAGATTTCATCGTGAACAATGCCCTACCCCTGATGAAAGGCATTGACGAATGCTCATACGAAGAATTTGAGTATGCGCTCAAAGTGGGTGTAACTGCGCCATTCTACATGGTGAAACTCCTGAAGAATCATCTTGCAGAAGGTGCTTCCATCGTCAATATTTCATCTTCTCGCGACCGCATGAGTCAGCCTCAGACAGAAAGCTATACGGCAGCGAAGGGCGGTATTGCAGCACTCACACATGCCCTTGCCGTCAGTCTTGCAGGCAAGGCTCGTGTCAATTCCATCTCTCCTGGATGGATAGATACGGACTATAAAGTGTATGAGGGTCCCGATGCCTACCAGCAACCGGCAGGCAGAGTCGGTAATCCTCTCGACATTGCCAACATGGTACTTTTCCTCTGTTCCGAAAAGGCTGGTTTTATCACAGGTGAAAACATCTGCATAGATGGTGGAATGACCCGACAGATGATTTACCATGGCGATTGCGGATGGAAACTGGAATAATACTCATAAAGGAGATTGAGTAATAGTACACAATACTATCGAGACCGATCCATTTATCGGTCTCGTCTGAAATCGTTGCGTCCGTCTCCATGCCACCATGCGCCCAGGAAGGCGATGATGGCACGGAAAACGATGTAGATAACGATGATGTCAATAAATTCATTCATAAGCTTGATAATTAGCGAGTTATTCAATATATATTCACAACCGGAACGCCCAAACAGTTGGCTTTCTTGAAAGTGTAGTAGGTTCCACCCTTCTCTCTCCCATCATAGAAGGCAATGAGAAGGGACGCATTCTCAACCATGAACTCGTCTCTATCAAGAAAACATCGGGTGTAATAGTATTCTGAAAGGATGATCACCTCATCTGCAGAAGCCATCAATCCGTCATAAACCACCCTATCACTGGGCTTGAACCTATCTGCCTGACCTCTGAAAGGAATGGCTGCAGTAAGCGTCATTCCCGGGCAGGAAGGTTTCAGCGACTGCACAATCTGGGCTGCCATCAGGTCAATGCCGATGGCGAATCCCAAAATAAAATTACTGATGCCATGCTCGTTAGCTTCGAGGATGGCTTTGGTCAATCGCTCTCTTATGACCTCCTGCTGTGAGAAGTTGTAAAAGCGATGTCCGGTAAAGGCTGCCGAAACAGCCTTGTCAAACTTTGTCATGTTCTTTCTTTTCATTGCTGTACATATTTATATGATGTCTTGCCGAGGAAAATGCCGTTTGTTACGTGCGCCCCTACTTGTTCTAATTGTGCGGTGTAGGCACAGAATGAAGTGCCGGTTGTGACCACATCGTCCCAAATGCAGACTATCTTGTTTTTGAAGAAGTTAGCATCCACCTCAATATTATTCTTTTCCTTCAAGCGCTTTTCTCGCTCATCCTTCTTGACCTTTGTGCCATGAACTGCGGTACGTTCGCCAACAACCTTGACATGGGAAAAGCCGTTGATTGCTCCTGAAAACTTGCAGACAAGTTCAGAAAAGTTCTTGTTGCGTGCCTCGTTACGCTCCTGGCTACTTGCAGGAACGCAAGAGAAGACAACGCTGCGAACCTTACGACCAAACTTCTTGACAAGCATCTTTGCCACGCACTTCGCCACATCAGCATGGTTTCGACCATCCTTGAAATCATAGATAACCTGGCGGTCGAAGGAAGCATCCATACCGATGTTCTTGATACGTACCGGATAATAGCGCAAAAAGCTGCTCAACTCCTTATCCTCCAGTCCCTTGATGTAAACCTGTACCATGTTCATTGCTTTAAGTGTTGTTACTTGGCAGGTAGCAGCCATCAGCCACTACCCACCGAGAAAAATGTTTTCAATCGTAAAGTCTGTTGAGGAAAGACTGCAACTCTCTGTCGAAGATTTCTGAAAGCTGACATGGTTGGAATGGCTTTCTCTGCTCTACTCTGACCTTGCCGAGTCCGAACTTGGTTGCGTCCAGTTCCACACTTGCCATTTCATTGGCAGAAATGTAGCTGTATTCAGTCTCAGCCAGACCTACAACAATGCCAAAGAGCATAAAATCATCATTCTCTCGCTGTCCTTCAAGAATGTACCAGCGAGCGTTGCCGATGAAAAACACTGCGATGCAAACAGCATCCTTCTTCTTGCTATCCTGGGAATAGAGCGGATAGTCCTGCATTGCCTTTTCCAATTCTGGAGTAATCAGGCGGTTGTTAAAATCTTTTGCCATAGTCTCTAAATTTATTTACTCCCTTTCGTTAAGTCCTTTCGGACTTGGGATCGGGAAGCTTTTTCTGCTTTTCAAAGTGCGTACAAGGCAATAAGGCAAGTCTGATGGGAAGAATTACAGTGCAAGGTGAGAGCAGAGATGTAAGCTTGCTTACAATCTATGCCGAGCCGAAGCCTGTAATATGCAATACTCTTTTGCATGTTTCATGGAAAAGGAAGATTGTTACCGAATCACGATTTGCTATTTGCCAAATACGCAATAACTTTGCAGGAAAAGAATCCCGAAATCCCAAAGACGATACGGAATCAAAGACTTCTGGTTTCAGTAAGAAGAAAATATTATAACTGGGAATGACTGCAGGGATAAAAAAGCCGGGTGGGAATAGGCCAAGCAAGCATCAACAGTTTTAAAAGCCAGCGTGTTGTTCCTTCGTAAGTCGATAAAATCGGCCTGCGAAAGAACAACACCCTGGCTAACTGTTCATGCTTACTGGACTATGGCGTGGGAGAAGATTATAAAGAAGGAAAGCCGAAAGATTTATTTAGGAAAGACAGAATGCTTATAAAGAGGAAGACCAGGATATTATAATAAGGTGGAAGGGAGGAAAAATGAAGGAGGATGCTGTGAGCCAGTGCCCTTCTCGACGAATGGACATGCTGTAGTGTCAAACTGATTAAGTGG